>JAUVXG010000075.1 GCA_030603685.1 Pleomorphomonas sp.
CAAATTCAATCATTCTCAATCTTAATCCGAACGTTTGAACACCAAGCAGAAGCCATCATGCGGCTGCCTGAACTTTTGTCGATAAGCAGTTGTACGTCTGATTTCTGCTCATAATCATAATCTACTTGTCTTATCAGAGATTTAGAAGACAACACCGCCGTAATGCAGACATGGCGAGACGGATATGGGGGCCGCACCCCCAGATGATCACACTTGATCGATTGTGACTAAATGTGATTGATAGCATCAATACCAAACAGACGCTGGCAGCGGAGCCAATGGGAGGAAACCGCCGGTCATGTCCGAACAATCGCCGATCACCAAAGCCTACCAACTGGCCCGCGAGCATTTCTCTCGCGACGGCATCGATACCGAGGCTGTACTCTCCAAACTCGACACAGTTCCCGTCTCGATGCACTGCTGGCAGGGCGACGACGTCAAAGGTTTTGAGAACCCGGACGGCGAGCTCACCGGCGGTATCCAGGTTTCCGGCAACTACCCCGGCCGGGCCCGCAATGCCGACCAGTTGCGCGCCGACCTCGACAAGGCAATGTCGCTGATCCCCGGCGCCAAGCGGCTTAACCTGCACGCCCTCTATCTTGAGGCTGACCGCAAGGTGGAGCGCGACGCCATCGAGCCCAAGCACTTCCAGCGCTGGGTCGACTGGGCGAAGGAGCGCGGCCTCGGTCTCGACTTCAACCCCTCCTGTTTCTCGCATCCCAAGAGCGCCGACAACCGGACGCTCAGCCATCCCGATGCCGGCATCCGCCAGTTCTGGATCGATCACTGCAAGGCCAGCCGCAAGGTGTCCGAGCATTTCGGCCGGTCGCTCGGCACCGCCTCGGTGATGAATATCTGGATCCCCGACGGTTCGAAGGACTATCCCTTCGACCGCTACGGACCGCGCGAGACGTTGAAGTCTGCCCTCGACGAGGTCATCGCCGAAAAGATCTCGACCGAATTCCACTACGACGCGGTCGAGAGCAAGCTGTTCGGCATCGGCGCCGAGGCCTACACCGTCGGCTCCAACGAGTTCTACATGGGCTACGCGGCGACGCGCGGCACCATGCTCTGCCTTGATGCAGGCCACTTCCACCCGACCGAAGTGGTATCGGACAAGCTGTCCGCCGTCTTCCAGTTCGTCGATCGCGTGCTGCTGCACGTGTCGCGCCCCATGCGCTGGGACAGCGACCACGTCGTGCTGTTCGACGACGAATTGCAGGCCATCGCCAACGAACTGGTCCGCGGCAACATGCTCGACCGCACCGCCATCGGCCTCGATTACTTCGACGCGTCGATCAACCGCATAGCGGCCTGGGTCGTCGGCATGCGCAACATGCGCAAGGCGCTGCTCAAGGCCATGCTCGAACCCGCGACCAAGCTCAAGGCTGCCGAAACCTCCGGCGATTACGCGCTGCGCATGGCGCTTTTCGAGGAACACAAGACGAGCCCATGGGGAGCCGTCTGGGATCATTACTGCGAAAGCCGGAACGTGCCGGTCGGCGCCGCCTGGTTCGATGTCGTCAAGGCTTACGAGCGCGACGTGCTCGCCAAGCGGGAGTCCTGAGCCACTATGACTGCGAATATGATCGATGCCTGGTTCGTCAAGGCGATGGTGAAGGCCACGACGGACTGCTGGGACAAGGGCTGGGACGAGCGCAACGGGGGCAACATCAGCCTGCGACTCACCGACGACGACCTTGCGCCCTATCTCGCCGGTATCCGCGAGCCGCGCCGACTGCCGATGACCGAGCCGCTGCCGACGATCGCCGGGCAGAGCTACATCGTCACCGGCACCGGCAAGTTCTTCCGCAACGTCCAGCTCGATCCGGAAAACAACCTCGGCGTGGTGCGTGTTGGCGCTGACGGCAGCTTCCTGGAAGTGCTGTGGGGCTATCGCGACGGCGGTGGGCCGACGTCGGAATTCTCCAGCCACTTCAAAGGGCATATCGCCCGGCAGACCGCCACCAATGGCAGCGACCGCGTCGTGCTCCATTGCCACGCCACCAACCTGATCGCGCTGACCTACGTGCTCGACTGGAGCGACGCCAACGTCACGCGCGCCCTCTGGGAGGGCTCCACCGAGTGTCTGGTGGTGTTCCCCGACGGTGTTGGCACCATGCCCTGGCTGGTGCCCGGCACCGACCAGATGGGGGACGCCACCGCCCGGCTGCTGGCGAAAAGGCCGTTGGTGCTCTGGCCGTTCCACGGCGTGTTCGGCGTCGGCCCGACGCTCGACGACGCCTTCGGCCTGGTCGACACCGCCGAGAAGGCGGCCGAGATCCTGGTGAAGGTGCTGTCTATGGGAGGGCCGCGCCAGACCATGTCGACGCAGGACCTGATCGACCTTGCCGCCCGCTTCAAGGTGGTGCCGCAGCCTGAAGCCATGGCGCTCGACGGCTGGAAGCTCGCCGGTCCCAAGACCGTCTGATCAATCGCGCCGGCGCTTGCCCCCGCAGCGCCGGCACGCCATCGTCCGAGCCCCAACTCCAGGAGCCGAGACAGCCCCATGCACGAACGCGAACGCCACCGCATCATCCTTTCCGCCGTCCAGGAACGCCCGATCCTGACGGTGCAGGACATCGTCGAGCTGACCGACGCCTCCGAGGCGACGATCCGCCGCGACATCAGCGCGCTGGCGCTCCAGAACCGCCTGAAGAAGGTGCGCGGCGGCGCCGAGGCGCTGCATCCGCCGCAGATCGGCGTACTGGCGGCGCGATCGTTCCGGGCCGACGAGACGGTCAACTCGGCGCAGAAGCGCGCCATCGCCCGCGAGGCGGTGAAACTCTGCCACGACGGCGAAGCGATCACCATCAACGGCGGCACAACCACCTTTCCGATGGTGCATTACCTCGCGCAGATGCGCCTGCAGGTCATGACCAACTCGTTCCCCATCGCCGAGCACCTGATCAAGCATTCCAAGTGCACGGTGATGCTGCCGGCCGGCGCGGTCTATCGCGAGCAGAACATCATCCTGTCGCCGTTCGACAGCGATGGAACCGGCCACTTCTATGCCCGCCGCTTCTTCATGGGCGCCCGCGGCGTGTCGCCGCTCGGCATCATGGAATCGGACTCGCTGATCATTCAGTCCGAGCAGCGGCTGATGCGACAGGCCGACGAGCTGATCGTTCTGGTCGACAGTTCGAAATTCAAGACACGGTCCAGCCTGATCCTCTGCTCGCTCGAACGGGTGAGCACGATCATTACGGACGACGGCATCGACGAGCGCGACCGGCGGATGGTGGAAGCCGCCGGCATCGGGCTGATCGTCGCGTCCACGGACCGGAAAGAGGACACCCAGCAATCCCCGACCGTCGCCTGACTGAGGAAAGAGGCGGAGGTCGATGGAAGGTCGAAACGGGAGGAGACCCAGATGACCCTGTTCAAGAAACTGATCGTAACCACCGCCGCCGCCATCGCGCTGATGTCGGGTTCGGCCAGCGCCGAGAGCGTCAAGATCGCCCTGGTGGTCAAGACGCTCGGCAACGGCTTCTTCGACGCCGCCCACAAGGGCGCCCAGGAAGCTGCCAAGGAACTCGGCGACGTCGAGATCATCTATACCGGACCGACCACCTCGACTGCCGAAGCGCAGATCGACGTCGTCAACTCGCTGATCGCCCAGAAGGTCGACGCCATCGCCATCTCCGCCAATGACAAGGACGCCCTGGTTCCGGCGCTGAAGAAGGCCATGCAGCGCGGCATCACCGTCATTTCCTGGGACTCGGGCGTGGCGCCGGAAGGCCGCCTGATGCACCTCAACCCGTCGTCCAACCCGCTGATCGGCAACATGTGCGTGAAGCTGGCCTCCGACGGGCTCGGCTCGGAAAAGGGCGACGTCGCCATCCTCTCGGCCGCCTCGACGGCGACCAACCAGAACATCTGGATCGAGGAGATGAAGAAGGTTCTGCCGAACTACGCGAACGTCAATCTCGTCGACACGGTCTATGGCGACGACCTCGCCGACAAGTCCTATCGCGAGACGCAGGGCCTGATCGCCAAGTATCCCAACCTCAAGGCCATCATCGCCCCGACGTCGGTCGGCATCGTCGCCGCCGCCCAGGCGGTTGAGGACGCCGGCCTCGTCGGCAAGGTGAACGTCACCGGCCTCGGCCTGCCGTCGGAGATGGCCGGCCACGTCAAGGCCGGTTCGTCCAAGGCCTTCGCCATCTGGAACCCGATCGATCTCGGCTATTCGGCGACCTACATCGCCTATGAGCTGAAGACCGGCAAGGCCGAAGCCAAGCCGGACGCGGAGATCGCCATCGGCCGCATGGGCAAGATCAAGCTCGACGCCAACAACGAGGCGGCGATGGCCGACCCGTTCGTCTATGACGCCGGCAACGTCGAGGAGTTCGCCAAGATCTTCTGATCGGGCATGAACGCTCCGGACTCGGCTTCGGCCGGGTCCGCCTCACAGACTGAAGACCATCCCTCTCCCTGTCCCTCCCCCACGAGGGGAGGGGACGACGGCAGGCCGCTCAATACTCTCTCCGCCCTGTCGTGCCCGGCACACTCCGTCCCTCCCGGAGAAGACGCCCGATCAAAACCGCGTCCCCTCCCTCCTTGTGGGGGAGAGACAGGGAGAGGGGTAATCCGCCGGTTCGATTCCAATCGCGACGACACGCATCCCGGCTGCGCACCTTCCGGGACCTGAGGCTCCAGCAACAAAAAGCGCCGATGAACGCCATGCCTTCCACGGACACCCCCACGACAGAGCCCATCCTGAAGATGACGGGCATCTCCAAGACCTTTCCCGGCGTCAAGGCGCTGTCCGACGTGGCGCTCGAGCTTCGGCCCGGCCACGTCACCGCGCTGATCGGCGAGAACGGCGCCGGCAAGTCGACGCTGGTCAAGATCCTGACCGGCATCTACCAGCCGGATGGCGGCAACATCGAGATCGACGGCAAGAAGGTCGATCTGCCAACCGCCGAGGCCGCCCAAGATCTCGGCATCACCGCCATTCATCAGGAAACGGTGCTGTTCGACGAGCTGACAGTCGCCGAGAACATCTACATCGGCCACCAGCCGCGCAATCGCTACGGCCTGATCGACTGGGCGGCGATGCATGCCCGCGCCGCCGCCATCCTGCACGGCATCGACGCCCCGATTTCGACGCGCACGCGTCTCAAGGATCTCTCCATCGCTCAACGCCATCTGGTGGCGATCGCGCGCGCGCTGTCGATCGATGCCCGCATCGTCATCATGGACGAGCCGACCGCCGCCCTCTCCTACAAGGAGGTTGAGGAGCTGTTCGGCATCATCGACCGGCTCAAGAAGGCCGGCAAGGCCATCCTCTTCATCAGCCACAAGTTCGAGGAAGTCTGGCAGATCTGCGAGTATTTCGCTGTGTTCCGGGATGGACGCCAGGTGGGCGCCGGCCGGCTCGACGAAGTGTCGCACAACGACCTCGTCAAGCTGATGGTCGGCCGCGACGTGACGCAGGCCTTCCCCAAGCTTCCCGCCGAGATCGGCGACGTGGTGCTGAAGGTCGACGGCTATTGCCACCCGACCGAGTTCGACCAAGTGTCGCTGGAGCTCCGGCGCGGTGAGATCCTTGGCCTCTACGGCCTCGTCGGCGCCGGACGTTCGGAGTTCTGCCAGGCGCTGTTCGGCGTCACCCATCCATCGGCGGGAACGGTGACCCTGTCGGGCAAGCCGATCACCGTGCGTTCGCCGTCCGACGCCATCGACGCCGGTATCGTCTACGTGCCGGAAGAGCGCGGCCGCCACGGCGCCATCACCGCCATGTCGATCGTCTCCAACATCTCGCTGCCGTCCCTGAAGGTCACCAGCCGTCGCAACTTCCTCCGCATGGCAGAGGAGTTCGACCTCGCCCGCAAGTATGCCGAACGGCTTGACTTGCGCGCCGCCTCGCTCAGCCAGCCGGTCGGCACCCTGTCGGGCGGCAACCAGCAGAAAGTGGTGATCGGCAAGTGGCTGGCCACGCTGCCGAAAGTCATCATCCTCGACGAGCCGACCAAGGGCATCGACATCGGCTCCAAGGCCGCCGTCCATGCCTTCATGAGCCAGCTCGCCGTCGAAGGGCTCGCCGTGATCATGGTGTCGAGCGAGATCCCGGAGATCCTAGGCATGAGCGACCGGGTTATCGTCATGCGCGAGGGCCGGATGGCCGGCGTGTTCGAACGCGAAGGCCTGACGCCGGAAGCGCTGGTCCGCGCCGCCACCGGCAACAAGGAGGCCGCCGCGTGACCCGCCGCTCCACTTTCACCGCCATCTCCGCCCCGGAGCTTTTCAGATGACTATCGTTCGCAGCCTTCTTGCGCGGCGTGAAGCGCTTCTGGTGCTGGCCTGCCTTCTGTTGCTTGCCGCTATCACCGCGCGCTTCCCCGCCTTCTCGACCCCCAAGAATCTCGCCGGCGTGTTCAACGACACGTCGATCCTGATCATGATGGCGCTCGGCCAGTCGGCGGTCATTCTGACGAAATCGATCGACCTGTCGGTAGCCGCCAACGTGGCGCTCACAGGCATGACGGTCGCCATGCTGAACCACCTTGTTCCGGGTCTGCCGGTCGTGGTGCTGATCCTTGTCGCCATCGGCATGGGCATGCTGCTCGGCGCCATCAATGGCTTCCTGGTGTGGTGGCTCGACATTCCTGCCATCGTGGTGACGCTCGGTACCATGACCATCTTCCGTGGCCTCGCCTTCGTCGAGTCCGGTGGTGCCTGGGTCAACGCCCATGAAATGTCGCCGGCCTTCCTCGAGTTGCCGCGCACGCTGATCCTCGGGCTGCCTGTGTTGTCGTGGACCGGCCTTGTTGCCATCGTCCTGGCGACACTCCTGTTCACCCGTACGGGGCTTGGTCGCGCGTTCTACGCCACCGGAGGCAACGCGGTCGCCGCCGTCTACGCCGGCATCGACATCGGCAAGACCCGCTTTCTCGCCTTCGTCCTGTCGGGCACGGTCGCCGGCCTCTGCGGCTATCTCTGGGTGTCGCGCTATGCCGTCGCCTATGTCGACGTGGCCTCGGGCTTCGAACTCGACACCATCGCCGCCTGCGTCATCGGCGGTGTCTCGACCATCGGCGGCGTCGGCACGGTCGGTGGCGTGGTGCTGGGCGCCTTGTTCCTCGGCATCATCAAGAATGCGCTGCCGGTGATCGGCATCTCGCCGTTCTGGCAGATGGCGATTTCGGGCGCCATCATCATTACCGCCGTCGTCATCAATGCCCGCGGCGAACGCGTCAAGGGCCGCGTCATCCTGCGCCGCAAGGAGCTTCCGCTATGAGCGATCAGTCCGCCGCTCTCACCCCGCGCCACATTCCCGACCGTCTCGACAGCCCATTCAAGCGGGCGGCAAAAAGCTGGGAAACGCTGCTGCTGGCCGTGGCGATCGCCATCGCCATCGCCAACTCGCTGGCCTCGCCCTATTTCCTCGATCCGTGGAACCTGTCGGACGCCACCTTCAACTTCACGGAAAAGGCCATCCTGGCGCTGGCCATGACCTTCGTGATCATCACCGGCGAAATCGATCTGTCGGTGGCCTCGATCATCGCACTGGCGTCCACCGCCATGGGAGCCGCAGCCGAGGTCGGAGCCGGCACGCCGGTGCTGTTTCTCGTCGGACTCGGCGTGGGACTCGGGTGCGGTGTCTTCAACGGCTTCCTGGTGGCCAGGCTCGGCCTTCCGGCCATTGTCGCGACCATCGGCACCATGAGCCTTTATCGCGGCATCGCCTACGTCGTGCTTGGCGATCAGGTCTACAAGAACTACCCGGCCGATTTCGCGGTCTTCGGCCAGGGCTATGCCTTCTGGATCTTCTCGATCGAGTTCGTCACCTTCCTCGGCCTCGCGGTCGTCGCCAGCATCGTGCTCCACAAGACGATCTTCGGCCGGCAGGTCTATGCCGTCGGCAACAACGCGCTGGCGGCGAGCTTCTCCGGGGTCAAGGTGCGGCGCATCAAGTTCATCGTCTTCCTGATGACAGGCGTCGCCGCCGGCCTCGCTTCGGTGATGCTGACCTCGCGGCTCGGTTCCACCCGTCCGTCGATCGCCGTCGGCTGGGAGCTCGACGCGGTGACGATGGCCGTTCTGGGCGGCGTCGGCATCAACGGCGGCACGGGCAACATCCTCGGTGTGGTGATCGCCGCCTTCGTCATGGGGCTCGTCACCTTCGGCCTCGGGCTGCTCAACGTGCCCGGCATCGTCATGAGCATCTTCATGGGCTTGATGCTGATCCTGGTGATCGCCCTGCCACTGGTCGTTCAGCGGATCAACAACCGGCGTCGTGTCGCCCGGTGATGGTTGCCGGCAAGGAGGAAGTGATGTCGACGACGCCGAGGTTCATCGCGGTTCTCGACGTGGGCAAGACCAACGTCAAGGTGGTGGTCCACGACCTTGAGACCGGCGAGGACGTTTTCGTCCGCACCCGGCCGAATGCCGTCGTCGACACTCCCCCCTACCCCCACTACGACGTGGAGGGCATGTGGTCGTTCTTCCTCGACACGCTGAAAGCAGCCACGGCCGCCCACAGGATCGATGCCATCTCCTTCACCACCCATGGCGCCACATTCGCATTGATGGCCGGCGACCAGTTGGCATTGCCCGTTCTCGACTACGAGTATTCGGGGCCGGACGCCCTCAATGGGGCCTATGCCGCCGCCCGGCCCTCCTTCGACGAGAGCTTCACGCCTCGCTTGCCGGGCGGCCTCAATGCCGGCGCTCAGATCTACTGGCAGGCGCGCACGTTTCCCGACGCCCTCGCACGCGTGACAGCTATCCTGCCGTATCCGCAATACTGGGCGTTCCGCTTCACTGGCGTCCTGGCAAGCGAAGCCACCTCGCTCGGCGTGCACACCGACCTCTGGGCCCCTGCAAGGCGCGACTTCTCGTCCTTTGCCAAGAGCGAGGGATGGAACAGGCTTTTCGCACCGCTGGCGTCGGCCTTCGACCGGCTCGGCACGGTGACGGCGGACGTTGCCGCTCGGATCGGACTTTCGCCCGATACGCCCGTCTATTGCGGCATCCATGATTCCAATGCCTCGCTGCTGCCGCATCTTCTCGGTCGCCAGCCACCGTTCACGGTGCTCTCCACCGGTACGTGGGTGATCATTCTCGCCGTCGGCGGCAAGGCATCGGCACTCGATGCCGGTCGTGACGGCCTGTGCAACGTCGATGCCCGCGGCAATCCGGTGCCGTCGTCACGCTTCATGGGAGGACGCGAGTTCGATATCCTGACGGAGGGTCACGCCCAGACGCCAACCGTGGAAGACGCGCGCGCCGTTCTGGACGGCGGTATCATGGTTCACCCGACCGCCGTTCCCGGCTGCGGCCCGTTTCCGGACGGAAAGGGAGGATGGAGCACCGATCCCTCCTCGCTCGCGGCTGGAGTGCGCACCGCCGCCGTCAGCCTCTATCTGGCATTGGTGGCGCAGGCCGCCATGGCCGTCGCCGGCGCGGCTGGCCCCATCATCATCGAAGGGCCTTTCGGTCGCGACACTCTCTTTGCGGAAGCTCTGCAGCGTCTCGCCGGGCGGCCGGTGGCGATTGCCGCCGGCGCTACCGGCACGTCAACCGGCGCCGCCATGCTGGCGCTGAGTCCGGACAGACGCGTCGACCTACTACCCGACCGGCCGGTCGGGGGGATCTACGATCTCGCGGGCCTTGAGAGCTATGCGGAGCGCTGGGCGGGCTGAAGCTGCGGACCGATCCGCCCGCGCACCCCGTAGGCGAAACCCGCATCGGAAAGGTCGAGCGCCGTCACCTCGCCGTCAAGGACGACCGGGATGACGGTGCGCAACAGCAGATGGCCGAAGGCGCTGATTTCGATCGACGACGTTCCCAACATGCGCCATTCCAGACGAAAGCCGCCATCGGGCAACATCGCCCATGACACGACTGCACGCTCGGGCGGACGCTCCGCCTTCGCAGCAGCCACGACCAGTTCGTGAGCCCCCAGCATGACGTTCTGGGCGACGTCAGGACCGAGCAGGACGCGGGGGCCATCCATGTCGACGCGAATGTTGGCCGTGCCCTCCACATCGGCCCAGGCGCGGATGACCACCTCGTCGAGCAGGATGCCGCGCCAGCCGTTCTGCACCAGAAGCTCATGAGCGGCTGACAGAGCCAGCAGGCGACCGCTGAAGGGGGCAAGAAAGCCGGCGGCCTCGGGGCATCCTTCGGCACTCTGCCGCGCGATGCCCTGCACGACCGCCAGAAGATTCTTGGAGCGGTGGGTGAGTTCGCGCAGGATGTCTCGCATCTCGCGCTCGTGCTCCTTGTAACGGGAAACGTCGATCGCCGCCGCCAACACACCCTTGACGCTCCCCTCGCCCGTCACCGGCTCGATGAAGCCTTCGAACCAGCGCTGCCGTCCGCCCAGAACGAAGGTGATCTCGAACCGCTCCGGTGTGCCGCCGGCCAGGACGCGACGCGCGACGGCGACGAACTCGGCCGCTTCTGTCGGCGGCAGAAGATCGCCCGGCCGACGTCCCAGTACGTCCGCTTGGGTGAGCGGACGAGGCGGATTGTGCACCCAGGTGAATAGGAGGTCGGTGTCGAGCTCGAGACTCGAAATGTCGGAACCTTCAAGCGCCATCTCGAACCGATGCCGAACCGTCTCCAGCTCGGCGGTGCGTCCGGCAACGCGGCCTTCGAGGTCGCGATTGAGATCGCTCAGCTGGTCGATCAGCCTGCGGTTCGCCGCCTGCCCCTCCATGAGAAGCGCATTAGCTTCATTGGCTTCCTGGCGGGTCGGCTGACCGACGAGCTTTGGGATCATCGGCCAGACAGCGATCCCCACGACGAAAGCGACGACGGCGGTCATCGTCTCCATCAACACCGGAAGGCCGCCGCCGCCCGTCGCTCCGGGCAGAAGGCGGCCTATGGCTCCCAAGGCCACAGCCAGGACAAAGACGAAGAGAAGCGCGGACGTGCCCATCAAGCCTCCGGCACGGTGGCGCATGCGAAAAAGATACGTCACGAGGCCGGCGGACACGGAAGCGCAGGCGGCAACGGTCATTGCCCTCGCCAGCGTCTTGAGTGTCTCGAGGTCATCGGGCTGCACCTTGCCCTCCGCGTCAGACGGACGAGGATCGCGAAGTCCACCTGTGGCCGGCCAACGTCACGCGCTGTCCCTCAACCGCAGCGATGCGACCTTGTCGAAGAACAGCGCCTGGGAGATCACTGCCTTCACCATCTCCTCGCGGAACGGCTTGGCAATGAGGAAGGTCGGCTCCGGCCGTTCGCCCGTCAGTAGCGATTCCGGGTAGGCCGTGATGAAGATGACGGGCACCTCGAAGCTCGAGAGAATGTCGTTGACGGCATCGAGGCCCGACGAGCCGTCGGCGAGACGAATATCGGCCAGGATGAGGCCCGGACGCTCGCGGCGGGCCATCGCAACCGCCTCGTCGCGCGTGCGCGCATTGCCGACCACCGTATGGCCGAGCCCCTCGACCAGCCCTTCGAGGTCCATCGCGATCAGCGGCTCGTCCTCGATGACGAGAACGCGCGACGCGACCTGTTCGCCAATCTGGCGAGAGGCTTCCGACAGCAGGGCCGAGAAGGCTTCCGGCCCGACGTCCAGAATGAGGGACGCATCGAAGGCGGAGAACCCTTCCATGGCAGTGAGAAGAAACGCCTGACGGGGGAGCGGGGTGATGGCGTCAAGGCGCCGATCGGCCGCCGGGCGTTCACCCGGCTCGTCCACCCTCATGTAGTTCATGGGGTTGGCGTTCCAGACCGCCGAGAAAAGCTTGTAGACGCCAAGCCGCGGATCGAGAGACTGATCGAACCCGTCCGGATCGGCCACCAGCTGTTCCAACATGGCCACGACGTGACTGTCGCCGCTCGTCTGGCTGCCACTCAAAGCCCGCGCATAGCGGCGGAGAAGGGGAAGCTGAGGAGCGATCAAGGCCGTGATAGACATGAGAAACCTTTCCAACGCTTGGGCGAGCAATCGACTAAAGAGTACCGTTCTGCGTTAAAACGTCGGAGAGGATAACCGGTTCCCCGTTTCCGCACATTTTTTGTCGCGCATTGGAACCGGAAACTATCATCCGCGTTCAGCACAAGAGTGATCATGCAGCCTTCGCCGTGAGATCGTCGATAGGATTGTTGTTTCGAAGTCGTCCTGAAAGAGCCGCCATGTCAGACAAAAAAGAAACGTCAGAGCGTCCCGCCTTGGAACCGCCAATCCAAGCTCACCTCGGTGACCAGCTCAAGAAGCTTTACGGTTCGATCCTGTCCGAACCCATTCCCGAGAAGCTGACCATGCTGCTCGACCAACTCGAGAAGGCCGAAAGAAAGGAGCGAGAGGGCCAGTCGGAGCGTAGTACCGACGGGGGTGGCGATCAATGACAGCCATTGCGGCCTTCAAGTCCGCTCTCCTGGCAGAGCTTCCTTCGCTGCGCGCCTTTGCCATTTCACTGTCGGGCAGCCACGACCACGCCGACGACTTGGTACAGGAGACGGTGATGAAGGCTTGGGGCGCCCACGCCAGCTTCATTCCCGGCACCAGCCTCAGGGCCTGGCTGTTCACCATCATGCGCAACACCTATTTCAGCCAGTACCGCAAGGCCCGCCGCGAGGTGCAGGACACCGATGGCGAGGCGGCGGCCCGCTTGGTCTCCGCCCCTGCCCAGGATGGCCATCTCGATCTGGCCGATTTTCGCTCGGCACTTGAGAAGCTGCCGGACGATCAGCGCGAAGCCCTTATCCTGGTTGGGGCCTCCGGCTTCTCCTGTGAGGAAGCGGCTGAGATCTGCGGCTGTGCCGTCGGCACCATCAAGAGCCGCGTCAATCGGGCGCGCCAGAAGCTCATGCAGATGATGGCGATTCAAAGCGCCGCCGAGCTCTGATCATCACCCTTGCTCCCTTTCACCCATTCAGCCGGTGCGCCGAGCGCACCGGCTTTTTGATTTGCGTCAGGACGGCAGCGACACCCGGTTCTCGGCCTTGAACTCGCAGTGGATCGTGCGGGCTATGAGCAACAGCGGCACGGCGAGCACCGCGCCGATGGCGCCCCACATCCAGGTCCAGAAGATGATCGCCACGAAGACGAGAAAAGGGTTGATCTCGAAACGGCGCCCCAACACCGCAGGAACGACGGCGTTCTCGCAGATCAGGTGAACCGTCATGAATGCGCCGACCGGCCACATGACGGCCAGCGGACCGTAATCGAGCAGAAGGCCGCCGGAGGCGATGGCCAGCGACACGACGGCCGGGCCAAGAAACGGCACGAAGCTCATGGCAAAGGCAAACACCCCCCACAGGACAGGCGTCGGCAGTCCCGCCGCGAAGGCGATCAGCCCCGTGGCGATGCCGATGCTGGCGTAGATGACCGACGTCGTCCCGAAGTAGCGGGTCAACGATGCCTCGGTCGCATTGAAGATGCGAATGGCGGCGAGGCGTGCCTCCCGGTCGCCAAAAGCAAGGATCGACTGGCGCCTCAGCTGAGCGCGCCCGGCCACATAGAAAACAAGGGTCGCGAGAAAGATCAGGAACTCGCCGAAGGCCGGCGTCAGGCCACCGAGAAAGCCGGCGATCAGACCGAAGTCCAGCGACCCCAGCATTTTCTCGAGGTTGGCCATGCCCCCATCCGGCCCCAAGCTGCCGCCGGTGAGCCGTGCCTGCAGCGTTGTGAAGGGGGACAATAGATCGCCCAGCGCAGCAACGAGGCGAGGCAACACCTGAGGCAACCGCTCGATCAGCGACATGATCGGATCGGCCACCGCCTCTATCAGAAGGAACATGCCGGCACCAAGGATGGCGGTCAGAATGAGGCCGGCAACCATCGGTGAGATACCGATGCGCTGGCCGCGATCGCCAACGTGGGCGACCACACTGCCGATGATGATCGCCGCGACCATCGGCATCACGAGAGACGCGGCGACGTGCAAGGCCAACAGCAGCGCCAGCACGAACAGTCCGATGATCGACAGGTCGGCCAGCGTTCGACGCGTATCCGGCGAGCTCTTGTCGTTCGGCACCGCTCTCTCATCTTGCAGCTGCCGGTCGAAAGGGCCCCGGCGGACAATGTATTTCAAGGAAGCGCTCCGTCGCATGAGGACCGCAACCGACAAGATGTGGTGCGATGCCTCTCAGCAATTCGCGAACGTCGGTCCGGTTCCTTGCCATTGTGAAGACGTCGATCACCGATGGCCCCGGTTCGTGCCGAAAAGCGAGGAACCCGACGCAATATCGGGCGTTGTCCTGCCAGATGCCCGTTTGGAGCAGGCATAAAGCCTCGATTTGCCCGGGCTCTCTTGCCAATGAGATGAAAGGATCAAGCTATGCTAACTCCTGACCCCTCGGCCTCGAAGACCGGCTCGGGCGCGGCCGACAAGATCAAGAAGGACGCCGGTGCGGCGGTATCGTCGGCAAAGGCGGCTGTCGAAGATGCGACGAACGAGGTGCGCGAGGAGCTCGAAGCTTCCGACTCCACCGGCGCCAGGGTCGTCGCCGAAAACGCCCGGAAGATCAAACAGGACCTCGGCGCAGCCGGTAGCGAACTGGCTGGCAAGGCAGGCGATGTGGCAACAGCAGCGCAGGAGGCGCTTACCGAGATGAAACGCATCATGGACGAGTTCGCAGCCAAGACCGGCACCAAGGCTTCCGAGGCAGCGGAAACTGTCAAGACCGCCAGCGCCGATACTGCCGGCCATATCGGGGCTGCCTTCAGCGGCGCCGGCTCGCTTGGCAAGGAGAGCATCGACGGCATCGCCGAAGCGGCCGCCAAGCGCCCGGTGACGGCCATGGCGATCGCAATGGGTGTGGGGCTGCTTCTCGGCCTCGCCTCGCGCGGTAGCTCGCGGGCATGATGTTCGCGCGTCTCCTCGGCATTGATGTGTCCCGGATCAAGCGGCGCGGCGGCTTTGCCGTCGTTGCCGCGATGATCGCGGCCTTGATGGCGATGCTGGCGATCGGGTTCGCCGCCCTTGCCGGGCATATCACGCTTTCGAGGCACTTCGATCCGGAGGTTGCCGCGTTGATCGTAGCCGGCTCGTTGATGGTGCTGGCCCTCATCGCGCTTCTCGTCGCGCGCCAGGTTCTCAGCAGAACGCAGCGAGAGTTGAGGTCGGCCGTCGCCTCCAGCGCTGCGGTTGCCTTCGTTCCGACGGCAGCCTCCATGGCGGCGAAGCACACCAAGCTCGCTTCGATCGTCGGGGTGGCCGCCATCGGATTCTGGCTGGCGCGCAACGCCTTCCGCCGCTGAAGAGTTGGCCGGCGTCAGCCGAGCGGAAACTCGATGCAAACCGAGGTGCCGGGGTTGAGTTCCGAGTAGGAGACCTCGGCATCGAGATTGCGCGCCATCGCCCGCAGAACCTTGGAACCGATGCCCGTCCCTTGCGCCGGTCCAGTCCCGTCGAAGCCGATGCCGTCGTCATCGACGCAGACTTGCAGCCGCCCATTCTCCGTTTTCCGAGAATGAACACGGATTTCTCCGCTCGTATCGGCCGGGTATGCATACTTGAAGGCGTTGGTCACCAGCTCCCCGACCATGACGCCAAGCGTGACGGCCTTGTCTGTGGGAAGGGCGATGGGGAGGAGATCCGTCTTGACCATGCGGAGAGCGCCGTTACCTGCAAGCGATGCCGAAAGCTCGCCTACCAAGTGGCGAAGATAGGCCCCGATGTCGACCTCGCCAATGTTGTCCGACGTGTAGAGGTGGCGATGAACACCGGCGACCGCCGAAATGCGGCTCTGCGTCTCTTCAAGGGCATGGCGGGCGTGTGGATCGCTGACGGCGGCGGCCTGCATGCGCACCATGGCGGCAACCAGCCCCAACGAGTTGGCGACGCGATGGTTGACCTCTTTCAGCAGCATCTCGGCGCGATCTCTCGCCTCCCGAATGAGCTGCTGGTCGCGTTCTCTTGCGTTCTTGAGCCGCCAGCGCTCGTAAGCCTGCTCCAGAGCCGCGATCAGAAGATCGAAAAACTCCCGCGATGCATCCTTGATCACATAGTCGTCGGCCCCCTGCTTGAGAGCCTCGATGGCGAGCCGGGCATCCATTGAACCGGTGACGTAAACCACCGGCGGTCGGTCACTGCGTGGCCCCATGCGGGCGAGGATGTCGAGACCGGTCTCGGCGGCAAGCGTGTGATCGAGGGCGACGATGTGTATGCCGCCCTCCTCAACGATCTTCACCGCTTCATCGCCGTTCGTGACATGAACCGTCTCGTGACCCCGCCGGGCCAGAGCCTTGCGGACCAGCGCGGCAAGGGCGAGATCGTCCTCGACGTGCAGAACCCTGATCGACTCCTTGAGATCGGTACCGTAGGGCATTCAGTCCAGCTCCGGAATCTGCATCACGGACAGGAACAAACCTAACTGGCGGATGGCATTGGCAAAGCTCTCGTAGTTGAGAGGTTTGGTGATGTAGACGTTGGCGCCGAGGTCGTAACAGCGCTGAATCTCGCGCGCGTCATCCGTGGTCGTCAGAACGATGACCGGCGTCCGTCGCGTGTGCTCGTTGGCCTTCAGGCGAGCAAGAATGTCGATGCCGGTCATATCGGGAAGGTTTAGGTCGAGCAGGACCAGCGAAGGCCGCCCGATGGCTACACGACCCGATCCGTCCGAACCGAGCAGATAGTTGACGCCGCTGGTGCCATCGCGGAACGAGATGATCTCATTGGTGACGCCGGCGCGACGAATGTTTTTCTCGATGAGACGGGCGTGCCCCTCATCGTCCTCGATCATGATGATCGCCACTGGCTTCGGGTCTTTGCTCACGCTTCGTTTCTCCCCATACGCAATACAAGGTCTCGGGCGATCGTCACGATGAACGTCGTCCCCGTCTCGCCGTCGCTCTTGACGGAGACATCGCCGCCGAGGCGGCGAGCAAGCATGCGGGTGTGCGCCAGGCCAATGCCGTCTCCCGGCTTGTCTTGGGCTCCCGCGCGCCGGAATAACTCAAAAATGCGCTCGAAATCAGCCTCGGCAATGCCACGGCCATTGTCTTCCACCTCGAACACCGCCGATCCGCGCTCAAGGCGACCGCGTACAGTGATTTGTCCCGGGCGTCCATCCTTCAGATATTTGGTCGCATTGTCGAGCAGGTTCGTGAACACCTGTTGCAGGGCCGAACGGTCCGAAACGACGTCCGGCAAGCGGCCTTCGATGTGAACTTCGGCCCCTGCCTCGGCAAAACGCTGGCGGATGGAGTCGATGCATTCGGAAACGAGGCTCTGCGTGTCCAGCGGGATCGGCTCGAGCACCCGGCGGCCGGCGCGGGACAGCTTCAAAATCTCGTTGATGAGGCTGTCCATGCGCTTCATCGAGGAGCGTATGAAGCCAAGCGCCTCCGGAATGTCCTCGTCGACGGCAAGAAGAGCATCGGCCTGGTCGGGATCGCTGGCGTCTTCGCCGGTTCTCCGAATGTATGTGGTGAGACGTTCCGTGGCGGACTCGAGCTCGGACGTGAAGCCCATGATGTTGACGAGCGGGGCCCTGAGATCGTGGCTGACGATATAGGCGTAGCGCTGCAGCTCGTCGTTGGTGCGCATTACCGCTTCGGTGCGCTCCCGGACGCGCGACTCCAGTTCCTGATTGATTTCGATGAGCTCCTGGCGCGCCTCGTCGATCTGCCTGAGATGGCGGATCATGATCATCGTCGCACCGGCCGTCAGCACGACGATCATGGCGACGCCGAGGCTGATCATGGTTCTCAGCATGGTGGCGGTTTCACGCATGGCGGCGGCGCGGGCGATGCGAACAGCTATGGCAATCTCACGAATGGCCTCCGCTTTCCCGCGGATCTCGTCCATCAGCACGCGCCCCTGATCGGAGTCGATGACCACCCGCAGTTCGTCGACATTTCCGGCCCGGAACTCCGCCAGGTTGTGACCGACAAGGTCCATCTTGGCCTGACCGAGCCTGATCAGCTCCTCCACGGGCTCGGGCGCGATTGCCTTGCCTTCGTCGACCTCGGCGGTTCGCAACCTCAGGTCAGCCACGTCCTTGGCAAACTGAGTGAGAGCGTTCTCGTAGGGTTCAAGATAGGCTTCATTGCTCGTGATGATGAACCCGCGCTGGGCGGTCTCGGCGTCGACAAGATCGGAAATGAATTCCAGAATGAGGCGGTCGACCCGGGCCGCTCTGAGCGACTCCGTTCCATGCAGCTGAGAGCGGGAGGAAAAAATGAAAGCGGCCGAGACGATCATCAGCAAGACGACCGCCCCGCCAGCCAGGAGCAGAAGACTATAGCCGACGAACCGGCCGGCACCCCACCTCAGCATATACCAGCTTCCCCCATTCGCGCTGAACTTGCCGATGCATACTGCCTGCGAACCGGGAAACTACAAGTTCCATTCGAGTGATCGCTCATTCGCAGGCACCAGGACCACTTGACCAAATCCTCAGGCTTGGAGCAGTTGGAAGACGAAGCTTACGACGAACAGGATGAGGAACAGACCGAACAGAACCCTGGCAACCCCCGCCGAGGCGGCGGCGATGCCGGAGAAACCGAAAACGGCAGCAATCAGGGCGACAACAAGAAAGATGAGAGACCAGTAAAGCATGACACGTAACTCCATCTGATGCGCTTTCGGATGAAACAACGCGGGACCGCCGGGACGGTTCCTGAGAGACCGTACCGTTTCGGTGCAATGTTCATCGGGAGCATCGACTTTACGGTCTGCAGGAACCGCCAGCAGACTGGAGCGTTGTACTCACCGAAACCCCAGAGCGGTGATCGACCCCGGACTGGCGTTCCATTCTCACTCCAAATATGGAGCAGCAGCATGCGCAGCATTCTTCTCTGGTTTCTTGGAGTCCCCATTCCGATCATCATCTTGATCGCTCTTTTCTTTCATTAAGACTGACGAACCAATCGGTGGACTCTTCTGAACTGGCCAATGTCCTCTTCCCGCCGGCCTCTGAACGGGGCCGGCGGTTTTGCGCCTGCAGAGGCGCCGCAGCCATTCGACGGAGAACACAATGCGGCTTTTCTCATGTGATGCCTGCGGCAACACCGTACACTTCGACAACCACGTCTGCGTGGCCTGCAACAGACGGATCGGATACGTTTCCGAACAGTCGCGCATGACGGCCCTCGAACCTTCAGGAGAAGGCTGGACGTCTCACGCCAGTGGCGAGCGCTTTGCACTTTGCGCCAATGCCGAGGTGGCCGCCTGCAACTGGCTGCTCCCGGCGGAACAGGCAGGGCAACTGTGTCCGGCCTGCCGGCACAACAGGACCATTCCCGCTCTCGACGACGACAAGACGATCGAGGCCTTTCGCCGTATCGGATCGGCCGAGCGCCACCTTTTCTACTCGCTGCTTGCCTGGAACCTGCCGGCGCCGGACAAGACCGAGGATGCCGAAGCGGGCCTGGCGTTCGACTTCCTCGCCGACGACGTCGGCGCGGACGGCGTCGTCATCCCGGTCATGACCGGGCATGCCGAAGGAGTCATCACGCTGGCTATCGCCGAGGCGGACGACGCTGCTCGAGAAGAGCGCCGCGTCCGCCTCCGAGAACCATATCGAACCCTGCTCGGCCACTTTCGGCACGAGGTGGGGCACTATTACTGGGATCGACTTGTTCGTGACGGCGGTCGCATCGGGGCCTTTCGTGCCTTGTTCGGCGACGAGCGGCAGGACTACGCCGAAGCGCTCGCACGGAATTACCACGACGGACCTCCGACAGACTGGCAGAGCCGGTTCGTCAGTTCGTATGCCGCCTGCCATCCCTGGGAGGATTTCGCGGAAACCTTCGCCCACTACATTCACATGGTGGACGCGTTGGAAACGGCGCATGCCCTTGGCCTTGTCGTGTCGCCGCGTGTGGCAAGCCCCGAGCAGCTCGATCTTGAAGTCGACTTCTCACCCTACCGGCAGAAGGACTTTTCCGCGCTTGCCGACGCCTGGCCACCGCTCACCGTGGCGGTCAATGAGATCAACCGCTCACTGGGACAGCGAGACTTCTACCCCTTCGTCCTCTCCCAAGACATCTTGTCGAAGCTGGAGTTCGTTCACACGCTCATTTCATCCCAGGCCCGACATTATAACCGTTCCGCTTGATCCGGACTCATCCAGCTCAAGCGGGTGTCGGCCCGCACGAACGGCGGCAGCATTGAAAAAGCCCGGCTCCAAGGGAACCGGGCTACGGACGAGACTTTGGGGACACTGAGCTCATCCCCCGATTTTCCGATCGCGCGCTCGACGCGGAACGATCTCGGCAGCCGGTAGTCGACGTCCACCGGAAAGGGCGGCAACCAGCAGGATCACGGCGGCAATCAGCGGGGCCAACGCCAGGAACTGAGCCGCCAGGGTGGTTACTTCCGGGCCGGTGATCGCCGGCAGGTGCGAAAGGGTGGCTTGCTCTGCGAGGGCAAGGGTGGCCATGGCTTGATCCTCTTCTTGCACCAGCCGTCGAAGCTTTTGGGGCCGACGGAGGTAGCTGTTGCGAAATGGGGACCAGCGAGGATTTCGCTAGTGGTTACTTTCCTTCGACCGACACGCCACGTTCACCAATCGAGATCTCGACACCGTCCGGCTGCTTTTTCTCTTCGTAGAGTTGATAACCGAGTACGCCGACACCAGCGGCAAGCAGAACAATGACGGCAACAAGTATCTGACGGTTCATGACGTCTCCCCAGCTTGGCACCGGGCCGAAATGCCCCGGCGTAACGACTGAAGCTCGGCAAGCGCTCGATCTTCACAGGAGAAACACTTCCAACGATCCGTTGGTTCCCTTCGTCGCGAAACATTCGCCACATCCCTGTCGCATCTTCGGCGTCGATG
>JAUVXG010000177.1 GCA_030603685.1 Pleomorphomonas sp.
CATGAAGGCGGTGCCCATCATGATCAGGAAGATGATCACGCCGAGGATCCACGAGATCTCGCGCGGCGCCTTGTAGGAACCGTAGGAGAGGCCGCGGAAGATGTGGATGTAGACGGCGATGAAGAACATCGACGCGCCGTTGGCGTGGAGATAGCGGATCAGCCAGCCCCAGTTGACGTCGCGCATGATGTTCTCGACGGAGCGGAAGGCGATGGTGCTCTCGGCAGCATAGTGCATGGCCAGCACGATGCCGGTGACGATCTGCACCACCAGCATCATGGCGAGGATGCCGCCGAAGGTCCAGAGAGCGTTGAGATTGCGCGGCGTCGGGTAGGAAACGGCGGTGTCGTGCAGGAGACGGACGACCGGAAGGCGCGCCTCGAACCACTTCCCCAAGGCTGTCCTCGGGACATAGGTCGAATGACCGGACATGGAATACCTCGTCGGGAAGGCGATCAGCCGATGCGGATCTTGGTGTCGGTAAGGAAGGCGTAGGGCGGGATCGGCAGGTTTTCCGGCGCCGGACCGCTGCGGATGCGGCCGGCCGTGTCGTAGACCGAACCGTGGCAGGGGCAGAACCAGCCTCCGAACTCGCCGGACTCGTCGAGCGGAATGCAGCCGAGATGGGTGCAGACCTTGGTCATGACGAGGATGTTCTCCTTGCCGGTCGCGGCGCGATTGGCGTCCGTGGCGTCGGCGGAGGCATCGGTGTTGGCGTTGCGGGCCAGCGGGTCCTTGAGCTCCTCGAGCTTGACCGTCTTGCCTTCCTCGACCTCCTTCTCGGTGCGGTTGCGGATCACCACCGGCTTGCCGCGCCACATGACCGTGATGGCCTGGCCGGGCTGGACGCCGGAGATGTCCACTTCGACCGACGCCAGCGCACGGGTGGAGGCATCGGGATTCATCTGGTCGACGAACGGCCAGGCCGCCGCGGCAACGCCGACCACGCCGAAAGCACCGGCGGCATGCAGGAGGAAATCGCGGCGGGTTGGTTCTGCCGGTGTATCGCTCTCAGCCAAGATCGCTTCCTTTCGCGCGGGGAGCGGTCGCCGCGGATCGGCTGGCGGCCGCTTCATCACCCTCGTCGGCGCCACCCCGTCCGTGGCCGTCGATGCGAGGTTGAAGAAAAGGGTTTCAACTACTTCCAGGGCTTCCGGCGCAGGCGCGACTACGCCTTGCTACGGATGCCTTTCCGGCCCCCTTTATGCATCAACGCCGGGCGTTGTCCAGTTGGTCCGGTTGAGAATTTGGTCTGATTTTTGGATTTATTCCAGAAAGTAAGGGCGCCGTTACCGAGGCTCTACGGTTCGTTTGCCATCGGTTCGTTTTCGGTTCGGCTCGCCGCGTCGAGATCGCCGCCCGAATGACGGGCTGCCTGATGCCTTGACCGGTGCGGCCGCCGAACCACATATTCTCCATCCGGGAGCTTTGCCCGGTCGAGACCTTCGATGCGCGCCTTGCCGTTTTTCGTCGCTGTTCTTGCATTGCTCCTGGCGCTCTGGCCGGGATCCTACGGCCATGCCGCCGACATGGGCGGGCCGCGGATGGTCGCATCGCCGCAGACAGCCGAGGGCTGCGCCCCGTCCGTGGCGCATCACGGCAAGACGGAGCGCCACGATACCGGCGATCGCGGCAAGATAGCGTGCTGCCTCGGCGCCGTCTGCGGCGTCGCCGGCCTGCCGACGACATCGATGCCGCCAACGCCACTGTCGAGCGGCGCTCGCGTTCTTCCATCCGCCGATACGTTCCTGACCGGCCGCGACGTCGCCCCGCCTTTCGATCCTCCCAGGGCCTTCGTCTGATCCATTCCGTTTTTCAGCCGAACTCTCGCGCCGGTGCGCCGTTTGCCACCGGGCTCAAGGATCGATCATGAACCGCAGAACGCTTCTCAAGGCCGCCCTCGGTGGCGCCGCCCTCGCTGCCATGCCTGCCTTCGGCGCCTTCGCCTCGACGGCGCGCACCCTCTCGCTGGGGACACGAACCATCGAGGTGAACGGCCGGGCGGCCACCGTCTACTCGCTCACCGGGCCGGACGGAAAGCCGGGCCTCGCCTTCGACGCCGGTACCGATTTCGATGTGCTGCTTGCCAATACGCTTCAGGACGAGACCATCATCCACTGGCACGGGCTGACGCCGCCGTGGGAGCAGGACGGCGTGCCCGATGCGCCGATGCCGCTGCTCAAGGCCGGCGAACGGCGGTCGTTCCGCTTCCCGGTCGGCGGCGGCGGCACGCACTGGATGCATGCCCATACGCTGCAGGAACAGAACCTTCTGGCGGCGCCGCTGATCGTGCGGCGCCCAGAGGAAGTCACGGCCGACGAGCAGGAGGTCGTCATCCTGCTGCACGACTTCTCGTTCACACCGGCGATCGATCTGCTGGCCAATCTGAAGGGCAACTCGTCGGGTGGTGATGCCATGCCGGGCGGAATGGGCCACGACATGGGGACGATGGGCATGTCGATGGCGGGCATGTCGATGGCGGGCATGGATCATGGCGGAATGGACATGGGCGCCATGCCGGGCATGGATCACGGCGGCATGCCGGGAATGTCGATGGACCTCAACGACATCGAGTACGATGCCTATCTCGCCAACGACCGGACGCTCGACGATCCCGAGGTGATCAGGGTCGAGAAGGGCGGCAACGTCCGCCTGCGCATCATCAACGGCGCCACGGCGACGGCCTTTTCCATCGACCTCGGCGTCCTCGACGGGCAGGTGGTGGCCGTGGACGGCCAGCCGGTGCGACCGGTCGCTGCCCGCCGCTTCCCGATGACCATGGGCCAGCGGCTGGACATCCGCCTGCGCGTGCCATCGGAGGGCGGCGCCTTTCCCATCCTGGCGTTGCGCGAAGGCGCCCCGCAGCGCACCGGCATCGTGATCGCTACCGCCGGGGCGACGGTCTCGAAGGTGGCGCCGGTTGGCGAGGCGAAGGGGCCGGTGCTCGATTTCGCCCACGAGGCTGGCCTTCGCGCCATCGCGCCGCTCGCCGACCGTCCGGCCGACGTCCGTTATGCCGTCGATCTCACCGGGGGTATGGCGGGCTACAGCTGGGCGATGCCCGGCAGCGAGGCGATCAGGGTGAAGCAGGGGCAGCGGATTGAAATCGACATGCGCAACGCCTCGATGATGGCCCACCCGATGCATCTGCACGGCCATCATTTCCAGGTGGTCGGCCTCGATGGCGGGCCGCGCTTCTCCGGCGCTGTGCGCGATACCGTGCTGGTGCCGCCGGGCCGGACGGTCACCATCGCCATCGACGCCGACAATCCCGGCCGGTGGGCGTTCCATTGCCACCACCTCTACCACATGGCCTCGGGCATGATGGCAACCTTCGCCTACGAAGGCGTCTGACCACACGGAAAGGCGGGCGCTCCGGCGCTCGCCGTCCCCGGTTTCCGCTCAAGCCGCTTCGTCGTCGTCGAGGTTGAGGAAGCCGCCGGTCTGGCGGCTCCAGAGGCCGGCGTAGAGACCGCCTTGGGCGACAAGCTCGGCGTGGCTGCCCATCTCGACGATGCGGCCGCGCTCCATCACCACCAGCCGGTCCATGCGGGCGATGGTGGAGAGGCGATGGGCGATGGCGATCACCGTCTTGCCTTCCATCAACACGCCGAGATTTTCCTGGATGGCAGCCTCGACATCCGAATCGAGCGCCGACGTCGCCTCGTCGAGGACGAGGATCGGCGCGTTCTTGAGAAGCACGCGGGCGATGGCGATGCGCTGGCGCTGGCCGCCGCTGAGCTTGACGCCCCGCTCGCCGACGAAGGCGTCGTAGCCGGCGCGGCCCTTGTTGTCGACGAGGTCGGGAATGAAGGCGTCGGCGTGGGCCATGCGGGCGGCGGCCAGCACCTCGTCTTCGCTGGCTTCGGGGCGGCCATATCTGATGTTGTCGCGGATCGACCGGTGAAGCAGCGAGGTATCCTGCGTCACCACGCCGATGGCCGCGCGCAGCGAGTTCTGGGTGACGGCGGAGATATCCTGTCCGTCGATGCGGATGCCGCCGGTTTCGAGGTCGTAGAGACGCAGCAGCAGGCTGACCAGCGTCGACTTGCCGGCGCCGGAGCGACCGACGAGGCCGATGCGCTCGCCCGGCGCGATGGAGAGCGTCAGGTCGTCGATGGCCAGTCGGCCGGAACCGTAGCCGAAGCTGACGCGGTCGATCTCGATGCTGCCGCCGCTGACCGCGAGCGGGCGGGCGTCGGGCCGGTCGGTGATGAGCTGCGGCCGCGACAACGAGCGAACCGTATCGTCGAGCGTGCCGACGCTTTCGAACAGGTCGGACAGGCTCATGGTGGCCATGCGCGACAGCTGCTGGATCTGCATGGTCATGGCGATCACCGAGGCGATGTCGCCCGGCGTGGCGAGGCCGTGACTCCAGAGCCGGACGCCGACGAGGCCGCTCGATGCGAGCAACAAGCCGTTCAGGAGGGTAAGGAGGGTGGAAAGGCCGGTCAGCAGCCGCATCTGCTTGCCGGTGGCGGTGACGCCGCTTTCCAGCGCCTCGCGCACATAGGCGTCCTCGCGCGTCGACGCGGTGAACAAGCGCACCGTCATGTAGTTGGAATAGCCGTCGACGAGGCGGCCGGAGAAGATGGACGCGGTGTCGGCCACCTCGCGGGCGGCGGCGCGGCTCCTTGGCACGTAGTTGTAGACGAGAATGGCGTAGGCGATCGTCCAGACGATGAGCGGGGCGGCGAACAGCGGATGCTTGACCAGCAGGTAGCCGATGACGCCCACCATATAGAGCACGACGAACAGCAACTGGTCGGCGAACAGGCGCAGCAGCGAGCGGATCGCCTGGCCTGTCTGCGTCACCTTGGTGGCGATGCGGCCGACGAAGTCGTTCTGGAAGAAGGAAATGTCGGCGCGGGCGACGAACTCATGGGTGCGCCAGCGGACGAGGGTGCCGACATTGCGCGACAGCACCTGGTTGCGGACCAACTGGGCGAGGAGGGCGACCAGCGGCCGGGCGGCGAGCAGCAACAGCATGAAGAACAGCACGACGCGCCAATCGATGACGCGGGCGCCGCTGCGGTCGGCCTCGGTCACCGCGTCGATCAGCCAGCCAACGCTGATGGGCAGCGTCACCTCGATGAGCGACAGCAGCAGCGTCAGCCCGGCCATCACCGCCAGCGGCCAGCCGGTTTGCCCCAGGAAGAAGCGGAGGATGCGCCACTTGGTGGTGGGCGGCGTCAGCGGGTGGCGGCCCGAGGTCGGCTTGAAGGGATCGATCCGGTTCTCGAACCAGGCGAACAGGCGGGTTGCGATGGGTCGATCGGAAGACATGCGTCGAATGTGGCTGGATCTCTGGAGCGTGCAAGAGAGAAGCGGCGACATCCCGAGAAATTTCTCGTGATGGGGGCAACAACGGCGTGAGGCGGCGCAGCGAACGGCGGCTCCGAGCGGAGTGAGGCATCTTCTGAGAACGGATCTGAAAACGAACTTGATCGTAACGAACATGTTCGTTATAAGGAAGGCATGAAACAAGACCACTCTCCCGCCGCTCGTCCGTCTGCCGCTACGCCGTCTCGCCCGGCAAGTCGCCGCGAGCGCCCCGCCAAGGCGGCGCTGACCCGCGAGGGCATCGTCGCCGCCGCCCTCGACATCCTCAATGAAGAGGGACTCGAGAAGGTGACCATGCGGGCGATCGCCGGCCGCCTCGATACCGGTCCGGCGTCACTCTACGTCTACGTTCGCAACACCGAGGACCTGCACGCGCAACTGCTCGACGCGCTGATCGCGGGCGTGCCGGAAGCCGCCGCCGAGCGGCCGGGCGGAAACCTCGACGCGATGGACTGGCGGGGACAGCTCATCGGCCTCTTGATGACATACACCGAGCGGCTCTACAGCCACCCGGCCATCGCCCGCCTGTCGCTGTTCGCAAGGTCGAACGGGCCGAACTCGCTCAGGATGGCCGACGCTCTCCTGGGGTTGTTGCGGGAGGGCGGCGTGCCGGATGCGTCGGCGGCCTGGGCCATCGACCTGATGCTGCATTTCGCCACCGCCACGGCCGCCGAGCAGAGTTCCGACCAGCACGAGGACAAGATCGCCGCCACGGCCGATGCCATGGAGGCGGCGGACCCCGCTCTCTATCCCAACCTCGCGGCGATCGACCCCGCGCTGCTGTTCAGCGGCGACGGCATCGAGCGCTTTACCTGGGCCGTCAACGTGCTGATCGACGGCGTGCTGGCGGCGGTGCCGCCGACGTCGGGCGGCAGCCCGGTGTTCCGACGAAGCTGATCTCAACGAACCTGACCGCCGGCCGCTGAGGCCGGCGTTCTTCCTTCCCCATCGCACCTTGGCCCGCTGACGCTTCCCGCGTCCGCGAACGCTTGGTCCTTGCCGTTTTTCTGGATGCCGGCCGCTCACGCCGGCGGAAAGGCTATCTCCTTGTCTTCTCTTTCCCCATCTCCCGCCGTCCGGCCGAGCCTGATCGCCGTTCTGGCCGTCGTGCTGATGGCCGACGTTCTCGACCTCGTCGACGGTACGCTGACCAGCATCGCCGCCCCGGCCATCGCCCGCGACCTCGGCGGCGGCCCCGGCTTTGTCAGCTGGCTCGGCACCGCCTATGCGCTGGCGCTCGGCGTATTCCTCGTCTTGGGCGGCCGGCTCGGCGACCGCTTCGGCCAACGGCGGCTGTTCCTGATCGGCATGGCCGGCTTCACGCTGTCCTCGCTCGCCTGCGGCCTGTCGGTGAACCCGGCCATGCTGATCGCCGCCCGCTTCGCGCAGGGGAGCTTCGGGGCGCTGCTGATCCCGCAGGGCATGGCGATCCTGACCTCCACCTTTTCCCGCGCCGAGCTTGGCATCGCCTTCAGCGCCTTCGGCCCGGTGCTCGGGCTGTCGGCAATGGCCGGACCGCTGATCGGTGGCCTGATCATCGACGCCGACATCGCCGGTCTCGGCTGGCGGCCGATGTTCCTGATCAACATCGTCATCGGCCTTGTCGGCCTGCCCATCGCCGCGTGGGTACTGCCCAAGGTGCCGGCCCGGCCGGACGTCCGGCTCGACGGTCCCGGCTGGCTGCTGCTCAGCCTTGCGATGCTCACGGCAATCTACGGCCTGATCGACGGCGCAGAGGCGGGTTGGATCGGTGAGGCGGGGGCGGCGCTTCTCGTCTCACTCGCGCTGTTTGCCGCCTTCGCCCGGCGGCAGGTGACGGCCGAGGCGCCGATCATCCTGGCTTCGCTGTTCCGAAGCCGGGGCTTCGTTTCCGGCCTCATCGTCGGTTTCGCCTTTTTCGCCACGGTGAACGGCCTCGTCTTCATCATCTCGCTGTTCCTGCAAGGCGCGCTCGGCGTGTCGCCATCGGGGGCGGCGCTGCGCCTGCTGCCGATGACTCTCGGCATCATCGTCGCTTCGGCGGCCGGCATGGCGCTGATCCCCCGTCTCGGCCGCAAGCTGGTGGTCGTCGGCCTCGGGGTGACGCTTGTCGGCGCCGTGCTGCTGGCGCTGGTCATCAGTGTCGACGGCGGCCACACCGTCTCATTCCTTGCCGGGGCGCTGTTCGTGCTCGGCCTCGGCATGGGCAGCTGCTTCGGCACCATCTACGACATCGCGCTCGGCGACATATCGAGCGAAGAAGCCGGCAGTGCCAGCGGTTCGCTCAGCGCCGCCCAGCAGTTGGCGGCCAGCACCGGCATGGCGGTGATGAGCTCGGCCTATCTCGGGGAGGCCTCGCGCCTCACGGGTACCGGCGCGCTGCTCCTCTGCCTTGCCATCGCCGGCGCGGCGATCCTCCTCAGCCTGCCGCTCACCCTCATGATGCCGCAGGCCGCTCCGGCCGAGCCGGCGCATTGAACGGTGACACTCATGAAACGCTCGATCACCCTGCTGACGCTTGCCGTCGCTCTCATCGCCGTCAATCTGCCCGGGGCCGAAGCCGCCGATCCGCCTCGCGTCGTGCTCACCATGCGGCCGATCCACGCCGAGCGACAGACCTGGACCGACAGCATCGCCGCCAGCGGCTGGGTGGCTGCCTGGAGCGAGGCATCGATCTCCACCGAGATCGGCGACTATTGTATCGAGGAGCTTGCTGTCGACATCGGTGACAGCGTCAAGACGGGGGAGGTGGTGGCCCGCCTTGCCGACGATCAGCTCAAGGCGGCGATCGCGGCCGGTGAGGCAGCGGTCGACAGCGCCCGCGCCACCTCCGAGCTCGCCCGATCGGACGCCCGCCGCGCCGAACTGCTCGGGCCGAGCGGCGGCCAGTCGAAGCGCGAGCTGGAAGCGGCCCGCATCGCCGAACGGGTGGCCGCCGCCAACCTCGCCGCTGCCGAGGCCGAGCTTGAAACGCGCCGGCTGCGCCTCGACAAGGCAACCCTGCGCGCGCCCGACGATGGCGTCATCTCGGCGCGGCCGGGCACGCTCGGCGCCGTCGCTTCCGCCGGTACGGAACTCTATCGGCTGGTCCGCCAGAACCGCGTCGAGTGGCGGGCGGAGGTGGCGGCCGACGTCGCGACCAGGATCAAGCCGGGCATGACGGCGACGCTGACGGAGCATGGCAGGGACCTGTTGGTCGGTATCGTCCGCCTGGGGGGGCCGACGCTGACTGTCGCCTCCGGGCGGGCGACGGTCTACGTCGATCTGCCAGCCACGGGAGAACTCAAACCCGGCGGCTACTTCGCCGGCCATATCGACACCGGCGAGCGGCAGGTGCTGACCCTGCCCGAGAGCGCGGTGCTGCTGAAGGACGGCGGCAGCTTCGTGTTCGTGGTCGCCCCCGAGGGTAGGGTGAAACGGCTCCCCATCGCCACCGGCGAGAGGCGCGGTGGTCGGATCGCCATTGTCTCCGGGCTGTCCCCTGATGTGGCGGTGGCCGAAAGCGGCGTCGCCTTCCTGTTCGACGGCGCCGCCGTCACCATCGCCAGCGACGAGGTGACGCCATGAACGTCTCTGCCTGGGCCGTCCGCAACCCCGTGCCGGTGGTGCTCACGTTCGTACTGCTGCTCGTCGGCGGTCTCATCTCCTTCTCGCGGCTTGGCGTGCAGAGCTTTCCCGACCTCGACCTTCCCTTGGTATTCATCGACTGCCGGCTCGACGGTGCGGCGCCCGACCAGCTCGAGACCGACGCCGTTCGCAAGATCGAGGACAAGGTGGCGACGCTCGGCAAGCTCAACCACATCACCACCCGCATCGATGACGGCCACGCCTCCATCATTGTCGAATTCCAGATCGACAAGGATCCGGAGGCGGCGCTCAACGAGGTGCGCAACGCCGTCGACAGCGTCAGGGCCGACTTGCCGGCCGACATGGAAGCGCCAAGCATTTCGCGGCAGACCGTGCAGGACACGACGCTGATCGCCTATACCGCCACTTCCGAAGCGCTCGACGAGGTGGCGCTGTCCTGGTTCGTCGACAACGACCTCAATCGCGCCCTGCGTGCGGTGCCCGGCGTCGGCGATATCGCCCGCACGGGCGGCGTCGACCGCGAGGTGACGGTGACCGTCGACCCGGACCGTCTCGCCGCCTTCGGCCTAACCATCGGCGAGGTGGCCGAACGCCTGCGCGCCGCCCAGATCGACGCCTCCGGCGGCCACGTCGAGACGACGCTCGGCAAGAGCACCATCCGCTTGCAAGCGGCGGCGGAGAGCGTGGAGGCG
>JAUVXG010000104.1 GCA_030603685.1 Pleomorphomonas sp.
AGCGATTGTACTCCGCGACGACGAAAATATAGCCATCGAAACGGGCGATGGTCTGCTGCCAGCGGATCGCTGCCGGATCCTGGCTGGGCATCCACAGGTTCGATGCCTTCTCGGCAAAGAACGGCAGCGCGTAGTCGCGCAGGTCCACAAGCTCGACCTCCATGTCATCCCGGGCTTGGGCTTGCTTGAGCATCCATTGCGCCGGCTTGTCGGCGAAGCGGGTTGGGCGCGTGGATCCGATGATAAGGGCGATCCGGGGCTTGGAAGACATGGTGGCCTCGTCTAGGTTGGTGTTTATAGGTAAAACCACCTTACAACTAGCGCGCGCCGTGACAAGGGTCGTTCGGACAGCCAGAGTTGGCCGAACAAAATCAGCCGAGAGCGGTTGCCCCCTCTTCAGCCGTACCGACGGCTCGCCGCAACACGCCGAACAGGCGCCTGTCACTGCTTTCGACGCCCGGGTCTTCTACAGCCTGCCGACGGGTCTCCCATTCCTCCTGGGAAACGAGCACGTCCAGACGGCCGGTCGCCACGTCGAGCCTGACCAGATCGCCATCTTGGATGCGCCCAATCGGCCCTCCACGCGATGCCTCCGGCGTCACATGAATGGCGGCCGGCACCTTGCCGGAGGCACCGGACATGCGGCCATCGGTGACGAGCGCCACCTTGCGGCCCCGGTCCTGCAGCAGGCCGAGCGCCGGCGTCAGCTTGTGGAGTTCCGGCATGCCGTTGGCCTGTGGTCCCTGGAAGCGGACGATGGCGACGAAATCCTCGTCGAGCCCGGCCTTGAAGGCGGCCAGAAACGCCTCCTGAGAGGAAAAGACGCGCGCCGGCGCCTCGACCGTCTGGTGCTCGACGGCGACGGCCGACGACTTGATCACCGCCCGGCCGAGGTTGCCGGTCAGGAGGTTTATGCCGCCGGTCGGCTGGAACGGCGCATCGATCGAGCGCACCACGGACTCGTCGGCGCTGGCGGCGGCCGTTTCGGCAAAGACCAGTTCTCCGGTAACATCGAGCTGGGGCGTGCGCTCGTAGGGCGCGAGACCGGTACCGAGAATGGTCTGGGCATCGTCGTGCAAGAGGCCATCGCGCCTGAGCTCGCGCACCAGGAAGGTCACGCCGCCGGCATCGCGGAAGCCGTTGACGTCGGCCTTGCCATTGGGATAGGCGCGCACCAGCAGCGGCGTCGCCGCCGACAGCGCCGCGAAATCATCCCAGTCGACGACGAGGCCGGCAGCGCGCGCCATGGCGATCAGGTGGATGGTCAGATTGGTCGAACCGCCGGTGGCGCAGAGGCCGACGATACCGTTGACGAAGCTGCGGGCGTCGAGCATCCGGCCAATGGGTATGCTGTTCTCCCCTGTGCCGGCAATTGCGACGGCCCGGGCCACGGCGGCGCGCGTCAGCGAATCGCGCAGCGGCGTGTCGGGCGCCACGAAGGCCGATCCCGGCAGCATCAAGCCCATGATCTCCATCAGCATCTGGTTGGTGTTGGCCGTGCCGAAGAAGGTGCAGGTGCCCGGCGCGTGGTAGGATTTCGCCTCCGCCTCCAGAAGATCGGCGTCGGTTGCCAGGCCCGCGGCGTAGGCCTGACGGACGGCATTCTTCTCGGCATTGCCGAGGCCGGTGGGCATGGGGCCGGAGGGAACGAACAGGGTCGGCAGATGGCCGAAGGCCAGGGCGCCCATGACGAGGCCGGGGACGATCTTGTCGCAGATGCCCAGCATCAGCGCGGCGTCGAACATGTCGTGCGACAGGGCGACGCCCGTCGACATGGCAATGACATCGCGCGAGAACAGGCTGAACTCCATGCCCGTTCGGCCCTGGGTGATGCCGTCGCACATGGCGGGCGCGCCGCCGGCCACTTCCGCTACGGCGCCAAGCCGGCGCGCTTCCTCGCGGATCAGTTCCGGATAGCGCTCGTAGGGTCGGTGCGCCGACAGCATGTCGTTGTAGGTGGTGACGATGCCGAGATTGATGGCCGCTGTGCCGGCAAGGCGCTGCTTGTCGTCGGCCGGGCAGGCGGCAAAACCGTGCGCAAGATTGGAGCAGGGCAGGCGATGGCGGGCCGGGCCTGCGGCACGGATCGCATCACGCGCCCGTTCGATACCGTCGAGATAGGCGCTGCGGCTTGTTCGGCTGCGTCGCTCGATACGCTCGGTGACGTCGGCGATGGTGGAGCGAACGGTCATGTGCGTCTCTTTTCCTGATGATCCCCTCGTGCGTCGAGCTGGGTCATGATGTGATCGACGACAATTGCCGGCGGCGGAGCAATGTCGACCACGATGGCGTCGGCAGGTTCTTCCAATGCGGCGAACTGGCTCGTCAGCAGGTTGGGGTTCATGTAGTGGCCCTTGCGCGCCTTGAGCCGGCTAGCGATCGTCTCGGCGCTGCCCTTGAGATAGACGAAGACCACGTCGTCCTTCGGCGACAACACTCCGCGATAGACGGCCTTCAGGGCCGAACAGGCGATGACGCGGCTTTCGCCGGCTGCCTGCCAGTCGTCGATGGCTTGCCGGAGCGCCTTCAGCCACGGCCAGCGGTCGTCGTCGGTCAGCGGAATGCCGGCCCGCATCTTGTCGACGTTGGCGGCGGGGTGGAAATCGTCGGCATCGGAGAAGCCGCAGCCCAGGCGCTCGGCGAGCAACTCGCCGACCGTCGTCTTGCCGCTGCCCGATACGCCCATGACGATGACGATCATCGTTGTCTCCCTGCCGCGTTTCAGCGGGGGGCTTTCACCCTTACGTCATAGATACGGCCGGCTTCGATGACGGCAAGCCTGCCGTCCTCGGCGCGCTGGCCGTCGATCTCTACCACCTGCTCGGCGATGCCGTCATCGCGCGAGAACGCCACGTTGAACGTCGCGCCGCGAAGGCGCCGGGTGAAGGAGAACGTCTGCCAGGACGAGGGCACCTGCGGCGCGACCACCGCGCCCTTGCCGTTGCCGCGCACGCCGCAGAGCTGCTCGATCACCCTGCGGTAGACCCAGGCGACGGTGCCCGTGTTGAACAGGTTGCTGGAGCGACCGGCGGTGCGGGGGAACTGGCGATAGGCGCCCCGATAGTAGTTGGGAATGTAGAGCGGCAGCTGACCGCGCGCGGCGATGTCCTCCCGGTCGGGGTTGGTCATCATGGCACGCAGCACGTTGAAGCCTCGGTCGCCTTCGCCGACGTGATACAGCGAAGCGGCATAGAAGGCGGCGGCGTGGTTGTAGACGGCGCCGTTCTCAGCCACGCCGGGCCATTTCTGGGTGAGGCGTCCGATATCCTCCCGCATGGCGGTGAACGAAGGCGCCTGGATTTCGACGCCATAGGGCGTGACCAGCTGTTCGTCGATGGCCTTCAGCATCCGCGACTTGCGGTCCTCGTCGGCGGCGCCGCACAGAAGCGCCCAGCTCTGAGCGTTGAGGAAGATGCGGCCTTCCTTGTCGGTCGACACGCCAAAGACCACGCCGTCGTCGGTGATGCCGCGGCCGTACCAGTCGCCATCCCAGAGGTGGCGGTTGATCCGTTCGACAAGAGCGTCCGCCTCCGTCTTCAGCCAGCCGGCCGTATCTTCGTCGCCTTCGGCGGCGCAGACCTCCGACCACAGCGACATGGCATGGCTCGACGCTTCGGCCAGCCAACCGGAAACGCCCTTGCCCTTGTAGCCGACCATGTTCATCGGATCGCACCAGTCGCCCTGCTCGATGTAGGGCAGCCCCCGCTCGTCGACCGCCGCCGCAAGGAAGCGCAAGGCGCGCGTGACATGCTCGCGGACGCTGGCCGGTTCGGGGTCGTCGGTCCAGGCCACCATCTCGTCGAGGATCGAGTGATCGCCGGTCTCGTCGAGGTAGGCCTTGACCGTGATGACGAGCCAGACGCCGTGGTCGGTGTGCGGCACCTGGTTGATGTACTTCAGCTCGGCGTCCGGTCGCAGCAGGATGCCGTCGGGCATCTTGCCGCTCACATGCTGCTGGCTGATCGCGTGCAGGATGACGGCGCGCGTCGCCTCCGGCCGGATGAACAGCATGCCCAGAGCGTCTTGCAGGTAATTGCGGGTCTGGGGATCGGTGGTGAGGCGGTTGGTATCGCCGTGGTAGAACACTTGGCGCGGCAGCCAGTGATTGACGACGTGGTTGAACGTCTCATCCGGCGACTGGACGTTCAGGCAACTGCGGCCGCCATCGACCACGTAGGCGTGGTAGTCCCGGCGAACCTGCTCGATGTCGCCGTCGAGATATTTTGCCTTGAGCACGGCGATTTCGGCCTCGTCCTTGGCCGGACCGAACACGAAACGGAAGTCCTCGCTCTCGCCACCGGCGATGGTCAGATCCCACTGCATGATGCAGGCCGGGATCTCATAATAGGCCTCGCCGTCACGAAGATGGCCGCCATCGGCCAGTGCCGAGGGGGCGTGCAGTCCACCTTCGCCTTCAAAGGCCTGCTGCGCCACTTCGAAGTGATCGGGACGGCGGCTGGCGGCGAGGAAGGTGATGTCCTTGAGATGCTGGTTTTTGAAATACTGCTCGATCTTCTGATAGGGCGTGACTGAGGTGCAGAGCACGGCGTTGAGATCGGCGTCGAAGTGTCCGCCGAGGTTCATCCAGGACATGAATCCGACCGGAAAGAACGGCACGAAGGATAGCTTCTTCGGCGCGGACGTCGTGTTGGTGATCTTCGCCGTCCAGAGCTCGGCGACGTCATCGACCGGCAGGACGAGGCAAAGCTCGACCCGGACGCCGTTCTTTTCGATCAGCCAGCGGATGTCGGACAGGCCCGGTTCGAAGGCGAAACGGTCCAACTGGGCGCGCACCGGCTCGTAAGGCGCGGAGAACAGCCCCCCGGTGTCGTTGTCGCGGACGTAGAAGAAGCGGCCGGGATGATTGGGATAATAGGTCTGCTCCGGCAGCATGAATGTGGGTGCCGGGATGATGGGCGGGTGGGCGTATTTGCGCGGCTCCGGATCCATGTACTGGCTCACGGCATAGCCGCGGCTGTTCATCTGGATCATCATCCTTCGGTTCCAAAGGTAACCGGCCGAGTTGGGAGCCAGCGTCGGGTCGTCCAGGTGGAACCGGGTTCCGTTGTCGATGAAGGAGGGCATTCAGGTCTCTCGGAAAGGATCGCCACGCGTCGGTCGGGCGCGTCGATCTAGGAACTGTACGGTCCCGTCGATTGCCGAACGGAAAGTGATGGCTCGAAGTGTTCCTGGTAGGGCAGATCGAGGCCGTAGGTGAGGTTGAGAAGCTGATGGCAAGCCGACTGGCTCATCTCTTCGATCGGGGCGTGGATGGTGCTGAGGGCTGGTGCGGTGAAAGGCGTGAACTCGACGTCGTCATAACCGATGACGGACACGTCGCCCGGCACCGAGATGCCGCGCTTGTGCAGTTCGGCAATGAGCACCATCGCCACCTTGTCGTTGCCGCAGAACACCGCTGAATAGTCGGCGTCCGTTGCAAGAAGCGCCGCCACGGCCTGTTCGCCGCCGGCATAGGAAAAGGCGCCCTCGATGATCCTTTTCGGAGGGACTGGATGGCCGAGCTTTGCCATCTCGTCGAGAAACGCATGGTGGCGCTGCCGGGCGTCCTGAGCGGAAAGCCGACCGGTGATGGTTGCCACGCGAGTATGTCCGAGTTCCAGGAGATGCCGGGCCGCCAATCGGCCGCCGAGATCGTGATCGATCGAGAAGGAGCGGCCAGCCAACTCGTCGGTATGATGGTTGATCACCACCAGGTTGGGAAACTTCTCGGCGTAGGTTGCCAGCTCGAACTCGCTCTGCAGGGAACTCGAAATCAGGATGCCGTCGCAGTCGCGGTTGATGAGATAATCCAGATGGGCGAGGCGATCCTCGTTTGATTGCGCATCCTCGGCGTTGGCCAGGATCATGTGCTTGCCGTGCAAGCGAAGCGCGCTTTCGATCGTGCGGATCATCATGTGGTAGTAGGGGCCCTCGAGCGAAGGCACCCACACGCCGATGAGATCGGACCGGCGCGACGACAAGGATCGCGCCATGCTGTTCGGCCGGTAGTTGAGCTGCTCGATGGCACGGGCAATCTTCTCGGCCGACTTGCGTGAAACGGAACCGGTTCCAGAGATGTATCGCGAAACGGTTCCTGACCCCACTCCGGCCAGCTTTGCCACATCCTTTACCGTCGCCATTTCGGAACTCCGATCACCCAATCGCCCGGCACAATAGCAATTATCCTTTTGTTTTTAAATGAGAGAAAACCGATACCCACCGATTACGCAACTCTCCTGTCCCGCTTTTCTCGCAAGGCGCATTGACAAAATCAAGCCTCATAGTTCAAAAATGGAACCGATCCCACTTTTGGATCAGGAGCCCTTGTCACCCAAGGTCGGACCGGCCGGAACGCCTTGGCGCTACCCGTTTGGGAGGAATCATGATCGGAATGAAACAAATGGTCGCCGTGTCGGCGATCGCCATTGCGGCCGCGACGGGAGTCGCGAAGGCGGAGGAGCCGCTGAAGGCCGAAGTCATCCATTGGTGGACGTCCGGCGGCGAATCCGCTGCCATCAAGGTCTTCGCCGATGCCTTCAACGCCGCCGGCGGCGAGTGGGTGGACAATGCCGTCGCCGGTGGATCGGCTGCCCGTAGCGCCGCCATCAACCGCATCGTCGGTGGCGATCCGTCGACGGCCGCGCTGTTCAACACATCGCGCCAATATCACGAAATCATTGGCGAGGGTCTTCTCAACGACATCGACGAAGTCGCCACGAAGAACAACTGGGACAAGGTTCTGCCGGAGCCGATCGCCAAGGCGGTCAAGGTCGACGGCAAGTATTATGCCGCGCCGGTGAACATCCACATGCCCTTGTGGATCTGGTACTCCAACGCCGCTCTCAGCAAGGCCGGCGTCGAGAAGCCGCCGGAAACCATGGACGAGTTCTTTGCCGCCCTCGACAAGCTCAAGGCGGCCGGCATCACTCCGCTTGCCCTCGGCGGTCAGCGCTGGCAGGAGAACTCGCTGTTCTCGGCCATGCTCACGAACGTCGGCGGCGGTGAGCTGTGGAAGTCGGTCTATGGCGACAAGGACGAGGCGGCGATCCGCTCGCCGGAGTTCCGCAAGGTCATCGAGACCTTCATCAGCCTGAAGCCCTATGTCGACCAGGCCTCGCCGGGCCGCAACTGGAACGACACCACCGCGCTTCTCATCAAGGACGAAGCCGGCTTCCAGGTGATGGGCGACTGGGCGAAGGGCGAGTTCAAGCAGGCCAACAAGGAAATTGGCAAGGACTACGGCTGCATTCCGGGTCTTCGCCCCGATTCGCCTTACGTTCTGGGCGGCGACGTCTTCGTCTTCCCGAAGACGGACGACGCCGAGCAGGTGAAGGCCCAGCAGCTCCTCGTCGAGACCATGACCAGTCCTGACGTGCAGGTGAAGTTCAACAACCTCAAGGGCTCGATCCCCATCCGTGCCGACGTCGATATGTCGAGCCTCGACGCCTGCGCCCAGCTCGGCATGAAGATCATGTCCGATCCGGCCCGTCAGGCTCCCGATGCGTCCCAGATGATGGAAGAGTCTGTGTACGGCTCCGTGCAGGACATCGTCACCGAACTCTGGAACACGCCGATGACCGTCGATCAGGCCGTCGAGCGGTTCGAGAAGGCCCTGAAGGGCTGATCTGCTTCAAGACGCGGGAAGGCGGTCGTCCGTCTTCCCGTCATTCCATAGGGAGGAGCACGTGGGAGCCGAACTTTCACGGCATGTGAAGCGCAACCTGGTCGCCTACATCGCCCTGCTGCCGATGGCCATTGTGGTCATCTTCGCCTATCTCGGCACCATGGCCTGGTCGGTTCGGCTGTCGTTTTCGAGTTCGAAGCTGTTGCCGAGGTACGACTTCGTCGGAGCCGACCAATACCTCACCCTGTTCGATACGCCGCGCTGGCTGACCTCGCTCGGCAACCTCGCCGTCATTGCCTTCTTCTTCCTGCTGATCTGCTTCCTGCTCGGCACACTTCTGGCGATCTTCATCGATCAGAATGTGCGCGCCGAAAGCCTGTTCCGCACGGTGTTTCTCTATCCCTATGCCATGTCCTTCGTGGTCGCGGGCCTGATCTGGCAGTGGATCCTCAATCCGGACCTTGGCATCCAGCACACCATGCATGGCTTCGGCTTCACAGACTTCGTTCTCGACTGGGTGGTCAATTCGGAGATGGTGCTCTACGCCGTCATCCTGGCCACCGTCTGGCACGGCGCCGGCCTTGTCATGGCGCTGATCCTCGCCGGTTTGCGCGGCGTCGATACCGAGATCTGGCGGGCGACGCGCATCGACGGCATTCCGGCTTGGCGCGTCTATGTCTCGATCGTCCTGCCGATGCTTCGGCCGATGATCATCACCTCCCTGGTGCTTCTGTCGATCAGCATCGTCAAGATGTACGACGTCGTCGTCGCGATGACCAACGGCGGTCCTGGCACGGCCAGCGAGGTTCCGGCCAAGTTCATCATGGACAACCTCTTCGAGCGCGCCAACATCGGCCTCGCCACGGCGGCATCGACGGTGATGCTCGTCACGGTTCTCCTGGTCATGGCACCCGTCATCTATTCCCAGTACTTCCGCAAGAGCGGGAGGGCGTCATGATGTCTCAGGCAAAATCGGCTAACGCCAGCAAACGTCCGTTGACCTATCAGGAAGTCTGGGGGCGCATCGGCATCTACACCTTTCTCGGCTTGCTGGCGCTGTTCTTCCTGCTGCCGCTCTACGTGATGCTCGTCACGTCGTTCAAGAGCATGGATGAAGTCCGTCTCGGACTGATCTTCTCGCTGCCGCAGCACTTCAGCCTGGATGCCTGGGTGAAGGCCTGGACGTCGGCCTGCACGGGCCTCGATTGTACCGGCCTTCAGGTCGGCTTCGGCAACTCCGTGAAGATCCTGGTGCCGAGCGTCGTCTTCTCCATCTTGTTCGGCGCTCTCAACGGCTACGCGTTGTCGTTCTGGAAGGTGAAGGGCGCCAACGTCCTGTTCGCCTGCCTGCTGCTCGGCTCGTTCGTTCCCTATCAGGTGTTCATCTACCCGCTGGTGCGCTTCTATGCCCAGACCGGCATTTACGGATCTTTGCCTGCTATCGTCATCACGCACATCATCTTCGGTATGCCGGTGATGACGCTGCTGTTCCGCAACTACTACTCGGGCCTACCGGTCGAGCTGTTCAAGGCGGCGCGCATCGACGGCGCCGGCTTCTGGAAGATCTTCATCTCGATCGTCCTGCCGATGTCGGTGCCGATCGCCATCGTCGCCGTGATCATGCAGGTGACGGCCATCTGGAACGACTTCCTGCTCGGCCTCGTCTTCGCCGGCCGCGATAACCTGCCGATGACGGTTCAGCTCAACAACATCGTCAACACCACCACCGGCGAGCGCGCCTACAACGTCAACATGGCGGCAACCGTGCTCACCTCGCTGGTTCCACTCACCGTCTATCTGGTGTCCGGCCGTTGGTTCGTGCGCGGCATCGCCTCCGGTGCCGTGAAGGGTTAAGCCATGAGTTCAGTGTCCCTGCAAAATCTGGAAATCAGCTACGGCAATGTGGCGATCGTCAAAAGCCTCGACCTGACGATCCAGGACGGCGAGTTCCTTGTGCTTCTTGGTCCCTCAGGTTGCGGCAAGTCCACGCTTTTGAGCGCCATCGGCGGGCTCGTCGACGTCAGCGGCGGGCGCATCCTGTTCAACGACAAGGACGTCACCTGGGCCGACCCCAAGGATCGCGGCATCGGCATGGTGTTCCAGTCCTACGCGCTCTATCCGACGATGAGCGTCGAGCGAAACCTGTCCTTCGGGCTGCGCATCGCCGGCATCGATCGCGCCACGATCGACAAGAAGGTGAAGTGGGCGGCCGAACTCCTGCAGATCACCCATTTGCTCGACCGAAAGCCGTCGGCATTGTCGGGCGGCCAGCGTCAGCGTGTCGCCATCGGCCGGGCCTTGGTGCGCGACGCCGATATCTTCCTGTTCGACGAGCCGCTCTCCAATCTCGACGCCAAGCTTCGTGCCGAGTTGCGCCTTGAGATCAAGAAGCTGCACAAGACGCTGAAGTCGACCATGATCTACGTGACCCACGACCAGATCGAGGCGCTGACGCTGGCCGATCGCATCGCGGTCATGAAGGACGGCATCATCCAGCAACTCGATACGCCGCTCAACGTCTACAACAAGCCGGCCAACGAGTTCGTCGGCAGCTTCCTCGGCTCACCGGCCATGAACAAGGTCGAGGGGCAGCTCGTTGCCGACGGCGACCGGCTGGTCTTCACGGCCGGCGACTTCCGGCTGGACGCCAGCCATTATCCCTTTGCGCAGAAGGTTGAAGGCGGTCGGAAAGCCGTGCTCGGTCTCCGGCCGGAACATATCCTGCCGGCCAAGGGCGATGCTCAGGCCATCGAAGGAAAGGTGTCGCTGATCGAGCCGATGGGCAGCAGCATTCTGGCTTGGTCCAACTTCGATGGCGTCAGCCTGTCGCATCTCGTGGGCCAGGACGACGGCTGCGAGGCGGACCGCACCTTCCCTGTCACCATCGACGTTCAGAAGGCTTCCTTCTTCGACGTGGAAACCGGCTGGCGGCTCTGAACGGGCTCGGCCGGTGGATCGGTGCGGTCCACCGGCCAACGCTCATTCGGCAAGACGACGCTTCGTCTCGGCGTCGAACAGGTGGAGCGGGCCGTCGTCGAACGACAGCCACACGGCTTGCTGCTCGCGCAGTTCGACGCGGTCTCTGAACAGACCAACCACCTCCTCGCCGCCGAAATCGAACACGGCGTAGGTTTCCGATCCGGTCGGTTCGACCACCTTGACGGTGGCGGAGAGCCCGCCCGCCTCTGTGAGGCGGACGTTCTCCGGCCGCTTGCCAACCAGAACGCGCTGCCCCTCTTCGAGGCCGATGGGAAGGGAAGCGGTGACCGTGCCGCCGTTGTCGAGCACGATACCGCTTCCCTGACGCCGCCCCGGGAGGATGTTCATCGAGGGGGAGCCGATGAACTGGGCGACGAAGGTATTCTCCGGCCGATCGTAGAGTTCGATCGGCGCGCCGACCTGTTCGACGCGGCCGGCCTGCATGACCACGATGCGGTCCGCGAGCGTCATCGCCTCCACCTGGTCATGCGTCACGTAGACCGTGGTGGTGCCGAGCCGCCGGTGCAGCGCCTTGATTTCCGCCCGCATGGAAACGCGCAGCTTGGCGTCGAGGTTGGAGAGCGGCTCATCGAACAGAAACACCTGCGGATTGCGGACGATCGACCGGCCCATGGCGACGCGCTGCCGCTGGCCGCCTGACAACTGGCGCGGATAACGGTCGAGCAGCGGGGTGAGACCCAGGATCTCCGCCGCCGCCCTGACCTTCTGGTCCTTCTCGGCAGCGGGCGCCTTGGCCAGCGTCAGCGAGAAGGCCATGTTCTGCGCCACCGTCATGTGCGGATAGAGGGCGTAGTTCTGAAACACCATGGATATGTCGCGCGCCTTCGGCGGCAGGTCGTTGACCACCCGGCCGCCGATGGAAATGGTGCCGCCCGAGATATCTTCGAGGCCGGCGATCATCCGGAGCAAAGTCGACTTGCCGCAACCGGACGGGCCGACGAGAACCACGAACTCGCCGTCGGCGATGTCCACCGACACGCCGTGGATCACCTTGGCCGCGCCGAAGTTCTTGACCGCTTCGTGGATCGAGACCGATGCCATTTTATCTTCTCCCTGTTCGGTCTCAGGCGGCCGAAACGCTGACAGAGTCGGTCGACAGCGCACCTTCGTGAATGACCAGGCCGATGCCGCCATCGGCAAAGGCGGTATCGCTCTCGTCGTGGGCCTCAAGACGCGTGCCCCCTACAACGGCGGAGATGGTGCCGCCGCTGACGCACACCTCCATCGGCACCGCCTTTTCAAAGATGAAGTCGAAGGGCGCCTCGGCGAGCACCGAGACCGTCTCGTCGCGCACCTTGACGATCTGCAGCCGACCGTCGCGAACGAGGCGGATGCCGTAATAACGACGGAGGCCCTGAACGCGTACCGCAAGGCCGCCGTAGCTGCCGAGATGCACCGTGAGGTCGGTCTTCACCCTGTAGTCGGTCCATTCCCGCGTGCCGTGGCTGACCATGCCTTCGCCGACCGCCTGGGAAATGCGGAAGCTCGGCGGGAACAGCTTGGAGAAGAAACTGACGCCGTTGACCCAGGCCATGCGCCAGAAGTCGCTGTCCGCCTTGGGCCGGCGCAGCGTGACTTCCGGCGCGCCGTCCCAGCGCAACCAGTCGATGAGCACGCGGCCGTCGGCTCTTTGGGCCTGCGTGGTGATGGCGATGCCGATCTCGCCGATCGGTTGCCCGTCGAACTCCGGCAGGCGCCATTCGAGAACCGTTTCGGCACCCGGCGACAGCTGCGTCGGTTTGCCGTCGACATCGACGAGGCGGTCCTTTTCGCCGAATACCTTCAGCGTCAGGCACACCTCGACGACGCCCGAGTTGTTCTTGGGCGCGACCACGCGGGCACGCACCGTCTGGCCGGGATAGACGGTCGGCGTCGCCATGAGTTCATAGGTGCGCATTTCCGTGACGGCCGGCGGTGCGAAGGTCGGCGTCGTCGCTGCCGCCACCTGGCCCGGCGCAAGCGCGGTATAGGCGATCTCCAGCGCCCGGCCGGTGCCGAAGGCTGTATTGCCGACCCGCAGCGACGGGTTGGCGTTCGTCCTCGCATCCGGGCGGAAGCCCTGAACGCTGCCCGGCAGCGAGAAGTGGAAGCGGGCGCCATCCTTGGGCGAGGGGAGGGGCGCCTCGCCGGCCAGCCGGCGGCCAAGGTTTGCAACGTAGTAGGCGATGCGCACGGCGTCGTTGATGCCGTTGCCGCCGTCGGCCGAGGAGATCAGCAGACGATCGGCGACCGGACCGCGCCAGTCGGGGCCGGCCTCGATGCCGTCAAGGCCCAGCATCAGGCCGCTGAGGCAGCCGACGTTGCCGGCATTGCAATCGGTATCCCAGCCGGCAGTATTGACGATGCGCTGCGCCGCCTGGAAGTCGTGCGGCGCGTAGAGCATCGCCATGATCATCAGGGCATGGTTGGGCACGACGTGGCAGTTGCCGGGGAACTTGTCGTAGCCGTAGGTGTCCTGGATGAGCTGCCGCGTCGTCAGCCAATCGGGGTTCTCGGCGTGCCAGCGGCGGATGTCGGCGATCAGCCGGGCGATCAGGCAATCGCGAGGGATGACCGAGAGGCCGGTGTCGATCAGATGATCGATGTCCTTCGAAACGAAGGCTTCCGCCTCCATGGCCGCCCAGAGGGCTGCGGCGTGGACGGCTTCGCCGTCGTGGCTGACCTGACCGGCTGCGCGCGCAAGACGGGCGGCGAGTTCGGGTTGGCCCGGCGCCACCATGGCCCAGCCATCGATGAAGATCTGGGCGCCGATCTGCTCGGCCACCGTGACGCCATTGGTGGCGATCGAGCCGGACGCGGGTGCCGCAATGCCGCGCTTGAGATTGAGCCAGGCGGTATGCTCGGTGGAGTTGCCGTTACCGCCCCACCAGAGAATGGATCGGTGCTCGATCAGGTAATTGAGCCAGGACTTGCCGATGTCCTCGGACGAGAGGTCGGGCGAAATGCCGTAATCCTCAAGCGCCCTCAGGAAGGTGAAGGTACCGGCGACGTCGTCGTCGGTAACGACAAGCTGCTGGCCGAGTCTTTCATGGACGTAGTAGTCGATGGGGCCGAGCTTCTCCATGATCTTGGCAAAGGTCCACCCTTCGAAGGGGCGGCCGAGATAGACGCCGATCAGCTTGCCAAGGACGCCGGCGTAGACGCGTTCGAGATAGTCGGAGGGGAGGGACATCGGAACTCTCCGGTAGGTGTTGCGGGAACGCGGGGCTCAGCCTTTGACCGAACCGCCGGCCATGCCTTCGATGAAGCGGCGCTGCAGGGCGACGAACAGGATGATCACCGGCAGCACGATGATGAGGGCTGCGGCCATGATCTCCCCCCAGTCGGAGGTGTACTGGCCGGACAGCAGGAAGAAGGAGACGACGGCGGTGAACCGGTCGGCTCTTTGCAGGAAGGTCGTGGCGATCAGGAACTCGTTCCAAGAGTAGAGGCCGATGATCAGCGCCACGGTGAGGATGCCGGGCGAGACGATCGGCAGCATCACCTTGGAAAACACCTGCCAGTGGGTGGCGCCGTCGATCAGCGCCGCCTCCTCAAGCTCTTTCGGAACGGCGAGGAAGTAGGTCCTGAGCAGCATCACCGCGAAGGGCGAGTAGATGGCCGTGAAGATCAGCGACACCGCGAAGACGTTGTTGATGAGCCCGAGTTTGGCGAAGCCGAAGTAGAGCGGGAACAGGAACAGCTGGATCGGCGCCGTGGTGGTGGCGAGCAGGTAGAAGGTGACGATCTTCCAGCTCTTGATCTTGCGGCGCGCCAGCACGTAGGCGGTGAGCGAGCCGGTGGAACAGACCAGCACGATGGTCATCGCCGCCAGCATCGCCGAGTTGAGCATGGTCGTGCCGAAGCGGGCATCATTCCACGCCCGGACGAAGTTGTCCCAGCGATAGACTTCGGGCCATGCGAGCGGACTCTGGACGATCTGCGTCGCCGGTTTCAGTGAGTTGAGCACCAGGAGGGCGATCGGGAACAGGGTGATCAGCAGAAGGATCGCCAGCGCCGTGTAGGTGAGGACGAAGGTCGTCCGGCTTTCGATCAGCCTCATTGGTCGAACTCCTTCGCCTGCAGTCGGATGTAAAAGGCGGTGGTCGCAAGGCCGAACAGGCTGATCACCACGGCCACGGCGGCGGCCTTGCCGACGGCGAGGTCGTAGAAGGCGCTGCGGTAGGCGAGCGTCGAGAGAACCTCGCTGGAGAAGGCCGGGCCGCCCTGGGTCAGGATGTAGACGAAGTCGAAGACCAGGAACGACCAGATGATGGTCATGATCATCATCAGCGTGATGGTCGGCCGGATGCCGGGCAAGAGCACGTAGCGCAGCATCTGCCAGAAGCTCGCCCCTTCGATGCGGGCCGCTTCGATCTGTTCCTGCGGCACCTGCCGCAGCGCCGCGAAGAAGATCACGCAGAGAAAGCCCCACCAGTGCCAGAGGTCGACGACGGCAATGCCGTAGAGGGCGGTCGCCGGCTGCGTCAGCGGATTGGGCACCGGGAAGCCGGCGCGCGTGACGAGGCCGGCGATGCCGGTCAGCGGCGAATAGATCATGCCCTGCCAAACACGGGCGGTGATGGCCGTGGCGATCACCATCGGCAGGAAATAGATGACCTGGAAAAAGGCGCTGCCCCGGCGGGCGATCAGCATCATGGTTGCGGCAAGTAACCCCATGGCGATCGGCACGGTCAGGAAGATGGCCGTCCAGATGATGTTGTTGCCGAGCGCCATCCAGAACACGCGATCGGCAAAGAGCTGGCGAAAGTTGGCGAGCCCGATGAACACCGGCGTGCCGATACCGTCCCAGCGGCAGAAGGCCAGCGCAATGGTCAGCGCGGCGGGAATGAAGATGATGACGACGTTGATGAGCAACGTCGGGATCAGATAAAGGCGATGCATGGGGTGTCTCCGGCGAGCGGAAGCGACCGAGGCCGCCTCCATCCGTCGAGCTGGGGTATCGCCCGGAACAGCGGGAACCGAGTTCCGGACGATGCGATCACGAAGGAGCGGAACGGCGTGCGTTTGCGGGAACGTACGCCGCTCGGAATGTCAGCGGGCCGGTACGGCCGGCACCTTGCCGTCCGCCTTTTCCTGCTGGAACGTGGCGTCGAGTTGAGCAAGATAGTCGGCGACCGTTGCTCGGCCGAGCCAGACCTCCTCGATGCCGTTGATCAACTGCGTATCGGTGGCCGGCGGCAGGAAGGTCCAGGACGTGTAGCCGTACTTGTTGTCACCTACGGCGTCGGCCAGCGTCTTCATGGTCTCGGCATAGAGCGCCGGCACGCTGTCGCTGATCTTGACCATGCTGAGGTCTTCGAGCGGCGTGTTCCATTCGCCCTGCCAGACGGAGTTCATGGCGCCATAGAACTCCGGCGAGAAGACGTAGTCGATGGCGGCGGCGGCGCCATCCGGGTTCTGCGCGGCGGCGGCGATCGACAAGGTCGAACCGACACCCAGGGCGTAGACCGGGGCTCCGATGTCATCGGCGCTCGGGAACCCGACGAAGCCGCACTGATCGGCATTGTCCTTGAAGTAGGACTGGATGTACTGGAAGTGCCAGGTGCCGCTCGGCAGCATCGGCGACCGGCCGGCTGCCATCTGGGCGAAGAACTGCTCGGTATCAAGCGAGAAGTAATCCGGGCCGAAATAGCCCTTCTGCCACCAGTCGTTCAGCTTGTTGATGGCTGCAACGAAGGGCTCGGCGGTCCAGGGGATCTCGCCCTTCAGTGCCTTGTAGACATTCTCCGGCCCGGCGATCGAGTTGAAGACGATGGTGACGTAATGCTCGTTGTTGCCGCGCCAGCCGGCGTTGCCGGAGGCGAAAGGAACGAGCTTGGCCTTGAGCGCCTCGTCGGCCAGCGCTTCCATCTCGGCAATGGTGGTCGGAGCCTTCCAGCCGTTCTTTTCCAGCACGGCCTTGTTGTAGAACAGGCCGAGCGTCTCGTAGGTCTTGGGCACGGCGTAGAGCTTGCCGTCGTATTTGCCCATTTCGAGGAACACCGGCAGGATGCGCTTGTTCCAGCCCAGTTTCTCGGCGTAGTCGTCGAGGGCCAGCAGCTGGCCGGCGCGGGCCATCGGCGCCACGTAGCTCGGGCCGGCGGTATAGACCACATCCGGGCCGTTGCCGGACAGGAGCGCGACGCGCATCTGCTTGTCGAGTTCGGAGCCGCGGTAGTCGATCGTCAGGCTGTAGTCCGGATGGGCGGCGTTGAAGCCGGCCACCAGCACGTTGGCGATGGCCTCCTGCTGCGCCGGCGCGGCACTTTCATACCACCACGTCACCGGCTTGCCGGCGGCAAAGGCCATGCGGTTCATGAAGGGAACGAGAGACGCGCCCAGGCTTCCCGCGAGAAATGTCCGTCTGTCCATTGTGTCCTCCACCTTGTTGTTCTTTCCGGTTCGACGCGCTTGCTGTCTCGACCTCGTCGATCGCGTGAGCCGGCTCCTCTTCCGGTCGACTTTCCGGGCCGACCGCTTCCCGCCGGAAAAGACCGGGGGCAAATCCTCCGTTCGAACGCCCCTCAAAGGCTCGGTTTTCAGGCCGATGCGCGTTCGACAAGCTGAAAGCGAACCTCCTCTGTGGTCCCGTGGGGTGGCCTCAGGCCCCGCAGCCGCTGAAGCAGAG
>JAUVXG010000016.1 GCA_030603685.1 Pleomorphomonas sp.
GACATGAACGGGCTGGGGACGCTCGACGCCTGGGTGGGGCGGACGATCGGTCTCGTGGGGATGCCGACCCGCGACGACCTCGACGCCTATCACCTTCGTTGCCTGAACGAGACCTTGGCGACGGCGAGAGCGAGGAGCCCGTTCTACCGGTCATTGGCCGGCTGGCCGGAGCCGGGCCAGATCGCCGACCTCGGGGATATCTCTCGGTTCCCGCTGACAACGGCCGCCGATCTCGGTCGCGGCGAGCCATCGCTCGTCGCCCTGCCGCTTCGCGACGCGGTGCGGCTGGTGACGATCCCGACCACGGGAACGTCGGGGCCGCAGAAGCGACTGTTCTTCACCGAAGAGGACATCGAGGCGACCGTCGCCTACTTCGAGCACGGCATGGCCACCATCGTGCGTCCGGGCAGTTGCGTCGCCGTGGCCTTTCCCGCCGAGCGGCCGGACAGCGTCGGCGATCTCCTGATGCGCGGGCTTGCCCGGCTCGGCGCCTTTCCCGTGGCGCTGCCGGTAGACGGCTCGCTGGAAACGCTGGTCGGCGCCTTGCGCGAGCTGCAACCGGCCGCCATCGCCGGCATGCCGGTGACGCTGGGCGCCGCCGCCCGACACATGGCGACCGATGGCGGACCTGCGCTCCGGATCGAGACGGCGCTTGTCAGTGCCGACAGCGTTTCGCCGAGCTTCCGGGCCGCCCTGGCCGTCATTTGGGGGGCGGAGGTGTTCGAACACTGGGGCATGACCGAAACGGGCTATGGCGGCGCACTCGCCTGCGAGGCCCACGATGGCCTGCATATCCGGGAAACCGATCTCCACGTCGAGATTGTCGATTTCGACACGGGGCGGGCTCTGCCACCGGGCAGCGCCGGGGAGGTCGTCATCACCACGTTGCGGCGTCGAGGGCTGCCGCTCATCCGCTACCGTACCGGCGACAGTGGCAGTCTCGTCGAAGACCCATGTCGCTGCGGCTCGGTTCTCCGCCGGCTTCGCCTCGGCGGGCGCATGGGCGATCCGAGTCCGCGAGAGGCGGGAAGGCTGTTGCTTCCGGAGGGACTCGACGATGCGATCTTCGCGGTGGATGGAGTCATCGACTTCATGGTGAAACTGAAGTCCGGTCGGCAGCCGCGCCTCACGGTCGAGATCGTAACGTTGACTTCCGGAACGGTGGATGAGGTTCGCTCCGTTCTGCTCGCCCATCCGACGATTGGTCCGGCGTTACGATCGGCCGAGGTTGACATCGCTGTCGAGACGGCATCCGGTCCGTCGCCTCCGCTTTGCCGGAAGCGGCGGGTTCTGGAGGACGTGCGTAACGACTAGTTCGTTGATAAATATAGAAAAACAAGGCCATCCTTCGGTTCTGGGTCACTTAGACTGATGGATCATAACGATTTAGTCGGACAGGGCCTATGATCGGATTCATGACAGGAAAGCCCACTTTTACCTGAAGTCCGGTCATGAGGCCGTGTGGCTCACCCGAGACGCTCCGGTTGCGGAAAATGCAATCGATGTCGTCGGTATTTCAGCAATGGACGCGCCTGGGAGGGTGCTGAAATGGTCCTGCCTAAGCGGCTCGAAGCCGACACATGTGCAATTCCGGTGAGCGGACCAGCCGCTTGCGGTACCTGTCGAAGCACCTCGGGGCGGCACGAGCGAAATGCGCGCCCCGGCCCGCTGCCCGACCAGGGGCGGCTGTTGGCCGTTCGCTCGAAGTTCATGTCCGACGGCATCGTGCCCGAGGGCATCCCTCTGCCGATCTTGCGCTCCTGGGAACGCAGCAGCTTGCATGGCCTTTCCAACGGCACGCCGCGCCGATTGGAGACCCGTCTCACGGAGACTGCGCTCAAGGAGCTGAGGGAGCGCAACGAGGAACTGCTGGTTTCCGCCTGGGGTGAGATCGTCACCCTCTGTCGCGAGACGCAGCCGCTTGGCGGCGTTGTCGTGCTGACCGATCCCAATGGGGTCGTGCTGGTCCGCCTGGGCGACAACACGTTCAGCGACGAAGCGGAACGGCTCGGCTTGTGCGCGGGCGGCGACTGGTCGGAACAAGCGATGGGCACCAACGCCATCGGCACGGCCCTGTCCGAGCGTTTCGCCCTGTCGGTCATCGGTGCCGAGCACTTCTGCAACGGCAATACCGACATCAGTTGCTCTGCGGTGCCGATCATCGATCCCTGCGGTTCTCTGGCCGGCGTCATCGATCTGTCGACGTCGGTCACGGTGGCGCATGACTATTCGCTGCCGCTTCTGAAGCGGGCGGCCAATGAGGTCGAACGCCGCCTGTTCGAGCGGCGATACGGCCGCTTCGAGCAGATGCATCTGCATTCGAACCCGCGCCTGCTCGGTGGCCCCAACGAAGGGCTGCTGGCCTTCGATAGCGACCGTCTGGTCGGCGCCAACCGAGCGGCGATGGAACTGATCGGTCTGAGCTGGTCGGCGATCGGCGTCATGCATTTTCGGCAGTTGTTCTCCGTCCAGCACGCCAGCGTCACGCGACAGGCAGCAGCCGACGAGTGCGTGGTGCAGTCGGCGCAGGGAGCGACATTCTTCGCGCGCATGCTGATGCCGCTGAAAGGGCAGGGCAGCTCCGAGGCGACGAAGAAGATCGAGCGCGAGCCGGCGCAACCGGCGCTGGCCGATCCGGCCAGCCGGGATGCGCTGCCGCATGTGGTGCTCGAGACGCTTCAGAACGAGGGCGGTCCCAAGCTGCGCAAGATGAAGGTCGGTCACCTGGTCTACGGCGCCAACCTGATGGACGAGACCGGCGAGGCCATCCTGGTGGTCGCCTCCGGCCGCTATCGCTGCTTCGCCTCCCATGAGGGCAAGGAGCTGACCCTGTTCACGATGGGGCCGGGCGACGCCGTGCCGCTTCAGCCGGAGATGGTGGTCGAGGTTCGCAAGGAGGGCGAAGCGGCGGTGATCCCGCGCACGCTGTTCCGGCGACTGACCCGCGACCATCCCGAGTTCGGCATGTGCATTCTTCCGGCGGTCGAGAAGATGCTCAACCGGTCGCTGACCATGGTCGGCGAGATGGCCTTCCGCAGCGTCCGCTATCGGCTGATCCGCTACCTTTGCGAAATGGCCGAGCACGACGGTCGCCAGACCTCGACGGGTGTCGTCATCGAGTCCGCCCCCCATGGTGACGACCTCGCCATGGCCATTGGTGCGGCGCGCCAGTCCGTATCGACGGTTCTGGCCGAGCTCATCCGGTCGGGCGACATTCAGCGGCCGGCGCCACGCACCTTCGTCATTCCCGACGTCGAGAGCCTCAGGGAAGAGCTCCGGGTCTTGCGCTGAGCGGCGGGCCCTGTCGTGGCCGCGAGCACGGTCCATCGCGCCAACTGGGGCGATTCAGGCCGTTGCGTGGCAGGGCGCGACCTGGGCGAGCAGCAGGTCGGCAAGACGCCGCATGCTCTCCTCGCATCCGCCCGGCAACACGATGTCGGCGGCCGCCTTGAGCTGGGGGGAAGCGGTGCCGACGGCTGCGCGCAGAGCGCATCCGGAAAAGAGAGCAATGTCGTTCTCCTCGTCTCCGACGGCGACCACCCGATCCCGACCCAGTCCGAGATCGGCGAGGGCATGGGAGAGGCCGCTGCCCTTGTCCACTCCGGCCGGCAGCACCAGCACCCGCTCGCCGCAGCCGACCACGTGCAGGTCGAAGCCGCCGCGCTCGATCACCATTTCGATGCGTTCGGCGTTTCTGGCGCTGGTCGCCACCATCGATCGACCGATGAACAATGGGGCGCCGGGAAGTTCGCGCTCCAGGTCGGCGAGGAAGCGCTCGTTCACCGCCGGCGCGATCAACTGATCGGTCCCGGTCTGGGGGCAGTAGGAGACGGCCCCGTTCTCCAGGATCACCCTGTCGAACAGGTCGAGAACGCCGCAAATCGGAAGGATGTTCTGAAGTCGCCGCCCCGACACCAGGATCATCCGGAAGTCGGCCTCCCGCACGGAGCGAAGTGTCGCCTCGGTGACAGCGCCGACCCGGCCATGCTCGGCTATGGTGCCGTCATAGTCGACGGCGAGAACGCGGATGGCTGCCGATCGCTCGTCGACCGCCGAGGACCACCGGGGAAGGATATCCGATCTCTGTTGCATGCCGAGCGCCCATCGTGCTTAGCGGACTGGAGAGGCGATAAAGAGAACCAACGAACGAGGCGGTCCAAGCCGCAATCCTGCCGGAGATAAGCACGCCATGAAGGATGGACTCAGTCACCTGGACGACAAGGGCGCTGCCCATATGGTCGACGTCGGCGAGAAGACCGTCACCCAGCGGGCGGCAACCGCCAGCGGCAGGGTGATCATGAAGGCGGAAACGCTGGCCCTGATCGTCGACGGCAGGATTCCGAAAGGCGACGTCATCGCCACTGCCCGGCTGGCCGGCATCATGGCCGCCAAGAAGACCTCCGATCTCATCCCTCTCTGCCACCCGCTGGCGCTCACAGGCATCGAACTCGATCTTGTTCCCGATCCGGCCCTGCCCGGCATGACCATCTCGGCGACGGTTCGCTGCACCGGCAAGACGGGCGTGGAGATGGAAGCGCTCACCGCCGTTTCCGTTGCCTGCCTGACCATCTACGACATGGTCAAGGCGGTGGAGAAAGGCGTCCGCATCGAGGCCGTTCACCTCGTCGAGAAGAGCGGTGGCAAGTCCGGCCACTGGTTGGCGGCGCCCGATCGCCGATAGGAGATGTCATGACGCTGATTTCCGTGGATGCCGCCCAGGCCGAACTCCTGTCCGCCATTCGGCCGACCGTGAGCGAGCGGGTTCCGCTCGGCGAGGCCGGGGGACGGGTGCTGGCCGTCGATCTCAAGGCAAGGCGAACGCAGCCGCCGCTTCCCATCTCCTCCATGGACGGTTACGCCGTTTCGGCGACGTCTTCCGGTGGCGTCTGGCTTCGCGTGGTCGGAGAGGCCGCGGCCGGCCATGCTTTTGACGGAGAGGTCAGTGCAGGGGAGGCCGTCCGCATCTTCACCGGCGCCCCGCTGCCGACGGGGACCGACTGCGTCGTCATGCAGGAGGACGCCGAGCGGGACGGAAACGGCGTTCGCTTCAGGATCCAGCCTGTTTCCGGCCGTTATGTCCGCGCGCGCGGAATCGACTTCAGCGAGGGGGAAACCTGTCTTTCCGCCGGCGTGCGTCTTGGTTTCGGCATGCTGGGGCTCGTCGCCGCCATGAACCACGAAAGCGTTCTGGTGCGTCGTCGGCCACGGGTCGCCCTCATCGCCTCCGGCGACGAACTGGTGCCGCCCGGAAGCGCTCCCCAGCCCCACCAGATCGTGGCTTCGTCCTCGGTGGCGCTCGCCCACCTGATCGCCGAAGCGGGCGGTGTTCCGCTCGATCTCGGCATCGCCCCCGACGATCTCGGCATGTTGCGTCGGCACATCCGCCTTGCCCTCGACGGCGGCGCCGACGTGGTGGTGGTGATTGGCGGCGCCTCCGTTGGCGATCACGATTACACCCGCGCCGCGCTCGAAGCCGAGGGGGCTGCGATCGGCTTCTGGAAGGTGGCCATGCGCCCTGGCAAGCCCCTGATGCACGGGCGGCTCGGACAAGCCGAAGTGCTGGGTCTGCCCGGCAACCCGGTGTCGACGCTGGTGTGCGGCGTGCTGTTCCTGGCGCCGTTGATCCGCGCACTACTGGGGCGCAGCGACGTGCTCCCGGAAACCTCGCTTGCCGTGCTGGAGGAACCGCTCGGGCCGAACGATCTGCGGCGCGAGTACCTGCGCGGTCGCGCGACGACAAAGGGCGGACAGTTGGGTGTGACGCCTTTCGCGCGCCAGGACTCGTCCCTGATGCGAACGATGGCCGCGGCCAATGCGCTGATCATCCGTCCCGAACACGCTCCGGCCCTGTCGGCGGGCGAGATCGTCGAGATCATTCGGCTCGAGCAGGACTGAACGGCACGACCGTATCCGGGCGGCGCTTGTAGCCGATGCTGTCGAAGCGCATGTCGCGAATGTCAACCATCAGCAACCTGCCGATCAGCGGTGTTCCGACGCCGGTGATCAGTTTCAGAACCTCGCAGGCGGCAAGGGTTCCCAACACGCCGACGACGGCGCCGAGAATGCCGACCTGGGCGCAGGTCGGCACCTCGCCGTCCGGCTCGTTCGGCATCAGGCAGCGCCAGCTCGGCAGGGGGCGACCATCGTCATCCGACAGATAGGGCTGCAGGGTGGTCACCGAGCCATAGAACTCCTGCACGGCGGCGGTGACCAGCGGTTTCTGGAGCGCATAGGCCGTATCGGCGACCAGAAAGCGCGTCTGAAAGTTGTCCGTTCCATCGACGATGACATCGAAGCGCCCGACGATGCCGGCGACGTTGTTGCCGTCGAGGCGAACGGGAATGAGCTCCACCGTCACGTTCGGGTTGAGGGCTGCAATGCGCTCGGCGGCGCTCTCCACCTTGGGCTTGCCGACGTTGGCGGTGGAATGGACCACCTGCCGCTGGAGATTGGACAACGACACCACGTCGTTGTCGACGAGGCCAAGCGTCCCGACGCCGGCGGCGGCAAGATACTCGATGATCGGAGAGCCGAGGCCGCCCGCTCCGACGCAGAGAACCCTGGCCGCCTTCAGCTTCTGTTGGCCCGGACCGCCGACGTCCCGCAGCAGCAGGTGGCGCGAGTAGCGGCGAACTTCGTCTTGGCTGAGTGCAGAGGTCATGCGGCGGTTCCCTGGCGTGCCAGTGTCTTCAGAAGCTGGTCGTGAGCAATCATCGCGTATTGGCGGCGGGCTTACCAGCCTCATCGTGGAGCCCTGCAGTCCGGCAAAGAAAAACCTGCGGGAAACCTTTCGGCTTCCCGCAGGCCTGTTCGTCGTTTGGTTGGCTCAGGCCGCTCTGACGGTCGTCAGGAAGGTGCTGACCTGCTCCTTCAGCATGTCGGACTGCTGCGACAGTTCCGCCGACGAACTCAGGACCTGCTCGGCCGCCGCGCTGGTCGCCGATGCCGCCTGGGTCACGAGCGCGATGTTGCGAGAGACGCCGGCCGTGCCCGAGGAAGCGCTCTGGACGTTTTGGGCGATGTCCTGCGTCGTCGCCGCCTGTTCCTCGACCGCCGAGGCGATCAGGGCCGCGATCTGGTCCATCTTCTCGATGGTCTTCGAGATGCTGTCGATCGCCGTGACCGCCGTCTCGGTGGACGACTGGATCCCGGAAATCTGGGCGCTGATCTGCGCGGTTGCCTTCGCCGTCTGGTCGGCGAGGTTCTTGACCTCGGAGGCCACCACGGCAAATCCCTTGCCCGCCTCACCGGCGCGCGCCGCCTCGATCGTCGCGTTGAGCGCCAGAAGGTTGGTCTGGCCGGCGACGTTGCCGATCAGGTCGATGATCTCGCCGATGCGCTGGGCGGCGTCGGAAAGGTCCTTCACCGTCTTGGCCGTTCCGATGGCTTCCTGCACGGCGCTCGCCGCCATCCTGGCGCTTTCGGCGACCTGCCGGCTGATTTCCTGGACCGACACCGCCATTTCCTCGGACGCCGAGGCGACTGTGTTGACGTTGGCCGAAGCCTCCTCGGAAGCATGGGCGACCTCGGAGGACCGGACCGAGGTATCCTCGGCATTGCTGGTCAGGGTCTGGGCGGCCGACTGGAGCTGGGTCGACGCCGAGGAGACCGAACCGACGATCGCGCCGACGGACTGTTCGAACTCGTCGGCCATCCTGGCCATCGCGGCCTTCCGTTCGGCGGCAATGCGCGCATCGTTGGCGGCGGCCTGCTCGCTTGCCTCCCTGGCGTCGACGACGGCATTGTCCTGAATGACGCCGACGGTGCGGGCCATGGCGCCGATCTCGTCCTTGCGGTCGGTGCCGGGCACCACGATGCCGGTCTTGCGGGCAGCGAGGCCTTCCATGGCGGTGGTCAGGCGCTGGATGGGCTTGCTGACCGACAGCGACACCAGCCACATGACGATGATGCCGGCGAAGGCAACCACCATCGACACCAGGATCTGGTTGCTGGTGCTGTCGCTCTGTGCCTCCGCCGTCTCGGCTGCGAGCTTGCTGACGTCGGCCATCACGACAGAGCGTGGAACCCCGATGATCACGGACCAGTTCATGCCGGTTCGGCCGAGGGAGATGGGCGCAAACACGCGCAGGCGATCGCTGGACTCCTCGTAGGTGACGAGCTGCTTGCCCGCCGAGATCGTCTCCATATCCTGTTGCCAGGACGTGTTGATCTTCGACAGCGGTCCGCCGATGGCTGTTGGATCGAGGCTGGATGCCACGACGAGGCCCTTGTCGGTCACGATCGTGACGGCGCCCTCACCGGAGTAGATCTGGCCATTGACGGCTTCGGCGAGCTTCTGGATGGCCGACAGGTCGAAGTCGGCGCCGGCAACGCCCAGGAACTTGCCTTTCACGGTGATCGGAACCGACATCGTCGCGAGGTACACGGCCTTGCCCTGCACGATGTAGGGCAACGGTGCCAGGATGCTTTCCTTGCCGGTTTCCTCGGGGCCGATGAACCAGCCGCCCTTCATGAGGCCGTTGGCATGGCTTTCGCGGCTGTCATATTCGACCAGCGGCTGGAGCGCGATCTTGCCGGCGCTGTCACGCGTCCAGTAGGGCAGAGCGCGACCGGTGTCGTCCGAGCCGACGTTCGCCTTGCCCTTGAACGCGGCGTCGTTGCCGTCGATGCCATCGACGACCCAGGCGCTGTAAGTGCCGTTGAAGCGGGGGTTGTCCTTGAGGACGTTGAGCAGCGTAGCGTTGAGTTGGGCCCGACGCAGGTCCGCCGGGGTCGCCGACTGGCCGTCCTCGACCATCATCTCGAAGGCGCGCGCCATGTTGCGGGCCGCCGCGAAGGCGGTATCCACCTCGGCCCGGATGTCCCCGGCCTGCGTGGTGGCGATGCCCAGGAGGGCTTCGCGCGATTTGGTCTCGAGCAGCTGGGACACGCTCGTGTTGGTCTGCTCGTTGACCGTGTTGCTGGCGAACACGCCGTAGCCAACCACAGCCGCAACGGTTGCGACCAGGCAGACGACAGAAAGCGCGACGATCTTGACCTTAATCGATTGAACGTTCACTTGAACCCCCAGCTCTGACATCGCTGTCCGATTGGCAGCTCCACCCTGTCTAGCCGTCAACCGTTAACAACGAAAAAATATTCGCCACGCAACAAGATCAATGTTCAGGACTTCGACTATCGTCTTAACGAGGCGATCCAAGGCCAGATAGGCCCGAGATGTAAGAATAATTTCGTATTGTTCGAAAGGTGTCGACTTTGTCTGTCTCTCGCGTGCGTTGTGGGTTTGGGTTTATCTGAAAACTATGCGGATTGGGTCAAACTTTAATCATGATGGTGGTTCGCTTTAGTTCCAGAGTTCGGAGATTGATAAATCTCAACAACTTGCTGCAAGCGTTGCCGGTAGCGTGCCGCGCGTGACGACGGGCTGCCGGGCCGATGGTCCGGAACCATTCTTCCTCTTCGGCGCTTACTTCGTCGGAGAACCAGGAGAAGGGTTATGCCTCAAAGCCTTGTCGACGAGTTTACCTTCGAGTTTCCCTTGCCGATCGAAATTCTTCTGCTCAGAACGGTCGGCGCTGCCCTTCTGTGCGGAATGATCGGGCTTGAGCGCGGCGTTCACAAGAATCCGGCCGGTCTCAGAACGAACATGCTGGTCGGGCTCGCGGTCTCCACCTTCTGCATGATCACCGTCTACATGACGGAGACGATGGCGGACGGAAACCCCGCCATGCGGTTCGACCCGATCCGGCTTGTCGAGGCCGTCACGGCGGGAATCACCTTCCTGGCGGCCGGCGTCATCGTCTTCACCAAGGGCGACGTGAAGGGACTGACCACCGGCGCCAGCATGTGGCTCTCCGGGGCCATAGGTCTCGCCTGCGGTCTCGGCCTGTGGTCGGTCGCGCTGCTGGCCAGCTTTGCCGGCATCGTCATTCTCTGGCTGCTGCGCCGTCTGCAGGCCGTGACCGGCCTCAAGGACGAGTGATCGCCACCGGCGACGCCGCAAGCGAGCGGGCGGTAGCCACGACCGGAACGAAACGGACGAGCGGGCGTTTCCTGTTTGCAATGCGTGCAGGAGAGTAATCGTGAGAGTCTTTTTGCGCAGCAACGGGCTGACGATCGCTCTGATGGCGATGTTCCTGTTCAGCGTGGTCGGCATGATCCTGGCCGGTCACGCGAGCCATAACGAGGAGCTCACGAACCACAGCGCACCGGCCATCGATCTTCTTTCCTATCTCGGCTCCGGCGCCTTTCTGTCGGCGCTGTTTGAAAACTGGGAAAGCGAGTTCCTGCAGATGGCGGTTTACGTCACCCTGACGGCCGTCCTGTTCCAGCGCGGCTCGGCCGAATCGCGCGATCCCGACAATCCGGATCGGCCGAACGACCGACTGCCGGACGAGCTGCGTCGCCGCCACCCCATCCTGTCCTGGCTCTATTCGAACGCGCTTGGCCTCGCTCTGGCGGCCCTGTTCGTCATGTCCTTCTCTCTGCACTGGTGGTCGAGCTTCGTGGCCACCAACCAGGAGGCGGCCCGGCACGGCGGCGAGCTTCGCACCTTTGGCGCCTACTTCTTCGATGCTCAGCTCTGGTTCGAGTCCTTCCAGAACTGGCAGTCGGAGTTCCTGTCGACTGCGGTGCTGGTCGTGTTGTCGATCTTCCTGCGTCATCAGGGATCGCCGGAGTCGAAGCCGGTCGGCGCTTCCAACGCCGAAACCGGAGATTAGGCCGTCATCAAGACAGGAGCAGCTCTATCGCCTTGTCGAGCTCGTCGTAGTGGCTGATGACCGCATCGGCCTCGAACTCGGTCGCCGGCCGCCCGCCGTAGCCGAAGGTGACGGCGATGACGGGGACGCGCGCGGCCCGGGCGGTGGCGATATCGGTTTCGCTGTCGCCGACCATGACGGCCGCGTTCGGTGTGCCGCCGACCCGGGAGATCGCCTCGAGAAGCGGTCTCGGATGCGGTTTCTGTTCGGGAAGGCTGTCGCCGCCGATCACCGCGTCAAAGAGCTTCGCAAGACCGGTACCCTCGAGGACCGCGTGCGCGAGCGCTTCCCGCTTGTTGGTGCAGACGGCCAGGCCGAAGCCACGCCGGGAGAGGCCGGCGAGTGCATCGCCAAGGCCAGGGTAGGGGCGCGTATCCACGGCGATCTCGGCCGCGTAAAAGGCGATGAAGCGCTCCACCAGTTCGGACAGCCGAGCAGCGTCCAGCGGTCGGCCGGCACGACGAAGTCCCTCGCCGATCAGTGCCCGCGCGCCATGGCCGAACAACAGGGCCACCTCCTCGTGCCGAAGCGGCGAGAGGCCCTCTTCCTCGAGGATCCGATTGAGCGCCCTCAGAAGATCGGGGCCGGTGTCGAGAAGCGTGCCATCAAGATCGAAAACGACAACCGGGCGCATCGGTCGCTCTGCCTTTCCTTTTCAATGATGGACGGGATTTACCATGCCCGCGGGCTGAAGCCAGGACTATCGCCATGCCCAAGGGGACAACAAAGGTCGCGTTGCAGTGCAACGGGCTTGCGACATTGCGCAGTTTGCGGCAAACCAGCGAGGGCCGTTTCGGGGGAAATGGGGCTTGATCGCGGCGGGCGCATCATTTCGCCAGATTTCGGTTTCACAGGCTGGGCGACGCCGCTTTGGCGCGATCGGAACCGCCGGTGATTCCATGTGGGAATCGCCTTGGCGCCAGGGGTGATCGTGACAAGGGGCTTGCCCTTCGGGACGAATGAAGCCAAACGACGAAGTCGATATCGGAGATTTGTTTATGCACCGGACCCTGAACCTTCTCCGCCGCCCGCTGGCGGCGGCCATGGTGATCGCCGCGCTGGCGTCTCCGGCATTGTCTGAGGACTTCACCGAGTCCCACCTCGCGGCGGCTCGCGAAACCATTGCCGCCGCCCACGCCTCGGAACAGTTCAACGAGATCCTGATCGTGCTGGCCGAGCAGACCAAGGCGCTGTTCCAGCGCTCCAACCCCGGTGCCGCCAAGGACATCGAGGAGGTGGTGAGTGCCGTTGCCCTCGATCTTGCCAAGCGTCGCCCTGATCTCGATCGCGAGCTCGAGCGCGTCTGGGCCGGTCGTTTCAGCGAGGACGAACTGAAGCAGATCACCGCCTTCTTCAACTCGCCGGTCGGCGAGAAGTACGGAAAGCTCGCGCCGGTGATCATCCAGGACTCGATGCGCTCGGCCGGCATCTGGCGCGACGCCCTGTCGACGGAAATCCTCACCCGCTCGCGCGACGAGCTCAACAAGCGCGGCTACAGCTTCTGACGCACTTGTGTTGCCACGACCGGCCGCCGGGATGATAAGAGGACGGACGTTCCTCTACACGGCGGTTGGTAATGGCATCCTTCGACTATGATCTCTTTGTCATCGGCGCGGGCTCCGGCGGAGTTCGCGCCGCTCGCATTTCCGCGGGCTATGGTGCGCGCGTGGCCATTGCCGAAGAGTCCCGCATAGGCGGCACCTGCGTCATTCGCGGCTGCGTGCCGAAAAAGCTGCTGGTCTACGCCTCCCGCTTTGCCGGCGACTTCGAGGATGCCGCCGGTTTCGGCTGGTCGGTCGGCGACCGGTCGTTCGATTGGGAGGCGCTGAGGGCGTCCAAGGAGCGGGAAATCACCCGTCTCGAAGGCATCTACGCCGGCAACCTCCAGCGATCCGGGGTGGAGGTCATCCGCGACCGCGCCGTCATCACCGGGCCCAACGAAATCCGCCTTGTCGCCGAGGAGCGGACCGTCACGGCCGAGCGCATCCTGATTGCCACCGGCAACCGGCCCGTGCTGCCGGACATTCCCGGCATCGAGCATGCCGTCACGTCGACCGACATGTTCGATCTGCCGACCCTGCCCGCGAAGGCGGTGGTGGTGGGCGGCGGCTACATCGCCCTTGAGTTTGCGTCCATCCTCAATGGCCTCGGGGTTGCGACCACGGTGCTCTATCGGGGCGAGCAGGTGCTGCGCGGCTTCGATCGGGAGGTCCGAGACAAGCTGGCCGAGGCGCTCAGGGCGCGCGGCATCGATTTGCGCACCGGCATACAGGTGCGGCGAATCGACAAGACGGCGATCGGCCTTGCCGTGAGCCTTACCGACGGTTCCGATCTCGACACCGATCTGGTCCTCGCCGCCACAGGGCGCCACCCGAACACGACCGGGCTCGGTCTCGAGGCGCTGGGCGTGGCGCTCGATCTGGATGGCGCCATCGTCGTCAACGCGCTGTCGGAAACCACCGTGCCCTCGATCTACGCGGTCGGCGACGTCACCAACCGAGCCCAGCTCACACCGGTGGCGATCCGCGAGGGACATGCCTTCGCCGACACGGTGTTCGGCGGCCGCGAGAGTTTCGCCGATCATTCGATCCTGCCGACGGCGATCTTCACCACGCCGGAAGTCGGTACCGTGGGATTGTCGGAGGAGGCGGCCTGCGCGGCCCACACGGCGGTGGACGTCTACAAGGCGGAGTTCCGGCCGATGCGCAACATCCTCGCCGGACGCGACGAGCGCACCTTCATGAAGGTGGTGGTCGATGCCATCACCGATCGCGTGCTCGGCGTCCACATCATGGGCCCCGAGGCCGGCGAAATGATCCAGACCGTCGGCATTGCCATGACGATGGGGGCGACCAAACGCGACTTCGACCGCACCATGGCCGTCCATCCCACCGCCGCCGAGGAGCTGGTGACGCTGCGGACGCCCGCCGTGCGCCACAGGTAGTCGTCAGAGGGGCGGCGGGGTGGAAGGCCATCGCGCCGCCTCAGGCGACGGGGATCCATATTTCCACCGTGCCCAGGCAGGTCCTGGCGTCGAAACGGTCGTCGTAGAGCTCGAAGTCGGGCTTCTTTGCGGGCGTCAGACCGGCGTCGGGCAGCCCCTTGTTCCAGACGGTGTAGACGGTCTTGTTGAAGTCCGAGATGTGGCCGACGTGCTTGAAGACGGCATAGCGGCTGGACGGAATGTCCACCGCGTCGAGACCGTCGGGCAGGTGCGTCGCCTTGGTCGCGAGGCCGGCGACGTAGCGGAAGTGCCCGTCGGCCTCCATGTCGCAGCAAACGCCATAGTAGATACCGGGGACCGCCGCCGGAATCTCGTCGCGGTGATGGTCGAAGTCAGACCACACCTTCGAGATGACGGAGTTGGTCTCGAAGGTACAGCGGGTCGAAAGACCCATCACCCGGAACGCTTCGCGCTCCCGCATTTCGGGGGCGGCGATATCGATGATCAAGTCCTTGCGCATGGTCCATGGCTCCATCAATACGAGGTTTTCCGTCGTCCCGGCCTGTCGGACCGTACTCGGAAGCACGCCGAAACAGCTGACAAAGGCACGGGTAAAGGCTTCATGTGAGCCGTAGCCGGCATCGAGGGCGATCGGCAGGATTTCCTGGTCGCCTTTTGCCAGCGCCTCGGCGGCGATGGTGAGCCGCCGCGCCCTCAGGTAGCTCATTGGCGCGAGGCCGACATCGGCCTGAAAGAGACGTGTGAGGTGCCAGGGACTGGTACCGCAACGATCGGCGAGGTCGGTAAGCGTAAGCGGCCGCCCGACGTTCAGTTCCAGATACCAGATCGCCTTTTCCAGGACGCTCATCTCTTCCTCGCGACTCTGAGAGCGCTTCCTTGATGGTCGAAGCCCGGACGCTTCGCTTGATCGGAATTGCGGATCGCGCCGACACTAACGAAAACGCCGCCCGAAGGCGGCGTTGGCAAGACCATGATTGAGAGATCAGCTTACGATTGTCCGTCCGTTCTCGTCGAAGCGGTGGATCTTAGCCGCATCCGGTGTTGCATAGACGATGTCGTCGGCGCTGTAGCGATGCTCGCCGAACAGGCGGACGGTCACGAGGCCCGCCGTCTCGGTTTCGAGATAGAGGTTGGTGTCGGCGCCGAGATGCTCGGCGTGAATAACCTTGCCCTTGAAACGGCCTTCTGTGGGCGACACCGACAGATGCTCTGGGCGGATGCCGATGGTGGCGCCCGCCTCGCCGATGCGCGCCGCCTCGATGAAGTTCATCTGCGGCGAACCGATGAAGCCGGCGACGAACAGGTTGGCCGGCCGATTGTAGAGTTCCATCGGCGAGCCGATCTGCTCGATGACACCGCTGTTCAGCACCACGATGCGATCGGCCAGCGTCATGGCCTCGACCTGATCGTGCGTCACGTAGATCATGGTGGCGCCGAGCTGACGATGCAGGCGGGCGATCTCGACGCGGGTCTGCACGCGCAACGCGGCATCGAGATTGGAGAGCGGTTCGTCGAACAGGAACAGCTCCGGTTCGCGTACCAGCGCCCGGCCGATGGCAACGCGCTGGCGCTGGCCGCCGGAGAGCTCGGCCGGCCGGCGCTTGAGATAGGGCTCCAGCGACAGCATCTCCGTCGCCGCAGCGACGCGGGTGTTGATCTCGTCCGCCGGCGTGCCGGCTTGCTTGAGACCCAGCGCCATGTTGTCGCGCACGCTGAGGTGCGGATAGAGGGCATACGTCTGAAAGACCATGGCGATGCCGCGCTTGGCGGGCGGCGCGACAGTCACGTCCTCACCGTTGATCAGCACGGTGCCCGAGGTGACGTCCTCCAGGCCGGCGATCGAGCGCAGCAGCGTCGACTTGCCGCAGCCGGACGGGCCGACGAAGATGACGAACTCGCCATCCTTCACCTCTAGGTCGATGCCCTTCAGCACCTCCTGCGCACCGAAGGATTTCCTGATGTTCCTGAGTTCCAGCGATCCCACGGGCTTATCCTTGCAACTTGACCGGCTTGCCGGTGCGGACGCTTTCGTCGGCGGCGAGGCAGACGGCCAGCGACTTCAATGCATCGTTCATGTGCTGGGTGAGGTCGATATCCTCGACGATCGCCCTGAGCATGTAGGCCTGTTCGAGCTCGCAGAGCTCCTGGTGGCCCGGCTCGCCGGCCATCGTGTAATCGGTGTCCGGAGAGAGGAAAGCGCCGTCGGGTCCGGTCGCCGCCTTGTGGACGCGGATGGTCGAGGTCCGGGTATGGGCGTCGACGTCATCCGACTTGCCCTCCCGCATGACGATGGAGGCCGAGCCGCTCGGCGAGATGATATCCTTCACGAAGAAGGCCTGCTCGGACATCATCGGTCCCCAGCCGGCCTCGTACCAGCCGACGGAGCCGTCCGAGAACAGCACCTGCAGGTGGCCGTAGTTGTACATGTCCTCCGCGATCTCGTTCGACAGCCTGAGGCCCATGCCACGCACTTCCGTGGGCTCGGCGTCGGTCACCTGGCACATCACGTCGATGTAGTGAACGCCGCAGTCGACGATCGGCGCGGTGGTGTTCATCAACGCCTTGTGCGTCTCCCAGGTCTTGCCGGAGGACTGCTGGTTGAGGTTCATGCGGAAGACGTAGGGGCCGCCGAGCCCCCGCGCCTCGGCGATGAAGCGTTGCCAGGACGGATGGTGGCGCAGGATGTAGCCGATGACGAGCTTGCGCTTGTTGGCGACGGCGCAGTCGATGATCCGCCGGGCATCGGCAACCGTGGTGGCCAGCGGCTTTTCGACGAAGACGTGACAGCCCTGTTCCATGGCCATCACCGCGTAATCGGCATGGCTTTCCGAATAGGTGCTGATCGAGGCCATGTCGGGCTTGAGGGCCTTGAGCGCTTCCGGGAAGGAGGGGGCGATCTCGTAGCCCTGGAGTTCGTCCGGCAGCGCCACCCTGGTGCGGTTGACGAGGCCGACGATCTCGTAGCCGGGGTTGCGATGGTAGGCGAGGGCGTGGCTCCGGCCCATGTTGCCGAGGCCGGCGGAGAGAACGCGAACGGGCGATGTCATTTGACCGCTCCCGAGGTGATGCCGCGGATCAGTTGCCGCGAGAAGATGACGTAGAGGACGAGCACCGGGAAGATGGCGAGCGACAGCGCCGCCAGCACGGCGTTCCAGTTGGTGACGAACTGGCCGATGAACAGCTGCGCGCCGAGCGTCACCGTCTTGGTGCTTTCGCCGGGGGCGAGGATCAGCGGGAACCACAGGTCGTTCCAGATGGGGATCATGGTGAACACGGCCACCGTCGCCATCGCCGGCCGCACCAGCGGCAGCACCAGGCGGAAGAAGATGGCGTACTCGCTGAGTCCGTCGATGCGCCCGGCGTTCTTGAGGTCGTCGGATACCGTCCGCATGAACTCCGACAGGATGAAGATGGCGAGCGGCAGGCCTTGCGCCGTGTAAACCAGCACGAGGGCCGTCAGCGTGTTGACGAGGCCGGTCGCCACCATGCCCTGCAATAGCGCCACCGTGCCCAGGCGGATCGGGATCATGATGCCGATGGCAAGATAGAGCCCCATCAGCGTGTTGCCGCGGAAGCGATATTCGGCCAGGGCGAAGGCGGCCATGGCGCCGAACAGCAGCACCAGGAAGATCGAGACGACCGTGACGATGGTGCTGTTCTGGAAGTAGGTGACGAAGTCGCCCTGCTTCAGCACCGTCTCGTAGCCGATCAGGCTGAAGGTCGACGGGCCGGGCAACCGCAGGGGTTGGCCGAAGATCGCCTGCTTGCTCTTGAACGAGTTGATGATGGTGAGAAACACCGGAAACAGCGCCACCAGCGTGTAGGCGATCAGCGCCACATGGACGAGGCTGGTGCGCAGCTTCGATTGTCTTGCCTTGGACATCCGCCCTCCCGTCAGAACTGGTAGCGGCGGATGCGCCGCTGGATGCCGAACAGGTAGATGCAGACGCCGGTCAGGATGATCAGGAACATGATGGTGGCGATGGTGGCCCCCATCGACTGGTCGCCGAGCTGCAACTGGAACCCGAAGAAGGTGCGGTAGAGGAAGGTGCCGAGGATGTCGGTCGCCTTGTCCGGCCCGGCCAGCGCCCCCTGCATGGTGTAGACGAGATCGAAGGCATTGAAGTTGCCGACGAAGGTCAGGATCGAGATGATGCCGATGGCCGGCAGGACGAGCGGCAGCTTGATCTTGAAGAACTGGCCCCAGCCGGTGATGCCGTCGATCTCCGCCGCCTCGATCACCTCCTCGGGAATGTTGAGGAGGGCGGCGTAGATCAGCATCATCGGAATGCCGATGAACTGCCAGACCGAGACCAGCGACACGGTGATCAGCGCCGAGCCGGGCTTGCCCAGCCACGGACCGAACAGCGACTTCATGCCGACGAGGTCCATCAGCCAGGGCGCGACGCCCCAGATCGGCGACAGGATCAGCTTCCAGATGAAGCCGACGATGACGAAGGACAACAGCGTCGGCAGGAAGAAGGCGGTGCGATAGAAGGCCGCGAACCTGAGGCCCGGCAGCGACAGAAGCGCGGCCAGTGCGACGCCGATCGGGTTCTGAACGGCCATGTGAATGAGGAAGAAGACGAAGTTGTTGCCGAGCGCGTTCCAGAAGTCGCTCGCCCAGCGCGGATCGCCGAACAGCGTCGCGAAGTTGGCGAAGCCGACGAAGACATGTTCGCCGTCGACGACGTTGAAGAGGGACTGCCGCAGCGTCTCGATGAGCGGCAGGATCATCACCGCCGTGTAGATGATGACGGCGGGGGCGAGGAAGACGAGAATATGCCAGCGCCGCGGCCGCCGCCGCGCGGCTTCCGTGCCCTGTTCGGGTGATAGGTCGGTCATGTCAGTCTCTGTGGCGCCGGCGGCTTGTCGGTGTCCGACAGGCGAAAAGGGCGACGGCGCGAAAAGTCGCGCCGTCGTCTTGTGTCACGTCACTTGGCCGGCTTGTACCAGCTGTCGAGGCCGTCCTGCAGCTTCTTGGCAGCAGCTTCCGGCGTGTCGGTGCCGTTGATGACGTTGGCCGATTCCGTCCAGGTCTCGTTCTCGAGGTTGGGCGTGCCGCGCGACAGGATCTGGTAGGTCGAGCGGATGGTCGGCTCGCAGGTCTCGCGCCAGGAGACGAACTCCTTGGCCAGCGGATCGCTCATGTCGACCGCCGTCGAGTTCAGGCTGAAGAAGCCCGGCAGCGCGTTGGCGTAGATCGAGGCGAACTCGGGCGAGGCGACCCACTCGAGGAACACCTTGGCTTCTTCCTTGTGCGGGCTGGCCGCGTTGAGACCCATGGCGATGTCGTTGTGGTCGGAGATGTAGCAGGTGTCCCCATCCTTCGCGACCGGCGGCGGGAAGGCGCCGAGCTTCAGGCCGGCGGTGTTGAACAGCGAGATTTCCCACGAACCGGCCGGGTAGATGGCGGCGCGGCCGAGCGTGAAGAGGTTCTGGCTGTCGGGGTAGGTCTGCGCCTCGAAGCCGTCGCCGAGATAGGGCTTCCACTTGGCGAGCACGCGATAGGGCTCGACCCACGACTCGTCGGTCAGCTTCTGCGTGCCGGCGATCAGCGCCTTGCGGCCTTCCTCGCCCTTCCAGTAGGTCGGACCGATGTTCTGGTAGCCCATCGTGGCCGCTTCCCACATGTCCTTGGTGCCCATGGCCATGGGGATGTAGGTGCCGTCTTCCTTCAGCTTGTCGAGCACGGCGAAGAACTGATCGACGGTCTTCGGAACCTCGGCGCCAACCTTCTCGAAGGCTTCCTTGTTGTAGATGAAGCCGTGGATGACGGACGCCATCGGCACGCAGAAGGTCTTGGAACCGTCGTCGGTGGTCCAGGCGGACTTGGCGACGTCGGAGAAGTTCTTCATGCCCTCAAGGCCGGTCAGGTCCTCGAGCTTGCCCTTCTCGAACAGCTGCAGCGAGGTATCGAACGGCCGGCAGGCGACGAGGTCGCCGGCCGAGCCCGCGTCGAGCTTGGCGTTGAGCGCGGCGGTGTATTCGGTCGGCGCGCTCGGCGAGAAGGTCACCTTGATGCCGGGATGCTTGGCCTCAAAGGCCGGAATGATCTGTTCCTGCCAGATCTGAAGATCGTCGTTGCGCCAGCTCTCGATGTTGAGCGTGACGTCGGCGGCCATGGCCGTGCCGACGCCGGCGAGGATGCTCGATGCCAGCATGGCACCCTGCAACGTAGTGCGATACATCGTCCGTCTCCCTTTGCTCGCGTCTTGATGACGCGCGTTGAGAACCCCGATTATGATTTTGCGACGAGCGACATCGCCCGACGCAGGTTTTGGCCGGCCTCGACGAGAGCGGCATTGGCCGCCTCGATATCTCCCGCGCCGGCGGCGAGCAGAATGGCGTGTTTGACCGAGCCACGGCTCTCCCGAAGGAGCCCTGTCGCCGTGTCGGTCGGAATTCCCGTGATGTCGGTCACGATGCGGGCGGCGCGCGCCCTGAGCTTGTCGTTATCGGCCCTGACGTTGACCATGTGGCCGTCGTGGACGTGGCCGAGATGGACGGCCATCAGCGTCGACAGCATGTTGAGCGCGATTTTTTGCGCCGTGCCGGCCCCCATGCGGGTCGAGCCGGATATGACCTCGGGCGGCGTCCTGAGCAGAACCGCCACGTCGGCGGCGGCAAGAAGCGGTGCGCCGTCGTTGTTGGCAATGCCGATCACCGTGGCGCCTCGTTCCCTGGCGGCGCGGACGGCGGCGACCGTGTAGGGGGTCGAGCCGGACGCGGAAACGGCAATCACGCAATCGCCCTGTCCGATGTCAGCGGCCGCTAGATCTACGGCTCCCGCCTCGACGTCGTCCTCACCCGCGCCGATCATGTCGACGAGACTGTCGCGACCTCCGGCCAGGATAACGATGGCTTCGTCGATTCCGATGCCATAGGTGCCCGGCAGCTCCAGACAGTCGGCAAGCGCCATCAGACCCGAACTGCCAGCGCCGACATAGGCGAGGCGGTGGCCCGATCTCAGGGCGGCGGCAGCTTGTTCGGCCGCGTCGGCGATGGCTGGAATGGCCGCTTCGACGCTGCGCGCGGCGTTCGCCTGGGCTACGGCCAGCACTTCGAGTATCCGCGCGGGCGGCAGGGTGTCGAACCCCTTCGCATGGACATCGCGATCCTCGGTGCCGAGCTTTGCCGTCATTCTGCCACTCCCCACTCGGGCAATAATGCCAAAAAGCTACCACTTGTCTAGGGGGACAATCATACTTCGTTCATTTTTGCCGGGATGCCACCGGTTCTCAAAGCGGACGTGCCCGCATATCCGTTTCCAAACAATATTTTGGCCTGATTTCCTCAAAAAAGCGCAGCTCGTCGACCACAAGTCGATTGGCAAATGGTATTTTTTTGGTACTTTCAGCGGAGGAGGGCCGCGATGGTGGATTTCGTGATCGGCGTCGACGGAGGCGGGACGGGCTGTCGGGCGGCCGTGGCCGGCCGTGACGGGCGCGTCCTCGCTACCGGCGTCGGTGGCGCGGCCAACGTTCTGAGCGATCGCGCCGGCTCTCTAGCCAATATTCGCAAGGCCATCGACGCGGCGGTCGCCGCCGCCGGGCTGGACAGTGGAACCCTCGAACGGTCGGGGGTTCTGCTTGGGCTCGCCGGCAGCAATGTTGGCGACACCGCGGCCTTCATCACCGCCTCGCTGCCGGCGGGGCGGGTGGAGGTCGTGTCGGATGGCCTCATCGCGCTTGAGGGCGCCATGGGCAATGGCGACGGAGCTGTGGCCATCCTCGGCACCGGCTCGGTGTTCTTTTCCCGCGTGGGCGATGCCCTGCGTTCCTACGGCGGTTGGGGGTTTGTGATCGGCGATTTCGGCTCGGGTGCCAGCCTCGGCCGGTCGGCGCTCGCCGCCACGCTGCTGGCCTACGACCGTTTCGCCGCCTCGTCTCCGCTCACCGATCGATTGATCGCCGAGTTCGGCGGCGTTCCCGGCCCGATGGTCGAGTTCGCCCGGACGGCGACACCGGGCGAGTTCGGGCGCTTCGCTCCGGCGGTCTTCTCGGCGGCCGAAGCCGGAGACCCCGTGGCCCTCGATATCGTCACGGCCGCCGCCGCGTCGGTCGATCGGGCGCTGGATCGCATCGTCGCCGATGGCGCGGAACGTCTGGCTTTGCTCGGCGGCCTTGCGCCTCTCTATCCCGTCTATCTTGCCGAGCGGCATCGGACGCGCCTGATTGCGCCCGAGGGAAGCGCGCTCGATGGGGCCGTTGCGCTCGCCCATCGGCTTTTCCTTGGCGAAGGTGGGGGCGCAGCATGAGCGGCGACATCTCCAGAATCCTGTCTCCCGAGCGGTTGCAGGCCGCCGCCACCGGACCGCTCTATCTCAAGCTGAGGCAGGCCATCGAGGCGGCCATCGGCGGCGGCCAGCTCAAGCACGGCGATGCATTGCCGCCCGAGCGGGAGATCGCCGATTCCCTCGGTATCAGCCGCGTCACCGTTCGCAAGGCGGTGGATGAGCTCGTCGAAGCCGGGCTCCTGGTGCGACGTCACGGTTCCGGGACCTTCGTGGTGAAGCCGGTGGAGCGGGTGGAGCAGTCGCTCTCGCTGCTCACATCCTTCACCGAGGACATGGCGCGGCGCGGCCTCAAGGCCAGTTCCCGCTGGCTCGACAGGGGGCTGCATTTGCCCTCGCCCGAGGAGGCGATGATGCTGGGGCTCTCCGGCGGTGGCCGTGTCGCCCGGCTCGAACGTCTCCGGATCGCCAACGATCTGCCTCTGGCCCTCGAACGGGCGTCGCTCTCGGCCGAGGTGCTGCCCGATCCGGGCGCCGTTGAAAGGTCGCTCTACGAGACGCTGGCCCGGAGCGGTCACCGGCCCGTGCGGGCCGTGCAGCGCATATCGGCCTGCAACATTCGCGGCCAGGACGCGGCGCTGCTTGGCGTGCAGGCCGGCGAAGCTGGTCTGTCCATCGAGCGGATTTCCTATCTCGCTTCGGGCCGGGTGGTCGAGTTCACCCGGTCGCTCTATCGCGCCGACGCCTACGACTTCGTCGCCGAGCTGACGCTCCCCCAATCCTGATCCGTCACCACCCTAGGAGACGTTCCCATGTCCGCCCTTCACATCCGTGGTATCCGCCTGTTCGACGGCAATGCTTGGCACGACGATGCAGAGATTGCCGTGGAGGATGGTCGCTTCATCGCCGCCGACAACCTGCCTGCCGGCACCGAGGTGATCGATGCCGGCGGACTTCTGGCGGTGCCCGGCTTCATCGACCTTCAGGTCAACGGCGGCGGTGGCATCAACTTCAACGACGATCCGAGCGTTTCGACCATCGAGCGCATATGCGCCGCTCACGCCCATTTCGGCACGACGGCCCTGTTGCCGACGCTCATCACCGACCGTCGCGAAGCCCGCACCGAGGCCATTGCCGCCGGTCAGGCGGCGCGGGCGGCCGGTGTGCCGGGTTATCTTGGCCTGCACCTCGAAGGACCGCATCTGTCGGCGGCCAAGCGAGGCGTCCACGCTGTCGCCTACGTGCGCCAGATGGAGGAGTCGGATATCCGGGAACTGATCGGAGCGCTCACGGGTGCCGGCCCGACGATGCTGACGGTCGCCCCGGAATCGACGTCGGTCGAGGCCGTGCGTCGCCTCGCCGAGGCCGGCGGCATCGTCAGTCTCGGCCATACCGATTGCGACTATGACACGGCGCTGGCCTACATCGCCGCTGGCGCCAGCACGGCGACCCATCTCTTCAACGCCATGAGCCCGTTCGGTCACCGGACGCCGGGCATGGTCGGCGCGGTGCTCGACAGCGGAATCTCCGCCGGTCTCATCGCCGACGGGATCCACGTTCATCCGGCGGCGGCGCGCGTGGCGCTCAGGGCCAAGCGCGGGCCGGGGCGGATTTTCCTCGTCACCGACGCCATGCTGACCATCGGCACCGATTTGCCGGACTTCGAACTCAACGGCCGGACCATCTTCCGCCGCGACGGCCGCCTGGCACTCGCCGATGGCACGCTGGCCGGCGCCGACATCGACATGCTCTCTTCGGTGCGTTACGCCGCCGATCACTTCGAGATCGGCCTCGACGAGGCGATCCGCATGGCCACCGTCTATCCGGCCGAAGCCATGCGCATCGGGAACCGCAAGGGTCGGGTCGCGCCCGGCCTGGATGCCGATTTCCTGCTGCTGACGCCGGATTTCGAGCTCAAGTCGACATGGATCGGCGGCAACAGGGTCTTCTCGGCCTGAGCCGCTCCTTCATAGCGGTTCCGCTTTATCTGAACTCATCCAGCTCAAGCGGGTTTCGGCCTGGCCGGCCGGCGCCCGGTCTGGCGCTTTCGCTTCCGTCAGGCTCCGCCCGGAAGGTCGAAACCCGACGCAAGCGGTGTCACAGCTTTCTGAGCATCACCTGCTCGATGGCGTGACTGGTGCTCTTGCGCAGAACGAGGTCGGCCCGAAGTCGGGTCGGCTGGATGTTCTCGCGAAGGTTGGCGAGGTTGATGCGCGTCCAGAGGCCGACAGCGGTATCCAGCGCCTCCTCTTCCGAGATCTCGGCGTAGCGGCGGAAGTACGACTGGGGATCGCGGAAGGCGGTCTGTCTCAGGCGCATGAAGCGCTCGACATACCAGCGTTGGAGATCAGCTTCGTCGGCATCGATGTAGATCGAGAAGTCGAAGAAGTCGGAGACGAAGGGGATGCCGCGCCCGTCGCGCAGCAGCTTCCCGGTCTGGAGGACGTTGAGGCCCTCCAGGATCAGGATGTCCGGCTGGTCGACGACGATGCGTTCGTCCGGCACGATGTCGTAGACGAGGTGCGAGTAGACCGGCGCCCAGACGTTCGGCTTGCCGGCCTTGATGTCGGTGAGGAAGGAGAGCAGGGCGGCCCGGTCGTAGCTTTCCGGAAAGCCCTTCTTCTCCATCAGGCCTTCCTCGCGCAGCACGGCGTTCGGAAACAGGAAACCGTCCGTCGTGACGAGGTCCACCTTGGGCGACGATGGCCAGCGCGACATCATTGCTCTCAGGATGCGTGCCGTCGTAGACTTGCCGACGGCCACCGACCCGGCGATGCCGATGATGAACGGCTTCTTGGCATCGGTGCGGCCGAAGAAGCGGCGCGTCGAGGAGTGCAGCGTTTGCGCCGATTCGACATAGAGCGACAAGAGCCGCGACAGCGGCAGGAAGATGTCCGACACCTCGTCGAGCTGCACCGGGTCGTTGAGCGCGCGCAGGCGGATGACGTCGTCGAGCGACAGCGTCAGGGGCATGCCGGCCCTGAGTACGGCCCAGTCGGCGCGGGTATAGACTTCGTAAGGCGACAGCGCTTTCCGCACGAACTGTTCCATTCGTCACCATCTCCGGATCGCCCCGGGCGATCCGCTGATCTCGGATACATGGCGGGATACGGCCGCCGGCTTCGGCCGGCGTGCCATGGTCTTGAGGTCAGTCGGCCGGTCGGCTGGCCTTTTCCTGGAGGCCGGATTGGGCCGTGCGGCGCTTGAGCTCGGCCAGCACTTCGTCGAGTGGCACGCCTTTCAGCGCCAGCACCACGACAAGATGATAGAGGAGATCGGCGCTTTCGTAGGTCAGCGCGTCGGCGTCGCCGTTCACGGCGGCAATCACCGTCTCCACCGCTTCCTCGCCGACTTTCTGGGCTGCCTTGGCGATGCCCTTGTCGGCCAGCTTGCGCGTGTAGGAGGTGGCGTCGCCGTTCTTGAGGCGATCTGCGACGATCGTTTCGAGATCGGAGAGGGTGAAGGTGCTGTCAGCCATGCCGATCATCCCTGGAGGCGGACGGGAACGCCGGCCGCGGCGAGATGCGCCTTGGCCTCGCCGATTGTGAAGGTACCGAAGTGAAAGATCGAGGCGGCGAGCACCGCGCCGGCATGGCCGTCGCGAATCCCCTCGACGAGATGGTCCAGCGTGCCGACGCCGCCCGAGGCGATGACCGGCACCGATACCGCGTCGGCAATGGTGCGGGTCAGCTCGAGGTCGAAGCCGATCTTGGTGCCGTCGCGGTCCATCGAGGTGAGCAGGATTTCGCCGGCTCCCAGCGAGACGACTTCCTGCGCGTACTCGACGGCATCGATGCCGGTGGCCTGTCGCCCGCCATGGGTGAACACCTCCCAGTGCGCCTTGCCGTCGTCCGAGGAGACGCGCTTGGCGTCGATGGCGACGACGATGCACTGGTTGCCGAACTTCTCCGAGGCGCGGCGAACGAGGTCGCGGACGCGGACGGCGGCCGACATGATCGACGCCTTGTCGGCGCCGGCCAGCAGCAGTTCCCGGATGTCTTCGACGGACCGGACGCCGCCGCCCACCGTCACCGGCATGAAGCAGCGCTCCGCCGTACGACGAACGACATCGAGAATGGTGCCGCGATTCTCGTGGCTCGCGGTGATGTCCAGGAAACAGAGTTCGTCGGCGCCGGCCGCATCATAGGCGGCGGCGGCCTCGACCGGGTCGCCGGCGTCGATGAGGTCGACGAAGTTGACCCCCTTGACCACCCGGCCGTCCTTGACGTCGAGACAGGGGATGACACGTGCTTTGAGCATTGGGGGTCACCACGATTGAAATGCGCCCATTTCTTATACGGCTCCACGAACGGATGCCAGTCCCATGGCGCCGAACAGGTTTGCGATGGGCGGGAGGCGACGAAGACGCTCCTGTGCGCGTGGAAAGCCGCCGCATCGGTCGTCGGCCATCATCGGAAGACTTGGTCGCGCTCAGAGCGCAGCCCATCAAGAATATGCAGCCTCAAGTAGAACATTTTACTTATAGGGAGTTTGCGCGGTTTAAACGCTCCGTAAATAAATGCTCAATTAATTAAGGTGGATGGATGATTTCGCGGCAATCGGGCCGCAAGGTTTTCTAGGTTGTCGCCGCTGTATGCACCTTGCATGCTTTCTTTGTTCTTGAAGGCAAGCATTTGGTGATGCCGGTCAGCAAAGAGGGTAGGAGCGAGGATCATGTGGCCCTTTTCAACTCATGAGGCTGCGGTGCTTGCCGCTCTCGATCGTTCCCTGGCGGTCATCGAGTTCGATCCGACCGGAAAGATCCTGACCGCGAATGCCAACTTCCTGAAGGTCATGGGGTATGAGCTTGCCGACATCGTAGGCATGCATCATTCCCTGTTCGTCGATCCCGCAGAGGTCCAGAGCCCTGCCTACGCCTCTTTCTGGCGCGAACTTCAGTCCGGCCGCTTCATGTCGGCCGAGTTCCGCCGCATCGCCAAGGGAGGGCGCTCCGTCTGGATCCAGGGCACGTACAACCCTCTGCTGGACAAGTCCGGCAAGGTCTACCGCGTGGTCAAGTTCGCAACGGACGTCACCGATCGCAAGCTGGAGGACGTGAAGGTCCAGGGGCAGATTGCTGCCATCAACCGTGCCCAGGCCGTCATTTCCTTCGAACCGGATGGAACGATCATCGAGGCCAACGAGAACTTCGAAAAGGCGCTCGGGTACAAGCTCGTGGACATCGTCGGCAAGCATCATTCCATGTTCGTCACGCCCGAGGAACGCAACAGCCCGTCCTACAAGAAGTTCTGGGATGATCTTCGCGCCGGCCAGTTCAAGTCCGACGAGTTCCACCGGATCGGCAAGGGACACCGTGACGTTTTCCTGCAGGCGACCTACAATCCGATCTTCGACGGCACCGGCCGGCTCGTCCGCGTCACCAAGTTCGCGACCGATATCACAGCCGTCATGGAACGGCGGCGCAAGCGGCAAGCCGCTCAGGCCGAAATCAACCGCGAACTGGCCGAAGTGGCCGACATGATTGCCCGTTCGAACGCCGAGGCGGCGGGCGCCAACTCGACGGCGGGAATCACCGCCTCGAACGTCCAGACGGTTGCGGCCGGCGCCGAGGAGCTCGTGTCGTCCGTCGGCGAAATCAGCCGTCAGGTGAGCGTCGCGCTGTCGGTTTCGCAGGAGGCCGTGACGCAGGCCGAGTCCGCCACCCAGGTGGTGTCGGGTCTGGCGACAGCGGCGCAGAAGATCGACCAGGTGGTCGAACTCATCAACACCATTGCCGGCCAGACCAACCTTCTGGCGCTGAACGCCACCATCGAGGCGGCGCGGGCCGGCGAAATGGGCAAGGGCTTCGCGGTCGTCGCGCAGGAAGTGAAGCAGCTGGCCGCTCAGACCTCGAAGGCGACGGAAGAGATCGCCAGCGAGATCGCGGCGGTGCAGACCATCTCGTCCAAGGCGGTGCAGTCCATCGACGGCATAACCGCCATCATCACCCGCATCAACGAGGTCTCCTCATCGATCGCCACGGCCGTCGAAGAGCAGGCTGCGGTGACGCAGAACATGTCCGGCAGCATGCATACCGCTGCGAGCGGCGTCGAGGATATCGCCAAGGCGCTGGCCGACATCAGCAGCTCGACGCAATCGATCGACGAGGCGGCCAACAAGCTGCAGAAGGCAGCGGCAACGCTCGCCTGATCATCGCTCTCAAATCGCCGGAAGCCGCCCCGTCGCCGCTGGTGACGGGGCGCTTTCGTTCAGCGCCAGGTTCCCTCCGCCCACATGCGCGCGAAGGCGGCCCGGTAGTCCGGGTAGGCATAGGCGAGCCCGAGTTCGGACGTGCTCTTGAAATTGGCCACCCGCTTGTTCTCGCCATAGAAGCTGCGGGCCATGGGGGAGAGGTCCGCCGTCTCGAAATCCTGCTCCGGGGGAGGTTCCACGCCCATCAGTTCGGCGGCATAGGCGACGACATCCTGCGGTGGCGCCGGTTCGTCGTCCGTGATGTTGAAAAGACCGCCGGCGCCTGTCGCAAAGACCCGCTCCACGCCGGCGGCTATGTCTTCGACATGGATGCGGTTGAACACCTGTCCGGGCTTGACGAGGCGCCGGGCGCTGCCTTCGGCAAGGTTGACGAGCCCATTGCGGCCGGGGCCGTAAATGCCGGAAAGGCGCAGCACGGCGACCGGCACACCGGCCTTCTCGCCGAAGGACAGCCACTGGTCTTCCGCCTTCACTCGGGCGAGAGATCGGGCGCTTCTGGGCCGGCATTCGGACGTCTCGTCCACCCAGGCGCCATCATGGTCGCCATAGACGCCGACCGTCGAAAGGTAGGCGACGGAGACGAGCGATTTCTCGGCGGCGAGCGCCTCGGCAAGCACGGGCAACACTCGGTCGCCGCCGTCTTGCCCCTCGGCGGGGGCGATGGAGACGAGAAGGTGCGTGATGCCGGACAGGGCAGGCTTCAGGGCTTCGGCAGCCTCCGGCGATCCGTCGAAGAGGTGCATCTCGGCGAGTGGAGCCAAGGCGGCGGCCTTTGCCGCGGAACGGGTCGTGCCGACCGCTTGCTCGGGCGAGAGGCGGCGCAACGCCGCCTTGGCGCTATAGCCGAGGCCGAAGGCCATGAGCTTCATCGGACGATCTCCTGAGGGTCGGAACGGTGTCGGAACCGTGATGTGGGCATTGCCAGAGGCAAGTTGCATAAAGGCATTTCCGTCCTACATAAAGGCGTCATTCAGGGACGGTTCCCACGCTTCGGGTGGTTGGCCGTTGCCACAAGGAGCATCTCATGATGGAACACACCAACCCGTCCACCTGGTACGGCACCACCATCGTATCGGTCCGCAAGGACGGCAAGGTGGTGATCGCAGGTGACGGACAGGTCACGCTCGGCGCCACCGTGATCAAGCACACGGCGCGCAAGGTGCGGCCGCTCGGGCGCGGCGACGTGATCGCCGGTTTTGCTGGCGCCACCGCTGACGCCTTCACACTGTTCGAGCGGCTGGAAGCCAAGCTGGAACAGTATCCCGGCCAGTTGATGCGCGCTTGCGTCGAGCTTGCCAAGGACTGGCGTACCGACCGCTATCTGCGCCGTCTCGAGGCGATGATGATCGTCGCCGACGCCAACGTGACGCTGGTTCTGACCGGCACGGGCGACGTGCTCGAACCCGAGGGCGGCATCGCTGGCATCGGCTCGGGCGGCACCTATGCGCTCGCCGCCGCGCGCGCTCTCTCCGACAGCGGCCACGACGCCGAGACCATTGCCCGCAAGGCTATGAAGATCGCCGCCGACATCTGCGTCTACACCAACGAGAACGTCGTCGTCGAAAGCCTTCCCAAGGCCTGAGTTCCATCCCTCCGGATCGCTGGCCCCCGCGCGCCACTCCGGATCGCTCCACCCGAGGATAAAGTCATGCCCGATTTCTCGCCCCGCGAAATCGTCTCCGAACTCGACCGTCACATCGTCGGCCAGAAGGACGCCAAGCGCGCCGTCGCCATCGCGCTGCGCAACCGCTGGCGCCGCCTTCAGCTCGACCCCTCGCTGCGCGAGGAGGTGCTGCCCAAGAACATCCTGATGATCGGCCCCACCGGTGTCGGCAAGACGGAAATCTCCCGTCGCCTCGCCCGGCTCGCCAATGCGCCCTTCGTCAAGGTCGAGGCCACCAAGTTCACCGAAATCGGCTACGTCGGCCGTGACGTCGAGCAGATCGTCCGCGATCTTCTCGAGGTCGGTATCTCGCTCGTGCGGACGCAGCGACGCAAGGACGTCGAGGCGAAGGCCCATCTCGCCGCCGAGGAGCGGGTGCTCGATGCGCTGGTCGGCACCTCGTCCAGTCCGTCGACGCGTGATGCCTTCCGCAAGAAGCTGCGGTCCGGCGAACTCGACGACAGGGAAATCGAGGTCGAGCTGACCGCCACCGGCAGTCCGGGCGGCATGGAGATCCCCGGCATGCCGGGGGGACAGGTGATCAACCTCTCCGAGATGATGCAGAAGATGATGGGTGGCGTGAAGAAGACCCGCCGCGTCTCCGTCAAGGACAGCCACGACCTGCTCACCGCCGAGGAGGCCGACAAGCTGATCGATCAGGACAAGATCGTCGCCGAGGCGATCGAGTCGGTCGAGAACAACGGCATCGTCTTCCTCGACGAGATCGACAAGATCTGCGCCAAGGACGGGCGCGACGGCTCGGTATCTCGCGAAGGCGTGCAGCGCGATCTTCTGCCGCTCATCGAAGGCACGACGGTGTCGACGAAGCACGGCTCGGTGAAGACCGACCATATCCTGTTCATCGCATCCGGCGCCTTCCACGTCGCCAAGCCGTCGGACCTTCTACCCGAGCTTCAGGGGCGACTGCCGATCCGCGTCGAGCTGAAGCCGCTCGACAAGGACGATTTCCGCCGCATCCTGACCGAGCCGCAGGCCAGCCTCATCAAGCAGTATGTGGCGCTGATGCAGACGGAGGGCGTGACGCTCGCCTTCACCGACGACGCCATCGACGCCATCGCCGAGATCGCCGTCCACGTCAACGCCACCGTCGAGAACATCGGCGCCCGGCGCCTGCAGACCGTGCTCGAGCGCATTCTCGACGATATCTCCTTCTCGGCCCCCGACAGGTCTGGCGAAGAGATCACCGTCGACGGGGCCGCCGTCAGGGCAGCGCTGGGAGACCTCGCGAACAACACCGACCTCAGCCGTTTCATCCTCTGAGGCATGCTTCCGGGAGAGAGCCGCGTGCTCTTTCCCGGAGGAATCCGACCCGTCTAGCCCCCGGCAATGCACGGTCCGGCCGTGTCCTGGCGCATCGAATGGTTCTGAACCGCAAGTTTCTTGTTGTTCTGAAGGGTTTTGCGTATATCGTTTCAACGAGATCGGTCGCATCAATGGAACTGATCGGTCGGCCGCTCGCCGGGGGGCATGGGTGGTCGACTTCCGGGCGACGCTTGCCGGTTCCTGACCGGTGGGCGTCGTGCGGATTTGGGTTGCGATCTCGGGAAGAGAGACGCCGTTGTCCCTCGTCAGTACAGCCGGCTATCCGGCGCATCGGACGGACAGATGGGTGAAAGTTCAACTCCGCACAACAAGACCGTGAAACTGGCCGACGTGGCGCGGGCCGCCGGTGTCAGCCAGGGAACGGTATCCAACGTCTTCAACCGACCCGGCCTGGTTTCCGAGCAGCTGCGCGAGCGGGTCGAGGAAGCGGCGAGATCCCTGGGCTATCGCGGCCCCGATCCGCGCGGTCGCCTGCTCAGGGCCGGCCGCGTCAACGCCATCGGCGTGGTGACCGTCGGGCCTCTCAATTGTTTCTTCGACGACCAATACACTCGCCTGTTCCTGTCCGGCGTGGCCAGGGCCTGCGAAGCGCGCGGCGCCGGCATTTCGCTGGTGTCGGCGGTTGACGACGAGATCGCCGCCTGGAACATCCGAACGGCTCTCGTCGACGGTTTCATTCTCAACTGCCTCAATGAAGGCAACATGCTGGTCGAACTGGCCAAGAAGCGCGGCCTGCCGTTCGTGGCGGTGGACTTCCCGGTCGGTCCCGGCTTCGACGTCGTCCGGATCGACGACTATCGTGGCGCCCGCGAGGCGGCCCAGCACCTGCTTGATCTCGGTCATCGGCATTTTGCCGTCTTCACCTTCGAGACCGAGAAGGAAGTGCGCGTCGGTTTCGTCGACGACGTTCGGGCCGAGCGGGCCTCCTTCGAGGTGGTGCGTCGACGCCTGACAGGCTACCGCGATGCGTTCAGGGCTGCCGGACTGCCGCCACAGCCGGTGTTCGAGACCGGGTCCGAGTTCGATGGCGTGTGTGCCGGTGTCGATGCCGTGCTCGCCGCCAACCCGGACACCACAGCCTTTGTCTGCACCTCCGACCGCGTGGCGCTCCACGTCATTGCCTATCTGCGCTCGCTCGGGCGCAAGGTTCCCGAGGACTTCTCGGTGATCGGCTTCGACGGCATTGAGGAAGCGGCCAGCTCCATTCCGCCGCTGACCACCATTTATCAGCCGGCCATCGGCAAGGGCGAGGCGGCCGTCGAGCTCATCCTCGGCGACAAATCCGACGATGTCGGTGGGCGCGTGGTCGAACTCCCGATCGAGCTGATACGCGGCGCATCCACATCGTCGCCGCGCGCGACGTGACGCATAGGGTTCGTTTGCATTGCACCGCCGGTGAGCCAGCCTCACCGGCGGTGTCGTCTTTTCCGGTCAGGGCGTTAGCCCGAACAGGCTGAGATCGGCCGGTCCCAGACGGTCCCTGGCGGTCTGGAACTGGTGCCAGTAGGGATAGAGCAGCGGCAAGGCACTGACCTCGTCGAGGCGCTTGCGCTCGCCTTCGGAAAGCTGGAGATCGGCGGCCTTCAGGTTGTCGGCAAACTGCGCTTCGGTGCGGCCACCGATCACGACCGACGTCACGCCGGGCCGGCCCAGCAGCCAGGCAAGCGCCACCTGAGCCGCGCTGACCCCGCGCCCATCCGCGATGTCCACCAGCGTGTCGACGATGGTCCAGAGACGATCCTCGTCGCGGATCGGCGGTTCGGTCCAGCCGGCGAGCTGGCGCGTTCCCTCCGGTGCGGCGTTGCGACGATGCTTGCCGGACAGCAGGCCGCCGGCGAGCGGGCTCCAGACCAGGATGCCGAGGCCCTGATCGAGCGAGACCGGCACCAGTTCGTATTCCGCTTCGCGCGCTTCGAGCGTGTAGTGGATCTGCTGCGACACGAAGCGCTGACGATGCTCGGCCGCGGCGGCGCCGAGCGCCTTCATGACATGCCAGGCCGAGAAGTTGGAACAGCCGACGTAGCGGACCTTGCCGGCGCGCACGAGGCTGTCGAGCGCTTCCATGAACTCTTCCACCGGCGTCAGCCCATCCCACTGGTGCACCTGGTAGAGATCAATGGTCTCGGTCTTCAGGCGTCGCAGGCTGGCTTCGCAACCGGCGACGATGTGATGGCGGCTGAGACCGCGATCGTTGGGGCCGGCGCTCATCGGAAACCGGACCTTGGTGGCGATGAGGACGCCCTTGTCTTTGCGCTCCTGCATGAGATCGCCGACGATCTCCTCGGACAGGCCTTCCGAATAGACATCGGCGGTGTCGATCAGATTGACGCCGGCATCGATGCAGAGATCCATCAGCCGCGCCGCCTCCGAGAGGCCGACGGCGCCGACCTTGGCGAAGGCGCCCTTGCCGCCGAACGTCATGGTGCCCATGGTGAGTGTCGAGACCTTGAGGCCCGAGCGGCCGAGCAGACGGTATTCCATTGCCTTCCTCCCTTGGTTCCGGGACCGAACCTATGTCACGACCGGGGAGCTGTGAAGACGATCGTCGCATTGGCGCGGTTGGTCCCACTTTTTCCCTTGGCGCTTCGGCCCGCTGGTGTAAAAGCCGGCATGTACTGGAGGTGAGACCATGCCGCTCAACAGCATGACAGGATTCGCCCGCCTCGACGGCTCGGCGGCCGGCAACCGCTTCGCCTGGGAGTTGCGCGCCGTGAACGGTCGAGGTCTCGACCTCCGGCTGCGCCTGCCGCCCGGCTTCGACGCGGTGGAAGCGGCGGTACGACGCAAGGCGTCCGAAGCGTTGTCGCGAGGCAACGTGTCGATCAATCTGACGGTGACGCGCGAGACCTCCACCCAGACCTTCCGCATCGACGAGACCCTATTGTCCGCCCTTATCGACACGGCGCGACGCCACTCCGGCACGCCGGGCATTCGCGACGCGTCGCTGGACGGGCTTCTCGCCGTGCGTGGCGTGGTCGAGGTGGTCGAGGCGGCGCCCGACGAGGAGAGCGCCAAGGTCTTCGAGGCCGAGCTCGTGTCGGCCTTCGGCAGGGTGCTCGCCGACTTCCAGGCCTCGCGTGCCGCCGAGGGCGTGGCGCTTTCCCGCATCCTGGGCGATCAGGTCGACGAGATCGCCCGTCTCGTCGCCGAGGCGGAGGCCTTGCCGGCCCGTACGCCCGAAGCGATCCGCGATCGCCTTGAGGAACAACTCGCCGTGCTGTTGGCGCGCGAAGACATCGATCCGCAGCGCCTCCACGTCGAGGCGGCGCTGATCGCCACCCGGGCCGATGTTCGCGAGGAGATCGACCGCCTCAAGGCCCATATCGCTCAGGCTCGGGAGCTGATGGCGAGCGACGCCGCCGTCGGCCGCCGGCTCGATTTCCTGGCGCAGGAATTCAACCGGGAATCCAATACCCTGTGCTCCAAGTCCAACGACACGGCCCTGACGCGGATCGGCCTCGCCCTGAAGGCGGTGGTCGATCAGTTCAAGGAGCAGGTGCAGAACGTCGAGTAAGTATCATGGTCGCTTCAGATCACGTTCGGTTTCCCCGCCGCGGACTCATGTTCGTCATTTCCTCGCCGTCCGGCGCCGGCAAGGGCACGCTGTCGCGCAACATTCTCGAAGCCGACCGCGACATGACGTTGTCGGTTTCGGTGACGACGCGCGATCGCCGCCCCAGCGAAATCAACGGCGTGCACTACCACTTCATCTCGCAGCAACGCTTCCTGTCGATGCGAGATGGCGGTGAGCTGCTGGAGTGGGCCGAGGTGCACGGCAACTATTATGGCACGCCCCACGCACCTGTGGAGGAAGCCCTGGCCTCCGGCCGCGACGTGCTGTTCGACATCGACTGGCAGGGCGCCGCGCAACTCCGCGAGAAGATGTCGGACGACGTCGTATCGGTGTTCATTCTGCCGCCGTCGATGGCCGAGCTGCGTTCGCGCCTCACGCGCCGGGCCGAGGATGCGCCCGAGGTGATCGAAAAGCGCTTGGTGAATGCCAGACGCGAGATCGCCGAATGGTCGAACTTCGACTATGTGGTGGTCAACGACGATCTCGACGCGGCCTTCGCCGATCTGACCGCCATCCTGCGCGCCGAGCGCAGCCGCCGATCGCGCGCGGCCGAGGGGATCGAAGGCTTCGTCGGAACGCTTCTGGCCTGAAGTCTATCGCATCGCCCGCCAGGCGTTGGCGATGTCGACGAATCCCCTGACCGGGATCGTTTCGGCGCGAGCCGTCGGGTCGATACCTGCGGTGGCGCAAAGGGCAAGTGGATCGACGCCGAGGGTCTTGAGGCTCTGCCTGAGCATCTTGCGACGCTGGCCGAAGGCGGCGGCGGTGACGGCTTCGAGATCGGCCTGAACGCAGGGCAGGGGCTCGGGACGTGGAGCGAAATGCACCACGGTCGACGTCACCTTGGGTGGTGGCACGAAAGCCTTGGGCGAAATGTCGAACATCTGCGTGGCATAGGACCGCCAGCCGCAGAGCACGCCCAGGCGACCATAGGCATCGTCGCCGGCCGTGGCCGTGATGCGGTCGGCCACTTCCTTCTGGAACATCAGCACCATCGCCGTCCAGCGCGGCGGCCAGCTCTCTGGCGAAAGCCAGCCGGTGAGGAGCGGCGTCGCGATGTTGTAGGGCAGGTTGGCCATGATCACCGGCGGCTCGTCGCCAAGGGCGGCGCTGTCCACCTCAAGCGCGTCACCTTCGATGATGTGCAGCCGGCCGGGGTAATGGGCGGCAATTTCCTCAAGGGCGGCGATCGCCCGTCGGTCGCGCTCGACGACGTGAACGTGCGCCGCGCCGGCGGCAAGAATGGCGCGGGTCAGGCCTCCGGGGCCCGGACCGATCTCGACGACGGTCCGTCCCTCGAGACTGCCGGCGGCGCGGGCGATGCGGGAGGTGAGGTTCAGGTCGAGCAGAAAGTTCTGCCCGAGGCTCTTCAGGGCGGAAAGACCGTGCCGCTCGATGACGTCGCGCAGCGGCGGCAGGTCGTCGATCCGGCTCATGCCGCCGCTCCGATCGCCGCCATGCGTCCTGCCATGCCGAGAGCTGCGATCAGGCTGGACGGGTCGGCAACGCCTTGGCCCGCAATGTCGAGCGCCGTGCCGTGGTCGGGCGACGTGCGGACGAACGGAAGGCCGAGCGTCACGTTGACGGTCTCGTCGAAGGCGATGGTCTTCACCGGTATCAGCGCCTGATCGTGGTACATGGCGAGCACCACGTCATAGGTCTTGCGCGCGGCGGCATGGAACAAGGTGTCGGACGGCAGCGGCCCGCGCGCGTCAATGCCTTCGGCACGCAGCTCGCTGACGGCCGGTGCGACGATCTCCATGTCCTCGCGTCCCATGGCGCCCTCTTCGCCGGCGTGGGGATTGACGCCGGCCACGGCAAGGCGCGGTCGAGTGATGCCGAGTTTCGTCTTCATCTCCCGGTCGACGATGCGGCCGGCCTTGACGATCATCTCGCCGGTCAGCGTCTTCGGCACGTCGCGGAGGGCGATGTGAACGGTGACCGGAACGGTCGCGAGCTCCGGGCCGGCCAGCATCATGATCGGCTCATGGGGAGCATCGGGCCACAGCCTGCGGGCAAGCTCGCCGAGGAACTCGGTATGTCCTGGGAACTTGAAACCGGCAGCATAGAGGTTGGACTTCTGGATCGGCGCGGTGACGATGCCGGCGGCGAGACCACCGCGGATGTGCCGGACCGCCGTCTCGATGGAGGCGATCGTGGCCGCCGCCGTCACGCCCGACAGCTCGCCGGGCCGATCTTCGACCGGATGTCCGAGGTCGAACACCGGCAGGGCATCGGCGAAGACATCGCATGCGGTTTCCGGCGTCGCTACCACGAGAGGCGTCGCAAGGCCCAGGCGATCGAGGCGGCTCTGCACGAAAGCTGGATCACCCACCACGTAGAAGGGCTGCAGCTCCTTCTCCCGCCTTTGAAGCCACGCTTTCGCGATGATCTCCGCTCCAATGCCCGCGGGCTCGCCGATCGAAACGGCGAGGGGAAGTCTCGGCTTGTTGGCGGACATATGTGGCCTGCTCAGCGATAGATGATGTTGGCTTTCTGCCGCAGCTCCTGGGTGAGCTTCTTCGAGGTTTCCTCGCCGCGCTTGTCGAGCGCCTCGGCATCGAGCCCCGCTGCGACGGCGGCTTCGCCGGTCACCGCGATCTTGCTGCAGATCGCATACATCTCAAAGCCGAGGTCGGAGCGTTCCGGCGGCGTCAGACGGCCTTCGGCGGTCTTCTCGAGTGCTTCCTTCAAGGCCGGAGGCACTTCGCTCGCCAGCTTGCGGCCGACGTTGACGACAGCCACCTCTTTGAGGCCCCTGGCAAGTGCGAGCCCTTCGTTGCAGCTGCGGAACTTGCCCCGCAAGGCCTCGGCCTCGGCCTTGCGGCGGTTGACGACGGCCGGGGAAGCGCTCCTCTGCACGGCGAATACCACGCGCTGGAGCATGTAGTCGTTGGCGGTGACGGCGTCGGCGTTCTTCTCGCGGTTGCGCATCTGCTGGATCAGGTCGGCGGACTCCGCCTTGATGTCCTGCTGGATCTTCGACCGGATGATGCGCCCCCAGACCATTTGCGCACGAATGCGGTCCTTGAAGGTCTTGATGGGCACGCCGCCCGAGCCGAGCGCCTTTTCGAACTGGGGAAGCGTCATCTTCGAGCGCGATGCGATACTGGTCAGGGCGGCGACCACCGCGTCCTCGCTGACCACGACCCCGCGTCGCGCCCCTTCCTGGAGGCGAAGCTGCTCGTCGATCAGTTCTTCCTGCGCCGCCTTGGCGGCCGCGCCGGCCGGAAGATGCATGGCGAGCTGGAGCAGGCGGGCACGCGCCTGAACATCCATCGTCGTGATCGCCTGGTCGTTGACCACGACCTTGATGGTGCTTGCCGCCTGGACGGGCGAGATCACGGCGAAGCCGGCGGCCGACATCGAGACCACCGCAGCAATGGTTGCGGCCAGCAGCGCGCTCCGCATGTTTCTTGCGATCGTCACGATGTGCATGTCTACCTTCTCCACCCGTTGCCATTCAAACCGTCGGAGCATTTACCAACGGATTTTGTCAAGTCGATGGTCCGCCAAATCTGGAGCGAACGGCAACCGGATGCACTAATTGTCGATGCCAAATGAGGTGCCGACCTCGCCCAGCGTCCGGAAACCTGCGCGGAGGTAGAAGGTCTGGTCGCTCGGATTGGTGGTCAGATCGTTGGAATAGGAGAACGAGACCGAGAACTCTTCCGAATCATAGGCCAGGCCGAACGCGTGTCGGACGAACTCGTCGGCGATGAGGTCGTAGCGGCTCGAGCCGAACACCCGCCAGCTCTCGTTCAGCCGAAGGCTGGCAGAGGCTTGCAGCTCCGAACGATCTTCGTCGATGCCGAGGTCGGGTTGCGAGCGGATAAAGGCGTAGGTCAGGGCAGCCGTGAGCGGCCCGCCGATGCCGAGAATCTGGCCGTCGAAGCGGTTGACCTCGAAATTCTCGTTGTCGAAGCGCACGCCGCTGCTGGCCAGGAACCCGGTCTTCGTGCTGAGGCTGAGCCCCGCGACGTAGTCCGATACATCCGACTCGAGACCGGAGTAGGAGCCCGTGCTGTACTGGGTCGCCTTGGCAAAGGAGTTGACGCCCGCCAGTTGGAACGACTGGCCGAACGTGCCGCTGACGCCGAAGCCGTGGCTGAACGAGCCGGAATAACGGACGCCGATGTTGGCGCGGGTACCACCCTCGACACGGTCGTAGCCGGAGAACTTGTCGTAGTCGAACAGGTTGTTGGCGTCGAAGACGAGGCTCTGCGCGTCTTCGTTGGGAATATAGGTCGCTTCCAGCTCGTTCGGGCGAACGATCAACTGGGCGATCGGCTCGATGATCTGATTGCCAATCGGCGAGGTGATGGCGACCGGGTAGCTATATTCCAGGCCGGCCGCGGGCATTCCGCGCACCAGCATCCCGCTCGATGTCTCCGGCAAGACGCTGCTGTTGTGCGGATCGGAGAAAATGGCGTCGCCACGGAAGTAAAGGAAAGGCGTCGTCACGCCGCCGGTCTGGTCGACCATTCGACGGCGCCACATGGCGTCGATGCTGAGACGATCGAAGGTGCCGGCAGCAGCCCTTACGCGGGTCTTCTCGCCCGCATCCAGAACGCCATTGCCGTTGCTGTCGATCTCGTAGATGTCGTCCTTGGTGCGGGTAAGGTTGGTGAAGTTGGTCGTTAGCGAGGCCTCGCCGCCCCAGATCGGATCCTTGGCGTAGACCTTGTAGTCGATCACCGGGTAGACGTACGGCTGCTTCTCCTGAAGATCGCGATCCTGCGCCAGTGTCGAGGTCTGCGAATCTTCCTGCTGCACGAAGAAGCCGTACATTGCCGCGTCGAAGCGGTTTCTGCCGCGTGCGCCGGTCAGGTAGATATCGTTCACCGCCACGTCCGAATTGCCGGACTTGAGCCCGTAATCGTCCATGAAGGTGGTGTCGCTCGCCACCGCGAGGTTCCAGCCCCACGACCAGTTGCTGTTGATCGTGAAGCTGCCCTGCGATTCCACGGAGCCGCGCCAAAGCTCGTCGCCGGACCGGCCCGCAAAGGCTTCGGGCGCATTCTGGTGGATGCCGGACAGCGTGATCGAGTATTGGCCGCTCTCCAGCCTCTGCCGCCATTCAGCCGAAAACAGCAGACCCTGACGGGAGTAGACGGTCGGCGTCAGCGTCAGGCCATAGCTCGGATCGAGCGACACATAGTAGGGCACCTTCACCGAGTAGCCGAGCGCCTTGCTGCGCTCGATGCTCGGCATCAGGAAGCCGGTCTTCTGCTTGACCGACGGGTCGGGCTGGGACAGCACCGGCACCCAGGCGAGCGGCACGCCCAGAAACTCGAAGGTGGCGTTCTCGAAGACGATCGTCTGCTCCTTCTGCTTGTGCAGAATGCGATTCGCCTTGATTTGCCAGATCGGCTTCTTGCCCTTCACGCCGTTGCAGTCGACGCAGGGAAGGTAGGTGCCGTCGTTCATGACGGTCAGGTCGCCATTGCTCCGCTCGGCGTTTCGCGCCGTGAAGGCGACACGCTCGGACGTGATGAGCTCCAGCCCTTCCATGACGCCATTGGCGAGGTCGTTGTCGAGATCGATTCGGTCGCCACGGGCGACGTTTCCGGCGGGGTCGGTGATCTCGACGTGGCCGATGGCCGTCACGCGCTTGTTCTTGCGATCGACCGCCACCTCGTCGGCGACCACCACGGGATTGAGATAGTAGATGACGACGCGACCGGTCGCAGTGACCGAATCGCTGTCCATGTCGTAGGCCACCGTATCGGCCTCGATCATCATCTTCTCGTCACTGCTCGGCTGCTTGGCCGAGCTGATCATGCCGGTCAGAGACGTGTCGGTCACGAACTGGGCAAAGGCGCCGGCGGGCAGGAAAACGAGAATCGACACCGCCACGCCGCACAATAGGCGCGCAGCGGCTCTCGGCTCCGATGCCTGCGATACGACAGATCTACGCACGCTCACCCATCCTCGCGGAACAACAGAACCGTGGAACCCAGCAAGATCGCCACAACCGAAGGCGCCCACGCGGCAAGAACCGGCGACACCAGCCCCTCGCTGCCCAGCGAACGGGCAACTTCGATGATGACATAAAGCACGAAGCCAGCGACGACGCCACCGAGAATCATCTTCTCGCCACCGCCATATCGTGCAAATCCCAATGACACTGTGGCAGCGATGAGCACCATCGAAGCCAGCAGCAGCGGCCGTGCCAGGAGCGATTGATACTGAAGGCTGAATCTGTTTGCCGGCAGCGACGAGGCGCGCGCCTGGGCGATCGCGGCGGGAAGCTGCCAGAAGGAGATGCTGTCGGGCGAACCGAGGCCGCCGGCCACCTGCGCGGCAGTCAGCTCCGTCGGCAGAGAATAGCTGTCGTGACGCTCCGGGACGCCACTGCTCCGGGTCACCGTCACCCCCGACAGAGACCACCGCCCCGGCTCCAGCTCTCCGATTCGCGCTTCGACCCGTTCGCTGAGCATGCCGTCGGCGCCGAATACCCAGAAGACCGGCTGCAGGATCGTTTGTCCGCCGTTCGAGACGCCTTCGGTATGCAGCACGGCATTGCCGTCTCCGGTGCGCTGCCTGGTCCAGCTCGGCGTGGCCGATCCGGACAGCAGCGTCGTCATGACGCTCGCGCGCGAGCCGACGAGAATGTCGCTCGACAGGTTGCGGGCCAGGGTGGCGAGCGGATTGTAGATGGTCGATGCCGCGACGCCGAGCGCGACAGCAAAGGCGAGGGCGGGCAAGGTGAACTGCCACACCGAGAGCCCCGCCGCCCGGGCGATCATCAGCTCCGAGCCGCGCGACAGCGTGACGAAGGCGGCGATCGAGCCCAGCAGGACCGCGAAGGGCAGAACCTGCTCCATCAGCGTCGGCACGCGCAGAGCCGAGGCGGCGATGACGAGAGGTACCGAGATGTCGCTGCGTCCGCCGGTAGAGCGCAACAGCTCGATCGCGTCGATCAGGAAGACCAGAAGGAAGATGCCGACGAAAACGCCAAGAATCCAGCCGGCGAACCGCATCGTGAAATAGCTGGCGAGCGACCGGCCGATCATCGGGCGGCCTCCTGTCGGGCGAATATCGCGCGCCGAAGGCGTTCGATCAGCCTGTCGGCGAAGCTCGTCGAAACGACCGGATGGACGCCGACGGCGATCATCACCGCGAAGACGAGCGCGAGCAGCGTCGGCGCGACAACGGCCATGAAGGAAATTTCGGGCGATCCCTTGGAAATGCCCATGACGGCGAAACCGAGCACGCGGACCACCGAGCCGACGATGATCGCCATGGTCACCGGAAGCGTCTGGCCGCGGCGATTGCTGGTCGGAAAGCCGAGGAAGAGGAACACGGCGAGCGCTTGAGCCAACGGATAGATCGGCTCGCCGATCCGATTCATGATCTCGGGAACAATTTCCGGATCGTCGTCCGTCTTGCGCATCTCCAACAACTCGCCGAGCGTGCGCTCCGACAGACCGTAGCTGGCATCGCCCGCCTTGGAGGTGAGCTGGCTGAGGTCGAAGGCGTAGGAGCCGAAGGTGACGAAGGTGTTGGCGCCGCTGCTCTTGGCTTTCCGTTCGACCGTCCCCTGTTCCATCACGATCATGGACCGGCCCATCACCTCGGCAACGCGTCCGCGCTTGGCCGAATAGGTATAGGAGAACTCCGGGCTGCGATCGTCGAGAATGAACAGGTCGAGCAACGAGCCGTCCCCGTCGCGATTGCGAATGTGAAAGGTCAGGCCGGCATCGACCTGGGTGAAGCGGCCGGGCTGGATGACGTTGGCGACGATGTCCGCCCGCACCGTCTGCATCATGTCGGAGACGGACCGGGAAGAACTGGGACTGATCCAGAAGGCCAGCGCGGCGACGAAAGCGGCCACCGTCAGCGCTGCGGCGACGAAGGGCAGGGCGAAGCGTCGTTGCGACACGCCGGCTGCGGTGATCGCGACAATGCCGCTGTCCGCCTGCAGGCGTTGCAGCACGAGGACGAGAGCCACGACCAGCGCAAATGGCGCCACCACGCCGAGAACGCGCGGCATCGAGAGCATGGTGAGGCCGAGATAGACGGCAATGGCCTGGCCCTTGGCGGTGACCAGATCGAAACGGCGAAGCGCCTGGGTTACCCACGCGATGCCGGCAAGCGTCATCATCACGCCGACGAAGGCATAGAGCGTTTGCGAGAAAAGGTAGGTGCCGAAACGCCGCATCGTTGTTCCATGTCGAGCCTGCCGAGGGCAGGACAGCCGAGGCTAGCAGCCCTATAGTGAATTCTTCCTTCCCGAAAAGGGTAAATTTTCGAGCTCGGGCCTCGCGTCCGTCGGTGGTGGCCGCGTGGAATGAAACTCCAGTCTTGCTCTCGCTCCCATCAAGCGCCACATTCGGCCGGCATGTCCGGACCGCACCCGCTGATGGGTGCCCGGCAATCAGGAAGATATCATGGCGGCTGCTCCCTCTCTTTCTTTCTCCAAGACTCTCGAGGCTGATGCCCCGGTATTGGTCGTTTTCGTCGATCCGGACAACAAGCCCGGCGCCATGGGAAGCGCCGTGATCGACCAACTGACGGGCGGTCTCGATCGAGCCGTGGCGGCCACCGGCTTTTCCGGCAAGCCCGGCTCGTTTCTCGATATTCTCGCCCCATCCGGTCTGTCGGCCGGTCGCCTGATTCTGGCTGGTGTCGGGGCGGCGGCCGAGTTCGACGAAACGGCGGCGCTGAAGCTGGGCGGGCAGGTTTACGGCAAGCTGAAGGAGCTCAAGGCCAAGGCCGCGACGATCGTGCTTGAGGGAACTGGCGGGCCGCTCAGCCCCGAACTGGGCGCCGAGTTCCTGCTGGGACTGCGCCTCAGGGCCTACGAGTTCGACAAGTACAAGACGGTGAAGAAGGACGAGGCAGCCGGCCCCGTTGCCGTCACCGTCGTCGCCGAGCACGCCGGCAAGCTCAAGAAGGCCTGGGCCGATGTCGAGGCGGTGGCCGAGGGTGTCGTAATCGCTCGCGACCTCGTCCATGAGGCGCCGAACGCGCTCGGGCCGCAGGAGTTCGCCGCCGAAGCCGAAAAGCTGAAGAAGCTGGGCGTCGAGGTGGAAGTGCTCGGCGAAAAGGATCTCCGCAAGATCGGCATGGGCGCATTGCTCGCCGTGGCCCAGGGCTCTGCCCGGCCGCCGCGTGTCGTGGTCATGAAGTGGAACGGCGGCAAGGACGGCGACAAGCCGGCCGTGTTCATCGGCAAGGGCCTCGTCTTCGATTCGGGCGGCATCTCCATCAAGCCGGCCGCCGGTATGGAGGACATGAAGGCCGACATGGGTGGCGCGGCCGCCGTCACCGGCCTGTTCCGGGCTCTGGCCGGCCGCAAGGCGAAGGTCAACGCCATCGGCCTGCTCGGCATCGTCGAGAACATGCCCGACGGCGGTTCCTACCGTCCCGGCGACATTCTCACCTCGCTGTCGGGGCAGACCATCGAGGTGGTCAACACCGATGCCGAGGGTCGTCTCGTTCTCGCCGACGTGCTGACCTACGCGGCCGATCGCTTCAAGCCGGCCTTCATGATCAACCTCGCCACGCTCACCGGCGCCATCGTGGTGGCGCTCGGCGCCCAGATGGCCGGCCTGTTCTCCAACGACGACCAGTTGGCCGGCGACCTCGTCAAGGCCGGCGAGGACACCGGCGAGCGTCTGTGGCGCATGCCGATGGGACCGGAGTACGACAAGCTGATCGACAGCCGCTTCGCCGACATGAAGAACTCCGGCGGCCGCAATGCCGGTTCGATCACGGCGGCGCAGTTCCTGAAGCGCTTCGTCGGCGAAACGCCCTGGGCGCATCTCGACATCGCCGGTACCGCCATGTCGAGCCCGGAGACCGACATCAACCGGGCCTGGGCCTCGGGGTTCGGCGTGCGCCTGCTCGACCGCCTGGTCCGCAACCGCTTCGAGAGCTGAGAAGAAGCGCGGCCGACACCTCGGGTGTCGGCCGTTCTCGTTGGGCGAAATGATCGATGACTGAGGCCCTTTTCTACCATCTCGACGGCCAGCCGCTCGAGCGGGTTCTGCCGGTCCTGCTGCAGAAGTCGGTC
>JAUVXG010000087.1 GCA_030603685.1 Pleomorphomonas sp.
GGCCGATCTGCTTGGGGTCGGACATGTGAGCGAACAGCGACACGAGGCCGATGATGGTGCCGACCATGCCCATGCCCGGCGCGGCCTCGGCGATCTTGCCCCAAGCCGTATGCTGCATGTGCAGACGCTCGTGCTGCAAGTCGCGCTCGCGCTCGAGAACGTGCTGGATGGTTTCGCCGGAATAGCCGTCGGCGATCATCTGGATCGCCTTCTGAAGGAAAGGCTCGTCGATTTCCAGCTTCTCAAGGCCCAGAGGACCTTGCTTGCGCGCCACCTCTGCGATTTCGGTCAACTGGTCGAGCAGATGAAAGGTATCATGCGTCTTGTACATGACGGCTTCCTTGAAGCCGCCGAACACAGCTACGGGGAAGGTCTTGAGCGTGTACCGACCGAGCATCGCCACCAATGCACCGACGACCACGACGACGGTCGCCAGAAGGTTCATGAACATCATGACGTTCGAACCTTCGAGGATGACGGCTACATAGAGCACGGCAAAGCCGCCGAAAACGCCTAGAAGGGTTGCAATATCCATCGATCGCTCGGGCCGGGGGGAATGAAACGGACTGTACGGCCTGCGCCGCGAAACCCCAGCACCCCGACATTAACGATGGTGCCGATAAGGCAGGCTTAACGAACAGGGTTAATCAAACCTTCCACGACATGGCAAAAAGGCGGCCCGGAGGCCGCCCTGAAGCAAATTGCCGTTTGCGGAGGGCAGCTTGTGCCGCCCTGACCGGCTTTACTCGATGCCGAGTTTGGCCTTCACAAGGTCGTTGACCGCCTGTGGGTTGGCCTTGCCGCCCGTCGCCTTCATCACCTGGCCGACGAACCAGCCGCTGAGAGTCGGCTTGGCCTTGGCCTGTTCGGCCTTGTCGGGGTTGGCGGCGATCACCTCGTCGACGGCCTTCTCGATGGCGCCGGTGTCGGTCACCTGCTTGAGGCCGCGCTCTTCCACCAGCTTCTTCGGATCGCCGCCCTCTGTGTAGACGATCTCAAACAGGTCTTTGGCGATCTTGCCCGAAATGGTGCCGTCGCCGATCAGGTCGACGATGGCGCCAAGCTGCTCGGGCGAAACCGGCGATGCCTCGATGCCCTTGCCGTCCTTGTTGAGGCGGCCGAACAGCTCGTTGATCATGAAGTTGGCAACCGCCTTGCCGTCGCGCTTCTTCGCCACCTGCTCGTAATAGTCGGCCGAGGCGCGTTCGAGCGTCAGTACCATGGCGTCATAGGGCGTGATGCCATAGTTGGCGACGAAGCGGGCCTTCTTCTCGTCCGGCAGTTCGGGCAGGTTGGCCTTCAGGCTCTCCACCCAGGCCGGATCGAGCTCAAGCGGCAACAGGTCCGGATCCGGGAAGTAGCGATAGTCGTGCGCCTCTTCCTTCGAGCGCATCGACCGCGTCTCGCCCTTGCCCGGATCGTAGAGCCGGGTTTCCTGGTCGATCTTGCCGCCGTCCTCGATGATGCCGATCTGCCGGCGCGCCTCGAACTCGACCGCCTGGGCAGCGAAGCGCATGGAGTTGACGTTCTTGATCTCGCAGCGCGTGCCGAGCGGGTCGCCGGGCTTGCGCACGGAAACGTTGATGTCGGCACGCATGGAGCCCTCTTCCATGTTGCCGTCACAGGTGCCGAGATAGCGCAGGATGGTCCGCAGCTTGGCGAGATAGGCCTTCACCTCCTCCGACGAGCGAAGGTCGGGCTTGGACACGATCTCCATCAGCGCCACGCCGGACCGGTTGAGGTCGACGAAGGACATGGTCGGGTGCTGATCGTGGATCGACTTGCCGGCATCCTGCTCGAGGTGCAGCCGTTCGATGCCGATTTCGACGACGCCTTCGGGCATGTCGAGCAGCACCTTGCCCTCGCCGACGATCGGCTGCTTGTACTGGCTGATCTGGTAGCCCTGCGGCAGATCAGGGTAGAAATAGTTCTTGCGGTCGAACACCGAGTAGAGGTTGATCTCCGCCTTGAGACCAAGGCCGGTGCGGATGGCCTGCGCCACGCACTCCTCGTTGATCACCGGCAGCATGCCGGGCATCGCCGCGTCGACGAGCGACACGTGCATGTTCGGCTCCGCGCCAAAGACGGCCGAAGCGCCGGAGAACAGCTTGGCGTTGGAAGTGACCTGGGCGTGCACTTCGAGGCCGATGATGATCTCCCAGTCGCCGGTGGCGCCCTTGATGAGCTTCTTGGGGTCGGGAGTGCGGACAGCCATGTTCATCGTGGGTCTCTCGGATCGGTCATGCGACATCTGTCTGGCGGGATAGCCCGTTTTGCGTTGGAGGTAAACGGGAAAGGCGCGTCAGTCCATCATGTCGCCAACTGACAAGCGACCCGAAAAGACAAAGGGCGCCGCAATGACGCGACGCCCCGAGTTCCCGGTTCGATGAATGCGGTCAATCGACAGACAGGCGGTAGACCAGCACCATCGTGTCGACATCGACCTCGGCATCGTAGTCGGCGCCGACCTGATACCCCTTGGTCGTGAGGAAGTCGTTGTCGTTGGCGATGAGCAGCAGCACATCCTTGGGGTGTTCCGGGTCGAGCGCCGGGACGACGCCGATCGCTTCCCACTTTTCCGAAAGATCGCTGGCGTCATGGGGAGCGCCGTTGTGAAGGCCAGCCTTGCCGAGCTCGGCATTGTCGTTGATGTCGATGATGGTGGTCAGCTTGGCCGCGGTCACCGACGCATCGAGAGCACCCTTCGGGGCCACAGGCTTCAAGTCATCGAACTCGCTGCCGGCGATGTTGGTGGCGGCGGAGAAGTCGAGGAGATCGACGCGACGGTAGAGCGACGTGTCGCCCTTGACGCCCCAGCCGTTGTTGCTGTCGCGCGACAACAGCAGAAGCCGACCGTCCGGAAGAACGGCAAGCTCGGACTGGGCCGCCACGAGGGTCTTGCCCTCGGCATCCTTGAAGGTCGGCAGCGGAACAACATACTCTGCCTTGAGCTTCAAGGCATCCGGATCGGTCGCGTCGTAGACGAGAGCCCGCGTGTTGTATCTCGTCGTCTTCTTGTCGCCGCCATCCTGCCGGGTGGCGCTCTGCAGGACTACGGTCAACTCGTTCGTTGTCGGATTGAGGGCCATGCCCTCGAATCCCTGATTGTTCTGGCGCCCGGTCTCGGGATCCACCGGATCCGGCTTCGGCGCGCCCTCGCCCGGATTGTTGGACGAGAAGTTGACCGTCCCCTTGCGCATCGGCAGGAGAGCCTTGGGCGGCAGCGTCGCCGACACGAGCTTGCCCTCGGCCGTGAAGTGATAAATGGCCGGACCGTACTCGTCGGAGATCATCAGCGAGCCATCCGACAGCCGGACGATGACCTCCGGATCGATGCTGACGGCACCGGTGACCGCGCCCGGCAGATCGGTGCCGTTGTCCGTGTTGACGGCGACCGGATCGAGGCCAGTCAGCGGCTTGCCCGCCTTGTCTGTAAGAAGGAAGGTGCCATCGAGCGTCAGCTCGGCAACGGCAGCCTTGCCCGCCTCCGGCGTTCCAAAGGAGATCGAAAGGGCGTTGACGCGGGCGCGATAGTCCGTCGTGCCTTCGACGTTGTAGCCGCGATCGGGCAGCAGAAGCAGGGACCCCTGATAGCCATTGTCCGTCTTCTTCCAGTCGACGACGGTCATGCCTGAGCCGGAACCGAACGTTTCGCCAAAGCTGTCGCGAAGATCAGCCGGAAGGCGCCCCACCGCCACCAGCCCCTTGTTGACCGGCAGGTCGGCTGCAAAAGCAGAGGTGCCAGCGGCAAGGGTTGCAGCAAGAACGAAAAGCGATGAATAAAACTTCATGACAGCCCCTTGGGTAAAACCACAGAGGCTGTTGAATAGGCGGGTTGTTTGAACCTGATGTGAAGGTACGGCGCCGGACAGAAGCCGGCGCCCTTCCCTTACCACCACTGCTTCGGCACGAACGTTCCCACGGCCTTCTCGATGGCCGAACCGAGGGTGAACAGCGTCTCCTCGTCGAACGGGCGCCCGATCAGCTGCAAGCCAAGCGGCAGGCCTTCGGCGGAGAGACCGGCCGGCACCGCCAGGCCCGGCAGCCCGGCCATGTTGACCGTCACGGTGAAGACGTCGTTGAGGTACATTTCCACCGGATCCGCGTCGGCCTTCTCGCCGATGCCGAAGGCGGCCGAAGGCGTTGCCGGCGTCAGGATCGCATCGACGCCCGCAGCATAGACGGTCTCGAAATCGCGCTTGATCAGCGTGCGAACCTTCTGGGCGCGCAGGTAATAGGCGTCGTAATAGCCGGCCGAAAGCACGTAGGTGCCGATCAGAATGCGGCGCTTCACCTCGGCGCCGAAACCGGCGGCGCGGGTGTTCTCGTACATGTCGATGATGTCCGAGCCCGGCACGCGCAGGCCGTAGCGGACGCCGTCATAACGGGCGAGGTTCGACGACGCCTCGGCCGGCGCGACGATATAGTAGGCCGGCAGCGCGTACTTGGTGTGCGGTAGGGAGATGTCGACGATTTCGGCGCCCGCCTCGCGCAGAATGTCGATGCCCTTCTGCCAAAGCGCATCGATCTCGGCCGGCATGCCGTCGAGCCGGTATTCCTTCGGAATGCCGATCCTCAGCCCCTTCACCGACTTGCCGATGGCGGCCTCATAGTCGGGGACAGGCAGGTCGACCGACGTCGTGTCCTTGGGATCCACCGAAGCCATCGACTTCAGGAGAATGGCCGTATCGCGCGCGTCGCGTGCAATCGGGCCGGCCTGATCGAGCGAAGAGGCGAAGGCGACAAGGCCCCAGCGCGAGCAGCGTCCATAGGTCGGCTTGATGCCGGTGGTGCCGGTAAAGGCGGCCGGCTGGCGGATCGAGCCGCCGGTATCGGTCGCAGTTGCTCCGAGACAGATGCGCGCTGCGACGGCCGCCGCCGAACCGCCCGACGAACCGCCCGGAACCAGATTGACGTCCGAACCATTGCGGCGCCACGGATTGACGACCGCGCCGTAATGACTGGTCTCGTTGGAGGAGCCCATGGCGAACTCGTCCATGTTGAGCTTGCCGAGCATGACGGCGCCATCAGCCCACAGGTTGGCGCTGACCGTGCTTTCGTAAGTAGGCTCGAACCCATCAAGAATGTGGCTGCAAGCCTGAGTATGGACGCCCTTGGTGGCGTAGAGATCCTTGATGCCGAGCGGCAGGCCCTCGAGCGCGCCGGCTTTCCCGGCGGCGATCCGCGCGTCGGATGCCTTGGCCATCTCGCGCGCCTTTTCCGGCGTCTCGGTGACATAGGCATTGAGCACGCGCGCCTTTTCCATGGCGGCGAGATAGGCATCGGTCAGTTCGACGGCGGTGAAGGACTTGGCCTTCAGCGCATCGCGCGCCTCGGCAAGGGTAAGTGAGGTGAGATCGGTCACTGCGGAAATCCCGAAAAGTCGTAAGAAGCCAGCGTCTGGTGGGAGTTACTCGACCACCTTGGGCACCAGGAAGAAGTTGTCCTCGGAGACGGGGGCGTTGGCGGTGACGCCTTCCGCATCCTCGCCATCGGTAACGACGTCCTGCCGGCGGCGCATCTTCACGGAAACCACGGAGGTCATCGGCTCGACGCCGGAAATGTCGACCTCGTCCAATTGCTCTACGAACCCGAGGATGGAATTGAGCTCATAGGTCATGCGCTCCGCCTCGTCATTGGTGACCTTGATCCTGGCGAGACGCGCAACGCGGCGCACGGTAGCCGTATCCACGGACATGTAGATTCCCTCGAACAGACTGGAATGTCCCGCGTATAGCACCGGTCGCGGCCGGGAGCCACCCGCTTCCTCGTGCCACCGATATCGCATCGGCCAAATTGCCGATCGTTCGGCAGTGAGTCGCAAGGTCCGGCGCTCCACAACCCAAAAGAGAGACCATAAACCGCAACCGGAGCAGCCCGTCCTTCTGGACGCCTAGCAACCCGGTGTCTCGACCTTCGGGAGTCGCGCTCCACATAACATATTGTTCTATACGAATATTTTAATCTGACCTCGGGCGAGGCTGTTCTTTTGTCTGAAATCGTCTTTGCAAAGTTCTGCTTTCTGAACCGCGATTGGCGGGAATCCGTTGTTTTTTCATTGATGAATTCGACAAAAGCGGTCTATGAGTTCCCCGCTTTTCGAGGCGATCTTACCTCTAATCAGGTATACCAAGCGTATCATGCACATCGTGCTCGTCGACGGCAGTCGAACCGGACTGATGATCCTGCAGAGGATGCTTGAACCTCGTGGTGACGACGTCGCGTATTTCACCGACGGTCGCGAGGCGCTTCAATACATCCAGTCGACACCGCAAGCCGAAGTGCTGATTACCAGCTTCGAGATCGGGGGCGTTTCAGGCACCGAGCTTTGCTGGGAGGCGCGCCTTATCGCCGATGCCGGACGACCGCTTTACGTTATCGGCATGTCCGCCTCCAACGATGCGCAGCACTCCATCGGCGTGCTTGACGCGGGCGCCGACGACTTCATGTCCAAGCCGCCACGCCAGGACGAACTCAACGCCCGGCTGCGGGTCGCCGAGCGAACGCTGATCATGCAGCGCCGACTGATCGAGATGGCAACCGTCGACCCCCTGTCGGGGCTTTTCAATCGCGGCGCCTTTCGCCAGCGGTTCGACGCGGAAATCGCCACCGCCGAGGTCGGCGGAACCTTCTCGCTCATTCTGTTCGACATCGACCACTTCAAGCATATCAACGACATCTACGGCCACGACGTCGGCGACGAGGTGATCCGCAGCGTGGGAACGCTCCGCGTGCCGCCGGATGCGCATTTCTCCCGTATCGGCGGCGAAGAGTTCGCAGTGATCCTGCCCAGCATTCCCGTCGAGGGCGGCGTTTCGGTCGCGGAGTATCTGCGCGAGCAGGTCAATGCGCTCGCCATTGAACGCGGCGACAATACCATTCGGATCACCGCCAGTTTCGGCGTCGCCGAGTTTCGGCCGAACGATACGGTCAACGACCTTTACAGGCGCGCGGACTCTGCCCTCTATCAGGCCAAGAACACCGGCCGCGACCGCGTTTCGGCCACGTCGCCGGAAATCGTCTCCTGATTCCGGCGCCGCGACTTGGGCCGGCGCGCGGGGCATGGTAGGGAATGCCCCGCATGATGAGGCAGAACCAATGACCATGACCGAAGATCCCGTTGCCTTTGCGGCGACCCTGCAACCGGGGCGACGGCTGCTCGGCCTCGATCTCGGCACCAAGACGATCGGCGTCGCCCTTTCCGACGAGCGCTTCCTCATCGCGACGCCCTTGGTGACCCTCTCCCGCGTCAAGTTCGGCAAGGATGCCGCTGCCTTGATCGAGCTCGCCGACAAACACGACGTCGGCGCCTACATCCTGGGCCTGCCGATCAACATGGACGGCAGCGAGGGACCACGCGCCCAGTCGACGCGCGCCTTCGCCCGCAACCTTGCACCGCTCGACGGACGCCCCCTTTTCTTCTGGGACGAACGGCTCTCCACGGCGGCCGTCACCCGCACGCTTCTGGAAGCGGACACCTCGCGTCGCCGGCGCGACGAGGTGGTCGACAAGCTCGCGGCGAGCTTCATCCTGCAAGGGTTCCTCGATCGCCTGCACCTTGCCGCGCGCGCCGACGATCCTCGCCGGCTCTAGAAGCATCCGCCGATCAGTCGGTCCGCACGCGTTTCGTCTTCCGGATCAGCATCAGGTTGCGGATGTAGACGAGAAGGCCAAACCCCTGCCCGGCGATGAACACCGGGTCCTGTCGAGCGATGGCATAGATCAAGAGCAGGAAGCCGCCACCCAGCGAAAACAGCCAGAAGGCGACCGGGATCACCGAGGCCTTGGCCTTTTCCGAGGCCAGCCACTGCACCACGAAGCGCATGGTGAACATGAACTGGGCGACAAAGCCGAGGATGACCCAGAAATCGAGCTGCTTGACGAACACGTCGTGAAGCCAGCCGGCGAACTGCGCGAAGAGATCAGCCATTATCGTTTCCGATCTCCGAGGCAACGGGAAGACGCTTGATGCGCCGCTTCAGCCACCAGACACCGAAAAGATCGAGGACGCCCTGCAGGCCGCGGTCGAAAATGCCGTAATTGGACGCGCCGTGCATGCGCGACCGATCGACCACGTCGAGATGGGTGACGCCATAGCCTTCGCGCAGGACCAGCGCCGGCAGGTAGCGGTGCCAGCCGTGGAAGAAGGGCAGCAGCAGGAAGATGTCACGTCGCACCGCCTTGAGACCGCAACCGGTGTCGCGCGTCGCATCCTTCAGGATGGCGTTGCGCAGCCAGTTGGCAAAGCGCGAGGCATAGCGCTTGGCAAGCCCGTCGGTGCGTTTGAGACGCTGACCGGCGGCGACCCCCACCGACGGTCCGGCCGCGATAAGCGCGTCGATCAGCTTCGGAATGTAGGCGGGATCGTTCTGTCCGTCACCGTCGATCGTGGCGACGATTTCGCCGCGCGCCGCGAGCACGCCCGAGCGGACGGCGGCCGACTGGCCGCAAGCTTCGGCATGACGAATGTGGCGAACGGGCTTGCCCTCGGCCTTCCAGGCAGAGAGGGCGGCGCCCGTGCCATCGGTCGAACCGTCGTCGACGACGATCACCTCGAAGGCTCGGCCTGCCATGGCCGCGAAGATCTCCGGCACAATGACGGCCAGATTGTCCGCTTCGTTGCGGGCGGGAATGACGACCGAGACAAATCCCGTCTCGGAAGGCTTCGGTACGATCATGCTGGTCACTCCGACCGAATGCGCGCTCGTCGCGGCGTTCGGCAACCCGGCTCCTGAAGAATGAAGATCTGGAACGATGCTTTGCCTGCTTATGGCAAGACGCAGCCGCGTCAACAAGGCCCTGCACTCGCCGGAGATCATGTCGATCCGAAGGCGAAGCGGCAGCGGCAGTCCACTTTCCGAAAGATGGAACAGTCGGCCCCGCCTGGCGAACCATATGGCGACGAACAGCGTGCCCCAGGCGCCGAACGAAAGGCCGGCGACCACGTCCGAAACACGGTGGGCGTTCACCATCACGCGTGACACGCCGATTGCAAGGGCAAACGGCCAGACCACGACCGCGAGTGGCCGCCACAGGAGCGTGAGCGACAACGCGAAGGCCGCCGCCGTCGTCGAGTGCCCCGAGGGGAAAGCGGCGTGCGATGGACGGAAGGCAAGAAACCGCATGACCCGCTCGCCCTCGACAGACGGACGCGAGAAGCCGAGCGAGTACTTGACGATCAGAACGGCAATGCCGGTCGCCGCGATGGAGGCGAAAAAGAACAAGACCATGCCCTGAAGCGTCGCGAAACGCCCTGGAGGCCCGAACCTTGGACGGTTGAGGTAATGGAAAAGGAAAATCGCAAGGCCGGAAGGAATCAACATCCAGTCCGATTGACCCAGCCGCGACAGCAAGGGCCAAATGGGTGATGGCTGCCCACCGGCCATGACCCAGGCGCGCGCCTCTTCGTCGAACCGGCTCGCCACGATGACGGCGAGCACCGTCATCAGGCCGGCCAGCCAGAGCGCCGTCTTGACGACATCGGGATCGCGCCAGCGGGCCGGCCGCTTGTTGATCAGCATGCCCCGCTCCTCACGGCTTCGAAAACAGCAGCATGGTACGGAGCTTCATACCGTTGAGATTGCGACCCATGATGGTGGCGGCCGGTTCCGGCGCAACTTCGGCATCGCCGAGCGCCGTCAGGAACTCGCCCTTTGCCTCTTCTGCGACGATGGCGACGGCGCATTCGTGGGTTCGGAAGGATTCGGCGGCGCCCGACGCACCTGTCCGAAGAATGCCCGTGCCAAGACGGAAGACGGTGCTCGGCTCGCCATAGCCCACGATCGAGATCGCCGGCGCGTCGCACTGGCGGGTGGCTGCCACGGCGTCGGCCAGATCGTCGCTGAGCCAGATCTGTCGCGCCGCCGGCAGAAGAATGACGTAACCGAGCAGCATCAGGCCGCCGGAAGCGGCAATCGTCGCCGCGAGGCCGGCCCCAAGACGCCCCGAAGCCAGCAGTCGGCTCGCCATGAAGCCGAGGCCGGCGACGACAACCGCGCCGACAAGGCCCTGCCAGCTCGCATATCCCTGATAGATGAGAAAGGCGACGTTGAGTCCGAAACCGACCAAAAGCGACCCGGCCGCGATGAAGGCCACCGAAACGCGCCATCCGCGCCGCACAACGCCAAGCCCCCCGCCATCGAGAAGCAGGCCGATCAACACCGCCAGCGCCGGCATGAAGGGCAACACGTAGTTGGGCAGCTTGGTGGCAACCGCCTCGAACACGATCCAGCCGGGCAACGCCCAGGCGATCAGGAAGAAGATCGCCGGCTCGCGTCGCGTTTTCCAAGCCTGAACGACCGCCAGCGGCGCCAGAACCGACAGTGGCCAGAACGTACCGAGCGCCACGAGCAGATGAACGCCCGGTGGCGCGCCATGCGACTCCTGTCCGGAGGCGACCTTTCCGAGCATGTCGCGGCCGACCGCCTGCGTGAAGAAGGCCCCGCCCGAAATCCAGCCGATGGCAATCAACCACGGCAAAGCGAGAAGCAGCATCCAGACGATGCCTTTGAGCGGCGACAGCGAACGCCAAAGCGTCGTCGATCGCTCCTTGGCCGAGACGGCGAGAATCGTGAGGCCGGCGACCAGCGGCGTGATCGGCCCCTTGATCAGAACACCGATCCCCATGGCCGTCCAGAACAGGGCGTTGCGCGGGAACGATCTCGCCCTCGCCTGATCGACATAGGCACGGGCCAACGCGAACTCCGCGGCCAGCACAGTGGCGCACAACATGGCGTCGGTTTTGGCGATGCGTGCCTCGAAGCCGATAAGCATCGTCGACGCGGAAAGAAGGCCGGCAAACAGTCCCGCCCGCGTCGTGCCGAGTGTGGCGCCGATGCCGTAGGTAAAAAGCACCATCAGCACCGCGCCGATCAGGGACGGCAGGCGGTAAACCCAGAGCGGCGCGTCAGCGGCATAGCCGGACAGCTCCGCGGTCGCAGCCTGAATCCAGTAGATGCCGACCGGCTTCTTGTAACGCGGCTCCTCCTGGAAGCGAATGTCCACCCAGTCGCCCGTCTCCAGCATCTGGTGGGAGGCCTGCACGTAGAGCGCTTCGTCGCGATCGGTCAACGGCAGCGAGGAAATGCCGGGCGCGAGCAGCGCAAGCGTAACAAAAGTCAGAACAAGGAGATTGACGAGATGCGAACGCGCAAACTCCCATCCCTTTCGGGATGCCGGCGGCGTAACTGATGCCCCGTCTTCGCCAGTCCCCTGATCGCTCTCGTTGTCCATGCATCGAAGTCCGCCGTGGAAGCCCGCTGCCGGGCGATACGCGCGCCTCTTATCACGGAACGCCGCGTCTGGGCATCACACTTGCGCAACCCTCCGCCGCAATCGGGACAATGTGGGTAGTGACGTCGAAAAGAGCATGTTCGTCATGAACCGGTTCCCAAAGTCGCCTCAATATGGAAGCATGTCACCCAAGTGGTTCGACTCCGGCATTTGCTTTCCGACATCGCGCTCGGATCAGGTGCGGGAGTTCCGGGGCCACGAACAACCTGCTGCTCCCACCGGAGTCTTTGGATCTGACGCTTGATCCGGCTGCGTCTGCCGGTCCTCGAATGTCGAAGTCTGTTCCATGGGCTCCCGCAACAATCGAGGCTCGTATGCATCAGATCGCGGTCGCCAACCTCGCCTTGGCCTTGGGCGCGACCCTGATCCTTCTCGGCATTCTTTCCAGCCTTCTGGCCTCGCGCTTCGGCACCCCCCTGCTCCTCGTGTTCCTTGTTGTGGGCATGCTGGCCGGCGTTGACGGCCCTGGCGGAGTAGAGTTCAGCAACTATCGCCTCACCTATCTGATCGGCTCCTGCGCGCTTGCCATCATTCTGTTCGACGGCGGGCTCAGGACGCGGCTTTCCGAAACACGCGAGGCACTGGGGCCATCTCTCGCTCTGGCCACCGTCGGCGTTGCGGTGACCGCCCTTCTCATCGGCGTGTTCAGCTATCTGGTCATGGGCTATAGCCTCATCGAAGGCTTGCTTCTCGGCTCCATCGTCGCGTCGACGGACGCTGCGGCGGTGTTTTTCCTGTTGAAGACGGGCGGTCTTCAACTCAAGCCGCGCATAGGCGCGACACTTGAGATCGAGTCCGGCTCCAACGATCCCGTCGCCGTCTTCCTCACCATCGTCCTCACCGAACTCGCAGTCGTCCACTCCTCGCCCGGGTTCGGCACGCTGACCGAGCTCAGCCGGCAGGCGTTGCTCGGCGCAGCCATGGGCATCGCCGGCGGCAGCGTCGCAACGGTTGCGCTCAATCGGCTGACGCTGCCAGGCGGACTGCATCCACTGTTCGTCATCGCCCTGACGGTCAGCGTCTTCGGCGCGACGTCATATTTCGACGGCTCAGGATTTCTCGCTGTCTACGTGGCCGGCCTGGTGGTGGGCAACAGCAGCGTTCGCGCCTATCCCGCCATCAGCAAGTTTCTCGAAAGCGCCACCTGGCTCTGCCAGATTGTCATGTTCCTGATGCTGGGCCTCCTGGTGACGCCGAGCAATCTGATCGAGTATGCGCCCGAGGGATTGACCATCGCCCTTTTCCTGATGCTCATCGGCCGGCCGGCAGCGGTGTGGATTTGCCTGAAGCCTTTGGGCTTCACACCACCGGAAATCAACTTCGCGTCCTGGGTCGGCCTGCGCGGCGCCGTCTCCATTTTCCTGGCAACCGTTCCGACGCTGGCCGGCGCGCCCAACGCGCCGATGTATTTCAACGTCGCGTTCTTCGTGGTGCTGATATCGCTGCTCGTTCAGGGCTGGACCATCGCGCCGGCCGCCCGCTTCTTCGGCATGGCGCTCAAACGACCAGCGGCCAGCGCCCGTCGCGTCGAGATCGACCTGCCCGGCCAAACCGACCACGAGATGGTCGGCTCTCCGGTCAGGCCCGACAGCTATGCCGCATTGCGCCCGGCCTCCCTGCCCGCCTGGCTGAAACCGGTCATCGTGGTTCGCGACGGCGCCGTCAAGAATGCCGCCGAGGCCGGCCAGATCAAGGCGGGCGACTACGCCTATTTCATTTCGCCCCAGGATCGCGTCAATCGCCTCGACAGGCTCTTCGCCGCACTGCCCGCGGAGGCCGTGACGGCCGCCAAGCGCACCGCCTTTGGCGAGTTCGCCGTGGCGCCGGACGCCCCGTTGTCGGACCTTGCGACCTTCTACGAAATGCAGATCCCGCCGAAGCTTGCCGGCCTCACCGTCGCCGAAGCCTTCTCGGTCCGCTATGGCAATCGGCTGCACACCGGAAGCCGGCTGACGCTCGCCAACTACGCAGAGCTCGTCGCGCGCGTCGTCGAGGATGGACAGCTTCTGAAAGCCAGTCTGCGCCTCGAGGATGTCGTCGATGTTTCCATGCGAACGCCGCAGCTACCGCCGCCAACGGCGGTCCGTCGACTCTACGACCGGCTTCATCATCGCTTCTGGAACAAGGGAAAGCCCCACGAGCCGGTCAAGTAAGACCGGCTTTCCGTAGCTTTTATCGTCCTGACACGACGTCGATAACGGGATGTCGCACCAGATCGCCGGCCGAAACGCCGATGCGCTTCGCCTCCGGCGTCGGAATTTCAAGGACGAAGCGCACGGGAGAGCCAGAGGGTATGCGCATGTCGGACTGAGGTTTCGCGCCATGCGCGACCGAAACCACCCGTCCCGCCTCCGAAATGAAAATGATGTCGAGCGGCACGAAGGTGTTGTGCATCCAGAAGGCGACATCGCGGGTCACGCCCATGTCGAACAGCATGCCTGTTTCATGATCGATCGACCGACGAAACATCAGACCTCGAGACCGGCTCTCGTCGGTGTCGGCAACCTCGACCTGATAAGGGTAGACGCCGGTCGAGGTTTCCACGCTAAGACTGGAACGCGGACCGACGGGGTTGTCGTCCTGACCGGCATTAGAACCGTTTCCGAAGAAGTAGAGAATGGCGATCGCAGCAACCAGACCTGCAGCAAGCGCCCGTATCAGCAGGCGCCACGAGGTGACTTCCGACATTTGGCCTTCGATCCCTGACTGTTCGGCGTTTCTCACACGAAAAGACGCGCTTCGCCGGGGCCAACCGGCGCCGCGTGCCGCCCCATTAGGGCATCAATGTGACGAAGGTATGCCGCCGGGCTGAACCGGACGGATTTCTGCGACCATCTTCCCCTTCGGCCCGTCACCGTAGCGCACCAGCACCCGCTGACCGGGCCGAAGCTCGGTGATTCCGAAGCGACGCAACGTCTCCATGTGAACGAAGATGTCCTCGCTGCCATCATCGCGCGTCAGGAAACCGAACCCGCGAACACGGTTGAACCACTTCACCTCCACCTGCTCGAGACCGCTCGATGGGGTGACCTGAACGTGGGTACGAGACGGGGGCAACTGCGAAGGATGAACGGCCGTGGACTCGTCCATCGACAGCACGCGCATGGCCTGAAGCCCCTTCTGCCGGCGCACCGCCTCGCAGACGACCCGGGATCCTTCGTAAGCCGTCTGGAAACCATCGCGGCGCAGGCAGGTAACGTGGAGCAGCACGTCCGGCAGGCCCGGTTCATCCGGCACGACGAAGCCAAATCCTTTCGCAACGTCGAACCACTTGATGACGCCTGCGACCTCAATGACTTCCACACCGACGTCTTCGTCAGCGTTGTTGTCTTCCGATACAAACTGAGCCTTGGCCATGAGCCAGTCTCCACGATGGCACTTACTAGAAGCGCGGATGAATCCGCGCCCCGACTATTCGTGATTCTTCTGCTAAAATACCACCTGAAGGCTACCCTTCCGCAAGCCCCTCGTTAACCGCTGTTAACGGTTTTGAGCGCGTTTCTCGCCGGAAGGCCCGGTTCTCGCCGATATTGTCACCGCCTCATGCCCATCGGCGGACAGCACTGCTCTCGGGCGCGTTGCAAGGAGAGGCTCCAAGTCTTGCATCCATCCCTCTCCCAAGGATAACTACCCCGCCAGACAGAGGCGGAGTTCGGCCGCCCGAAGCCAGAAGAGGAGGAAATCGACATGCGCTATCTTCATACCATGGTCCGGATCACCGACGTGGATGCGTCGCTCGCCTTCTTCCGCGATCTCCTTGGCATGACCGAAGTGCGGCGAACGGAGAACGAGGCCGGTCGCTTCACGCTGATCTTCCTCGCATCGTCCGACGACGTGGAGGCCGGCCGGGCGCACAGCGCCCCGCTTGTCGAACTGACCTACAACTGGGATCCGGAAGTCTACGGCGAAGGCCGCAACTTTGGCCATCTCGCCTATGAGGTGGACGACATATACGCCACCTGCGAGCGACTGATGAAGGGTGGCGTCGCCATCAACCGTCCGCCACGGGACGGCCGAATGGCCTTCGTCCGGTCACCGGACAACATCTCGATCGAGTTGCTGCAGAAGGGCGATGCCCTGCCGCCCGCAGAGCCCTGGGTCTCGATGCCGAACACCGGCAAGTGGTGAGACACCATGGGAAATCGGCTGGCGGGAGGGGTGGGTGGACCATGACGCCACGGTCGGGATTGGTCTTGTTGGCGAGCCTTGCCGTGGCCGGCTGTGGCGCGGTGCTGGACCGGTCCGACTTCAAGCCCCTCACGCCGGTCGAAATCGCCGAGATCAAGGCGACCGCCGACGCAGATCGCGAAGCCGAAGCCAAGGACGTCGAAGACAAAACGATCGACGCCCCGGCTTCCGCCGAGACAACGGCGCCGCCGGCCGCCAGCGACATGTCGGCGGTGCCGATGGCCGTCGCGGTCGCTCCCGCTGAGAAGCCGAAGGCAACCGGTCTTTTCGCCTCGCTGTTCGGTTCTTCCGAGTCGGGAGACACACAGGAGGCAACCCCACCGACCGACACCGCCCCTAAATCCGGCGAAACGGCTACCGACAACGCGCCTGAGGCTTCCGATACGGTCGTCGCCAAGGTCGACCCGACCGCCCTGCCCGGTTCCGGCCCGCTCGCGCCAATGCCGCCCGAGGCCACCGAAGAGATCTCGGAAGCCGAGCTCGCCGGCGAGGCTGAGGCCGATCCGGACAAGATCGCGGTGCCCAAACCGCCGGTGGACGACGGTCTGGAGCATGACTTCGTCAACGTTTACACGTCCCGCCCCGAGCGGCCGCAGGATCTGTTCGAGGGGCTGCCGGGTGTCGCCTGGCAAGGCAATCTCGTGCTCGCCTCGCGCGGCCCCGATGGCGACCCGCGCGGCCTGTTCGATGGCGAGGTCCAGCCCTACGCCCATTACGTTCCCGGCCTGCCTCGCGACGTCGTCCAAGCCGCCAACGGCCTGCTGCTCGCCCACTCGGCCATCAACGTGTCCTGCGTCAAGCCGGCGCTGCTCGGCATGATCCGGGACGCGGAGCGCCATTTCAGCCGCAAGGTCGTCGTCACCTCCGGCTATCGCTCGCCATCGCACAACCGGCGCGTCCGCGGCGCACTGCACTCGCAGCATCTCTACTGCAATGCCGTCGATCTCTATATGCCCGGCATCTCCCGCGACGAGCTTGCCCGCTACTTCTACGGCCATCCTTCGCGTGGCGGACTCGGGCTCTATTGCCACACCAAGTCGATCCATGTGGATACGGGGCGGCGGCGTGAGTGGCGCTGGTCTTGTCGTGGACGCGGATAACGCTTGTCGTTCAAGCTCATAGACGAAGCTGTAAAAAAGCCGCAACAAATGCCGATTGGCTCTTGCCCAACCGGCAGAAGCTCACTATAAGCGCCCCTCGTTGGGCGGCCTTCGTCTATCGGTTAGGACACTAGCCTTTCACGCTGGAGAGACGGGTTCGATTCCCGTAGGCCGTACCACCCCAACATTCTTCCGCACTTCTTCATATAGACCTTCTCGTCACGACTTGTGGAATGGCCGTGGTGCCCATTGGTGGCTCTGTTCCGCGCCACATGCCCGATTGCAGCCTCGGCCCCGCCGTGCGATAGCAGCGCGCCTCCATTTTCCGGGACAGAGCCGTGACCGACATTGCCGATGACCTTCTCACCGTTCGAGATCTCCTGCGTTATGCCATGAGCCGCTACGGCAGCGACGAAATCGGCATCGGGCATGGCACCAGCGAGGCGATCGACGACGCCGTGTTCCTGATCCTGGAATCGCTGCATCTGCCGATCGACGACATCAATCCCTGGCTCGACGCCCGCCTGACGCGCGCCGAGCGCCAGCTCATCGTCGAGCGTATCGACCGGCGCATCGAGGAGCGCATTCCGACGCCCTACCTTGTCGGCAAAGCCTACATTCAGGGAGTTCCCTTCGTCGTCGATCCGCGCGTCATCGTGCCACGCTCGTTCATTGGCGAGTTGCTGTTCTCCGAAGCCTTTTCCGGCGAAGGTGAGGAGTCCTTGATCCGCGACCCCGACGACATCCTGTCGGTCGCCGACATCTGCACCGGATCCGGCTGCCTCGCCATCCTGGCGGCCATGGTCTTCCCGAACGCCGCGGTCGACGCGGTCGATCTCTCCGAAGACGCGCTGGACGTGGCGGCGGTCAATGTCGACCGCCTCGGCGACGGACGCGTCGGTCTGCACCACGGCGATCTGTTCGCTCCTCTGGAAGGCCGACGCTACGATCTCATCATCACCAACCCGCCTTATGTCGATGACGAAGCAATGGCTGAGCTGCCCGACGAGTACCGGCACGAGCCGGAGATGGCGCTCGCCGGCGGGCTCGACGGCCTGGATATCGTCCGTCGCATCATCGAAGCGGCGCCCGACCATCTCAATCCGGGCGGCGGGCTCCTCTGTGAAGTCGGCAGCGACCGTGAAATCCTGGAGATGACCTACCCCGATCTGCCTTTCGTCTGGCTCGACACGGCCGAGTCCGAGGGTGAGGTTTTTTGGCTGTCAGCCGAGGATCTTGGGGTAGCCGAGGATATGTAGAGCTGCATTTACTGCATATCTAGAACAGAGATTATGTTAAGCTATGCAGAAATGTAGCAGGAAACTCGCGTTTCCTTGCGTTTTTTCGCAAGTGTGGTCCTGAAGATCTAGACAGGCGCACCACTGCCCGCCAGTGTCCGCCAAAGAGGGGACACGGCTTCCGGCCGTGTAGTCTTGGCGACGATTATCTTGGTGGCGGTACTTGGCGTTACGGTGTTGCCGAAGAATTCGGTCACCACCTCGTAACCATCATCGGCGACAATCGATCGAAACCGCAGGGATCACCGATGAACGAAACTTCCAGGATCGATGAGGTTGGCGGCTCCGCCGGCCAGCCGCGTGCACTCACGGCAGCGGCCTTCAGGGACGCCGTCCGCGCCAAGTTGGCATATGCCGTCGGCAAGGATCCGTCCCGGGCGACGGCCAAGGACTGGAGCATGGCGCTGTCGCTCGCCGTGCGCGATCAGGTCGTGGAGCGCTGGTTCGAGTCCACGAGAGCCTCGCACGCCGGCCAGAAGAAGCACGTCTACTATCTGTCCATGGAGTTTCTGATCGGTCGCCTCCTCAACGACGCCGTCTGCAATCTCGGCATCGAAGCCCAAGTCCGCAGTGCCTGCGCCGAGCTCGGCATCGACTACCAGGCTCAGCTCGAACAGGAAAGCGACGCGGCTCTCGGCAACGGTGGCCTCGGCCGCCTGGCCGCCTGCTTCCTCGACTCCATGTCGACGCTGGGCATCCCCGCCCACGGCTATGGCATCCGCTATGACCACGGCCTGTTCCGCCAGCGCTTCCACGATGGCTGGCAGGTGGAAGAGCCGGAGGATTGGCTGGTATCCGGACGCGCCTGGGAGTTCGAGCGCGCCGAGATGGCCTATCTCGTCAAGTTCGGCGGCCAGATCTCGTTCGACGGTCATGGCGCCACCTATTGGCGCGCCGATGAAACGGTGAAGGCGGTCGCCTACGATACGCCCATCGCCGGCTGGAAGGGGCGTCACGTCAACACCCTGCGCCTCTGGGCCTCGCGCCCCGTCGAAGTGCTCGACCTCGGCCGCTTCAACCACGGCGACTACATGTCGGCCGCTGAGAAGACCATCCGCGCCGAGACCATCTCCCGCGTTCTCTATCCCGACGACACGACGGCCGAGGGAAAGGAACTGCGTCTGAAGCAGGAGTATTTCTTCACCTCCGCCTCGCTGCAGGATCTGGTCCGCCGTCATATGCAGCGGTTCCAGGACGTGCGAACCCTGCACGAGAAGGCGGCTATACAGCTCAACGACACGCACCCCTCGATCGCGATCGCGGAATTGATGCGTCTGCTGATCGACGTGCACGGTCTTGGCTGGGACGAGGCGTGGAAGATAACCCGCGCGGCCTGCTGCTACACCAAC
>JAUVXG010000001.1 GCA_030603685.1 Pleomorphomonas sp.
GCCATCGTCGCGGCGAACACGAAAGGCATACGGCGCCTTGCCGCCCACCACCCATCCGGGCGGATTGCCGGTCTTGGCGCCGCGCTCCGCGGCTTCGGCGAGAATGACGAAGCGACCGCCGAGACCGTTGCCGGCCGGCAAGGCTGCCACCGACTCGAGGCCACGATTGGCCTGAAGCTGCCGAGTATCCTTCGGCAGATCGATGGCGGTCAAAGGCCCGACAAAGCCGTCGGCATCCAGCGGTCCGACCATGACCGTCGGTCGTCCCTCGAAGGAAACGACACCGAATGGTCGACCGCCTTCGCCCGGAAAGACATCGAGCGATTCCGTGTCCGAGGCCGACTTGGCGCGCGACAGGATTCCCTTGGTGGTCCGTAATCGGCGAATCGAGGCCGACGACAGCCCGATCGGCCGCCCGCGAGAATCGCGGTCGACCTGCGCCTTGACCATAAGGCCATCGTCGCTGAGCGCCAGAAAGCGGCGGCCACCATCCCCGATCACCAGCCCGGAAAGCCCCCCAACCTCCCGTCGGTCGGCACGGATCTCAAATCCACCGACATAGTCGAGACGGCCGAAGCGAACGCGCGACGGATCGGACGCGGAAAAGCCGGCAAGCGGCCGCGCAGTGATACGCGTCGCGATATCGGCGGCGGACGCATCGATCGCCAGCAAAGCCAGGGCAAGCAAGGCGGGAAAAAGCGCCCGCCCGCTCCTCATGAAAGCCCCAGCGTCGAGATGCGCCTGGGCCTTGGCTTGTTGCCGGCCCGGATCGCCTTCTGGGTCGGCTGTTCCTCGAACAGCGCCGCGAGCTGATCGGTCATGGCGCCGGCCAGTTCCTCGACGTCGACGATTGTGACCGCGCGCTTGTAGAAGCGCGTCACGTCATGCCCGATGCCGATGGCGATCAGCTCCACCGGCGAACGTTCCTCGATCTCCTCGATGACGTAACGCAGATGGCGTTCGAGATAGTTGCCGGGGTTGACCGACAGCGTCGAGTCGTCGACCGGCGCACCGTCGGAGATCATCATCAGGATGCGACGGTTCTCAGAACGGGCGAGCAGGCGCTGATGCGCCCAATCGAGCGCTTCACCGTCGATGTTCTCCTTGAGAAGCCCCTCGCGCATCATCAGGCCGAGATTGCGGCGCGCCCGCCGCCACGGCGCGTCGGCCGGCTTGTAGACGATATGGCGCAGATCGTTGAGGCGCCCGGGACCTGCCGGCTTGCCGGCGGCAAGCCAGGCTTCGCGCGCCTGCCCGCCCTTCCAGGCCTTGGTGGTGAAGCCGAGGATCTCGACCTTGACGCCACACCGCTCCAGCGTGCGGGCGAGAATGTCGGCGCAGGCGGCGGCAACCGTGATCGGCCGGCCGCGCATCGAGCCCGAATTGTCGATCAAGAGCGTCACCACGGTGTCGCGGAAATCGGTGTCGCGTTCCATCTTGAAGGCGAGCGGCGCCAGCGGGTCGGTGACGACACGGGTGATGCGCGCCGTATCGAGGATGCCTTCCTCGATGTCGAAGTCCCAGGCGCGGTTCTGCTGCGCCATCAGGCGACGCTGCAGGCGGTTGGCAAGTCGCGCCACCACGCCGGCAAGGTTGGCGAGCTGCTTGTCGAGAAGCCCGCGCAGCCGATCGAGCTCGGCGCCGTCGCAGACGTCTTCCGGCCGGGTCACCTCGTCGAACTTGGCGGTGAACACCTTGTAGTCGCTGACCGGCGGCTGGTTGGTGAACGGCAGCTCCGGCCGCTTGGCCTCGCCGGGATCGCTGGAGTCGTCCTCTTCGTTGAAGTCGCCGGGATCGTCGGACATCTCCGATTCGGAGTCCCCTTCCGAGGTTTCCTCGTCCTCGCCCGCCACTTCACGCTCGCGGGCCGCCGTCTGGTCGGCTTCGGCGTCGTCGGCGGGTTCGGCCGAAGCTTCGCTGTCCTCTGCCTCCTGCTGTTCGCCGTCCTGATTCTCGTTCTGCTCGGGATCGCTGCCGAGCTCGTCTCCCATCTCGAGGTTGACGAGCAGGTTGCGCGTCGCGCGGGCAAAGGCTTGCTGGCTGGAAATGGCATCGGCGAGGTCGGCCAGGTCATCACCGGCCCGCTCCTCGATGAAATCCCGCCAGGCCTCCATCAGCGCCTGGGCGCTCTTGGGCGGCGGTGCGCCGGTCAGCTTCTCGCGCACCCTCAGCGCCACCGCTTCGGACAGCGGCGCGTCATCGCGGTTCTCGATGTGCTGAAGGTTGGCGCGCAGATAGCGCTCCTCCAGCATGGCGGCAAGGTTTCCGGCGACACCGGGCATGGCGCGGGCGCCGAGCGCCTCGCAGCGCGCCTGCTCCATCGCTTCGAACACCGCCTTGGCGCGCGGCCCCTCCGGCACGAAGGTACGGTGCACCGCCTCGTTGTGACAGGCAAGGCGCAGGGCCAGCGCGTCACCGGCGCCGCGGGTGACGGCGACATCGAAGGCGGTCGGCCGGCGCGGCGGGTCGGGAACGCGCGCCTTGTGGCCGGCAAGCGACGGCCGGTCGGCGGCGAACACCACTTCCAGCTCGCCATCGCCAGAGATCGCCCGCATCGCCGTCGTCACCGCCTTCTTGAGCGGCTCGATGACGATTTCCTTGCCTTTGGGCTGGTTGGAGGAGGACACGATGCTCCGTTCCCTAGTAGGAAGCTCCGTCGCAGTGCTTGATCGGCAGGGTGTCGAGGTCGACCCCGTCGAGGCAGCGGGCATTGACGGCAATGGATGGCGTACCGTCCGGCGCGGTACCGGCGGCGTAGGGCTGGATGCCGCACACCGGACAGAAGCGATGGGCGATCCGCCCCGTGTTGAAACGGTATTCGGACACGCCGGCCTCGCCGACCGTTACCTGGAAATCGCTTTCCGGAACATAGGCGAGGAGATGGCCAACCCGACGGCAGCGGGAGCAGTTGCAGGCTACCAGCTCGCCGAGCGCGAGCTCGGCCGAGAACCTGATGTTGCCGCATTGGCAGCTGCCGCTATAGCTCCGCTTGCTGGCCATCGCTCCCTCAGGTGAGCACCATGTTTGCCGCGCTCTCCGGCAGTTCCTTGCCGAAGCAGCGCTGATAGAACTCGGCCACCTGCACGCGTTCGGTCTCGTCGCACTTGTTGAGGAAGGTGAGACGGAAGGCAAAGCCGACGTCGCCGAAGATCGAGGCGTTCTCGGCCCAGGTCAGCACCGTGCGCGGGCTCATCACCGTGGAGATGTCGCCGTTGACGAAGGCCGAGCGCGTCATGTCGGCGACGCGCACCATCTTCGACAGCGTGTCGCGACCTTCCGGCCCCGTGAACGACTTGGCCTTGGCGGCGATGATGCCGACCTCGTGGTCGTGCGGCAGATAGTTGAGCGTGGTGACGATCGACCAGCGGTCCATCTGGCCCTGGTTGATCTGCTGCGTGCCGTGATAGAGGCCCGAGGTGTCGCCGAGGCCGACGGTGTTGGCCGTCGCGAACAGGCGGAAGGCCGGGTGCGGGCGGATGACGCGGTTCTGGTCGAGCAGCGTCAGCTTGCCCGCCACTTCCAGCACGCGCTGGATGACGAACATCACGTCCGGACGGCCGGCATCGTACTCGTCGAACACCAGCGCCACGTTGTTCTGCAGCGCCCAGGGCAGGATGCCGTCGCGGAACTCGGTGATCTGCTTGCCGTCGCGCAGCACGATGGCGTCCTTGCCGACGAGATCGATACGGCTGATGTGGCTGTCGAGATTGACGCGCACCAGCGGCCAGTTGAGGCGAGCCGCCACCTGCTCGATATGCGTCGACTTGCCGGTACCGTGATAGCCGGAGACCATCACGCGGCGATTGTGCGCAAAACCGGCGAGGATCGCGAGCGTGGTGGCGCGGTCGAACAGGTAATCCGGATCAAGATCGGGAACGTGCTCGTCCGCCTTGGAATAGGCGGGCACTTCGATATCGGTGTCGATACCGAACACCTCGCGGACCGAGACCCGGACATCGGGCAACGGCGCGTCATACGTCTGCTGAACCATGAGACCTCCTGGAGCGACCAAGCGGAGGGAGAAAGTCGCTCCGTCGAATCGGGAAAATGCGGCCGGTCAACAGAAACCGGCGGTCTTCAAGTAATTATAGGCTTGGATGATCTCCCGCAACCGTTCCTCTGACGACCGATCGCCGCCGTTGGCGTCGGGATGGTGGCGTTTGACCATGACCTTGTACTGCGCCTTGATCTCTTCCTTGGAGACGCCGACCTCAAGATGCAACGTTTCGAAAGCGCGCTGCGTCATCGGCGACACGCGCCGACGCGGCTCCTCGGGCTCGGCCCGCATGCCGCCCGCCCGCGACCCGTGGAAGACGCCAAAAGGATCGTTGTAGGTCGGCTCGGCCGGTCGGCGGCGATGGCCGGCATTGGGATCGGTCTGTCCCCAGCGGTTGACCGAGACCGTCCAGGTCGGACGATGACCGGTCAGCGCATCCTTCTGGAAGGCGATGACATCGTCGTCTCCCATGCCGGAGAAGTAGTTGTAGGACTTGTTGTAGAGCTGCACGTGCTCCAGGCAGAAATGGTGATACTGCCCCTCGCGACCGCGGCCTTTCGGCGCGCGATAGGCGCCCGCGCTCTCGCAGCCTTCCCACTCGCAAGGAGGGAACTGGTCGCGGGCGACGCTTTCCTTGTCCGGCTTGATCCGGAGTTTGTCGAAGAGCTTGGAATAGGAATCCATGATCCGCCGATTATGGTCACTGGAAGCCGAGCCGGCAAGGCGTTGACAATCGTCTCGGCAGGTCGCCAGATACTTGATTGCTTCGCCCGCGCCAACCGACGAGGATGCCCGATGGCTTCGATGACCCCGCCCGCTTCCGACCGCAAGAGCCGCATCGAGGCGGCGCTCCTCGCCGAGCTGGCACCGTCGCACCTGAACGTGATCGACGACAGCGAGCGCCACCGCGGACATGGCGGCTGGCGCGAGGGCGGCGAGACCCATTTCGCCGTAGAAGTGGTATCCGCCGCCTTCGAAGGCAAGACCCGACTCGCCCGTCAGCGCCTCGTCATGGATGCCTTGAAGGCGGAATTCGACACGGGACTGCACGCCCTCTCCGTCACCGCTCGCGCGCCGGGGGAATGAGTTCGGGCCTGACGCGCTTTACTCCGAGCGGAACACGTCATCGACCGGCCCGACCTTCAGCGCCGTGATGCGGTTTCGCTGTCGCCGGAGCACGCGGAAGCGGAAGCCGTGAAAGGTGAATGACTGACCGGGGTCGGGGATCATCCGCGCCTCGTGAATGACGAGACCGGCTATGGTCGTGGCTTCGTCGTCCGGCAGGCGCCAGTCCATCATGCGGTTGAGATCGCGGATCGGCACCGCCCCGTCCACCGAGGCCGAACCGTCGGGATACGGACGGACGCCCTGCACCACCACGTCCTGCTCGTCGGCGATCTCGCCGACGATCTCCTCGAGAATATCCTCGAGGGTGACGAGACCCTGCACTTCGCCATACTCGTCGACCACCAGCACCAGGTGAAGCTTGCGCTTGAGAAACGCCCTGAGCTGGTCGGCCGCCAGCGTCGTGTCCGGCACGAACCAGGGCGGCGTCATCAGCGTCTCGACGCAGACCTTGGCGGTATCGCCGTCGACACGGTCGATGGCGCGCATCAGTTCCTTGGAATGCAGCACGCCGACGATGTTGTCCGGCTCGTCGCGCCACAACGGATGGCGCGTGAACGGACTGGAGATCAGCGCCTTCAGGAGATCTCCGACCGGCATGTCGATGTCGAAGGTGCGCATCTTGGTGCGATGCACCATGATGTCCGACAGCGGCAACTCGCTGAGGTCGAGCACGCCGCCGACCATGTCGCGGTCGTCCTTGACCACGCCGCCCTCGCGATGCAGCAGGTCGACCGCCTCGCGAATTTCCTCATGCGCTGTCCAGGCCGCCTCGCGCGGCGCCTTGCTGACGAGCCTCAGAGGCGCGATCACCGCCTTCTCGATGCCGGCAATCAGTGGCTCCAGCAGGCGGGCCGACATCTCGATCGCCGGCAGGAGAACGAGCGCCGACCGTTCCGGCCTGAGCGACACCATCACGCGCGGCACGGCATCGAGCAGGATGGCAAGGACGATGCCGCCAACAGCCCATACGGCGAGGCGCATGGGATCGGCTTCGAATGACAGAACCGCCCTCGTTGCAAAGATGGTCAGCACCACCGTCGACACCTGGCGTGCGAGGCGAATGGCCGACACCGCCCGCGCCCGTTCGGCCGTCAGTTCGACAAGGCGCTTGATCCGGCGGTCGCCGAGCCGCTCCATGTGATGCAGCTTGGTGCGGTTGGACGCAAGCAGGGCCGACCCGGCCGCCGACAGGATCACGGTGATGACGACGAACAGGGCGACCGGCACGCCGGCAAATACCAGATCGACCAGCGACCCGCCCTGCCCGTTCATCAGGCCTGCCCCTCGCCGAGCTTGTCGGTCAGGAAGGCGCGCACCGCCTCGGCCGGCACATCCTTGGCAATGAACGCCTCGCCGATGCCGCGGCTCAGGATGAAGGTCAGGGAACCGTTCTGCACCTTCTTGTCCTGCCCGATCAGGTCCATGAAGGTCGAAACCGACGGCGCCCCGCCGGGAATGTCGGACAGCTTGGTCGGCAGCCCGACGTCGGCGAGATGGGAGCGAATTCGCCCGGCATCGTCCGCCGACATCTGGTTGAGCCGCACCGAGAAATCATGGGCGAGCACCATGCCCAGCGACACCGCCTCGCCATGCACCACGGCGCCGCTGTAGCCGGCCGCCGTCTCGATGGCGTGACCGAAGGTGTGACCGAGGTTGAGCAAGGCCCGGTCGCCGGTCTCGCGCTCGTCGCGCGCGACGATGGCGGCCTTGGAACGGCAGGAAACGGCGATCGCTTCGGTGCGCGCCGGGCCACCGGCGAACACGTCGCGCCAGGTCTTCTCCAGTGAAGCGAAGAAGGGGGCGTTGTCGATCAGTCCGTATTTCACCACCTCGGCATAGCCGGCGCGGAACTCGCGCTCGGGCAGCGTGTCGAGCACGTTGGTGTCGGCCAGAACCAGATCGGGCTGGTGGAATACGCCGACGAGGTTCTTGCCATGCCGGCTGTTGATTCCGGTCTTGCCGCCGACCGACGAATCCACCTGCGAGAGAAGCGTCGTCGGCACCTGCACGAAGCGCATGCCGCGCCGGACGACCCCGGCCACGAAGCCGGCGAGGTCTCCGACCACACCGCCGCCCAGCGCCACCACCGCGTCGCCGCGCTCGTAGCGGCCACCAACCACCTGGTCGACAACCTGCTCGAACACGTCGAAACACTTGGAGGCCTCGCCGGCCGGAATGACGACGGCGCTGGCCGTGACGCCGGCCCGTCGCAGCGACTTCTCGAAAGCGACGAGATGCCGTCCCGACACGTTGGAATCGGTGATGATGCAGGCGCGCGCCTTCGGCAGCACGGCGCGGAACCACTTCCCGGCGTCGGCGACAAGTCCTTCGCCGATCAGGATGTCGTAGGACCGCTCTCCGAGCGACACCGGCACCTTGACGATGCCGTCCGTTTCCCCTTCAACCGTCATGTCATCCCCCGCCGTTTCCGGCCTCTGGCGCCGTCACGGCGCCTTACGTTCTCGTCCCGCGTCCTCGACGAGCCAGGCCTCCAGGGCGGAAACCACCGCGTCGACCATCGCTTCGTGCGGCACGTCGACCGACTGGACGGTGAGATCCGCTTCGGCATAGACCGGATAGCGCGCATCCACCAGGGCTCGCAACGTCCCCTCGGGATCGGCCGTCTGCAGAAGCGGCCGCGTCGGCCGGCGGCGTACCCGCTCGAAAAGAAGTTCCCAATCGGCCCTCAGCCAGATCGATATGCCGGCGCCGCGGATTGCGGCCCGCGTCTCGGGATTCATGAAGGCGCCACCGCCGGTGGCTATGATCTGGCGCGGCTCACGCAAAAGACGAGCAATCACCCGCCGCTCGCCCTGGCGAAAATAATCCTCGCCATGCTCGGCGAAGATCTCGGACACCGTCTTCTTGGCGGCCTCTTCGATCGCCGTGTCGGCGTCGATGAAGGTGAGGCCCAGCCGGCCGGCGAGGCGCTTGCCCACCGACGTCTTGCCGGCGCCCATCATGCCCACCAGCACCACCGAGCGACCACCGAGCAATTCGACGATACGCGCATTGGCACTGGCGCGCCGATGGGCGGCGTCGGTATCGCGGTTGCGGCTGGTCTTGACGTCGGTCATGAGAAGTCTCATGGGTTGGGGCGGCGCTTCTGTCAAGCCGTTAGCGCCGCCGAGCGATCTTGCCGGACCGCACCCCCGAGCGGAACCATGCCGACCATCACACGCTTTCTCGGCTTCCTTCTCGTTCTGGCCGCCGTCGCCACCGCGGCGGTGCTGGCGCTGGCCTTTCTGGTTACCCCGGAGCCACGGACGTTTACCGTTCCGATCGATCCCTCGGTGCTGTCGAATGCCCGGCCGCTGCCGCCGCCTGCCGCCTCCACGCCGGAGCCCGCCGTCACGGGCTCAATCGAGAAACCTTCTGCCGATCTGCCGCCCGACGCCCCATGAGCATCAGCGACGCCACACTGATCGAGACCTATCTCGAGGCGGCGAGCATCGAGAACGCTGCGTCGGACAACACACTCGCCGCCTACCGTGCCGACCTCGATCTCTATGTCGGCTTTCTCTCCGGCCGCGGGCGCGGCCTTCTCGACGCCGCAACGGAGGACGTCGAGGATTTCGTTGCCGGGCTCGCCGCCGAAGGCTACGCGGCCGCCACCCAGGCCCGCCGGCTGTCCGCCGTCCGCCAGTTGCACAAGTTTCTCTATGCCGAAGGACGACGAACCGACGACCCGACCGCCCGGGTGGATCGCCCGCGCACGCGCCGCCCTCTCCCCAAGGTACTGTCCGTCGATGAGGTCGGGCGGCTGATGGACGCGACGGCGGCCACGGCCGGCGAACCGGTCGAGGATCAGGCCGAGGCGCTGCGCCGCGCCCGATTCTGGGCCATGCTGGAAACGCTTTACGCGTCCGGTCTGCGCGTCTCCGAGCTCGTCTCGCTTCCGGCCGGCGCGATCCGCGAGGCCACCTCCGCCATCACCGTACGCGGCAAGGGCGCCAAGGATCGGCTGGTGCCGATCGGCGACACGGCGCGCACCGCCGTTCTCTCCTATCGCCACCTGCTGAAGGCCAGCGGACGGCATGCCGGCAGTCCGTTCCTGTTTCCCGCCAACTCCGAGACCGGTCACGTGACGCGCCAGAGTTTTGCCCGCGAACTGAAGGACGCCGCCGCTCGGCTGGGCATATCTCCGGACAAGGTATCGCCTCACATCCTCCGCCACGCCTTCGCCAGCCATCTGCTCCAGAATGGCGCCGATCTCCGCATCGTCCAGGAGCTGCTCGGCCACGCCGACATCGGCACGACCGAGATTTACACCCATGTTCTCGAGCACCGCCTTGCCGCGCTCGTCGCCGATCATCATCCACTGTCGGAGCGATAACCGACTTGGTATTGGCACGGAGATGGTCACAGATTTGCCGGCATTTGCGGCGATTGGCGTTGACAAGGCGACGATCGGAAGCCAAGTGTGCGCGGTCGCCGCACCTTTGGTTGTCCCTGGGGATCAAGACGGCGGCCGGGGCACCATGAAGAGAGCCGGATGAGAAGCTATCTCGACTTTGAGAAACCCATCGCCGACCTTGAGGGCAAGGTTCAGGAGCTGAAAGCCCTGGCCGACGGCGGATCCGCCCTTCCGATCGACGACGACATCGCCAAACTCGAGACGAGCGCCGCACAGGCGCTGGCCGACATCTATGCGCGCCTCACGCCGTGGCAGAAGGCGCAGGTCGCCCGTCACCCCGACCGGCCGCATGCCGTCCATTACATTGAGCAGTTGATTTCCGACTGGACGCCTCTGGCCGGTGACAGGAACTTCGGCGAGGACGCCGCGATCCTGGCCGGCCTCGGCAGCTTCCGCGGCCGTCCTGTCGCCGTGATCGGTCAGGAAAAGGGCCATGACACCCAGACGCGCATCCGCCACAACTTCGGCATGGCGCGGCCGGAAGGCTACCGCAAGGCCATCCGCATCATGGAACTGGCCGACCGTTTCAACCTGCCGGTGATCTCGCTCGTCGACACCGCCGGCGCCTATCCCGGCATCGGCGCCGAGGAGCGGGGCCAGGCCGAGGCCATTGCCCGCTCGACGCAAGCCTGCCTCCGGATCGGCGTCCCGATCGTGTCGGTCGTCATCGGTGAGGGCGGCTCCGGCGGCGCCATCGCCATCGCCACGGCCAACCGCGTGTTCATGCTCGAACACTCCATCTATTCGGTCATTTCGCCCGAAGGCGCCGCGTCCATCCTCTGGAAGGACTCGGCCAAGGCGCAGGACGCGGCGATGAATATGCGCATCACCGCTCAGGATCTCGTCCGGTTCGGCATCATCGAAGGCGTCATCGACGAGCCGGTCGGCGGCGCCCATCGAGCGCCCGAGCGGGTGGTCGAAGCGGTCGGCGGCGTCATCGAGGCGGCATTCGCCACCTTCGACGGCAAGAGCCGCGACGAAATTCGTGCGGATCGCCGTCGCAAGTTCCTGGCGATCGGCCGCGACCTCAAGGTCTGAAAACGGGCGGGCCTCGGCATTTTCTGACCGTCTTGCCATGAATTTCTCACGTTTTCATTGGAAACGGGGAGTCCCGCAGCCCGGCAAACGGGTGCACTGGCCATTCGGCGCAACGGCTTGACCTTGATACGACGGTAACCTTTCGGTAACCATGACCGTCGAGGATCGCTTCGTGATATGCTGTCCGGCGCTCGGGGGACGGCCGGACGCCCCCTGCCAGCACCCGGACGGTGCAGCGGCGTCCATGAGTGAAACGGAGAGCATGACCTCGTTCCGCCCGAACCAGACCTCCCCTGGCATCTCGATGACCGGCCGACTTGCTCGCCTTGCCGGCGCCCTTGGTCTTGTCGCCCTCCTCGCCGCCTGTCAGGCCGACGAGATCGGTTATGGCTATGGTCCCAAGGACCAGCGCCCGGTATCGGCGAAGACGCTTGAGCTCATGAAGAAGCTCAACATGAAGCTCTCTTCCCCGGTGCTGATGCGCATCTTCAAGGAAGAGAACAAGTTCGAAGTCTGGAAAATGAATGCGAGCGGTCGCTACGAGCTGCTCAAGAGCTACGATATCTGCCGTTGGTCGGGCGATCTCGGGCCGAAGGTCAGGGAGGGCGACCGGCAGGCGCCGGAAGGCTTCTACTCCATTTCGCCCGGCCTGATGAACCCCAAGTCGGACTGGTACCTGGCCTTCAACACCGGCTTTCCGAACGCCTATGACCGGGCCAACGGTCGCACCGGTTCGGCGCTGATGGTGCACGGTTCCTGCTCGTCCCGCGGCTGCTATGCCATGACCGACCCGCAGATCCAGGAAATATACGCCTTGGCCCGCGAGGCTTTTCGCGGCGGCCAGAAGACGTTTCAGCTGCAGGCCTTCCCCTTCCGTCTGAACGGAAAGAACATGGCCAAGCACTGGAACGATCCCAACATGCCCTTCTGGAAGATGCTGAAGGAGGGCTACGACACCTTCGAGATGACCCGCAAGGAACCGAAGGTGGACGTCTGCGGCCGCAAATACGTCTTCAACGCCAATCCCTCCCAGCCGCTCGACACGGTCGCCGCCTGCCCCGCGGATCTGGGGCAGCCCAAGGAGCTCGTCGCTTCGCTTCAGACCAGGGCCAAGGCCGACTATGCCGAGGCCGAGGTGCTGTTCGCAAAGCTCGAGGAAGACCGCAAGGCAGAGGAGGACAAGCGGATCCAGTTGGCGCTGGCCGCCGAGAAGCGCAAGGCCGACGCGGAAAAGGCTCGGGCCGACGCCGAGGCCGCCCGCATCGATGCCGAGCGCCACCCGAGCACCCTTGCCCGCCTGTCCGGCGCCGACCCCAACCCGGACGCCGGCATCACCGTGGGCCCGGGGATCGTGCCGCCGACCGGCGCGCCGGTACCGATCGCCGATCCGCGCGGCCCTCGGATTCACGCCGTGGCCATGACCGAACCCGTCGAACAGGAACGTGCCGGCGCCATTTCCCGCCTGTGTTCCGTCGTGCCCGGCGACCAGAGCGAGACGGTTGCCGCCGCGCCAGCCACCCCGGTCGCCGCGGTCGCCCCCGCCCCGCAGCCGGTGCCCGCCTCTCCCTTGGTCGCGCCATCCAAGCCCATTGCGCCGACGCCGCTTGCCGCGCCCTTGCCCCCGCAGCAGTCGGCGACTGCCGGACAGCCGGCCCCGATCGTGCCGGCGCCGGCCGCCCAGCCGGTCTGTGCGATGCCCGGCGTCACGGTGCCGGCCGGCACTCCGCCGTGTCCGGCCGTGGCCACGGCGCCGACGGAACAGGACAAGAGCATCCTCGACCGCATCGGAAACTGGTTCTAGGCCAGGCAGAGGTCGATTGTCCGCCAAAGCCGACGATCGGCACCGGCCAGACCGCTGCGGTTTTTGTCTTCCGCTCCCAAGGGGTCCGGGTTAAGCTGCCTCAATGAGCACCCTTTCGATCGACGTTCAGCGCGCCGCCATGGAGGATGCCGCAGACATCGCGGCGGTCCACGATGCCGCTTGGCGCTACGCCTATCGAGGACTTCTCGACGGCGTCGAGCTCGAACGGATGATCGAACGGCGCGGTCCTCAGTGGTGGGCCAAGGCCATCTCCCGCAACGTCGCCATGCTCGTGGTCAAGGTGGAAGGCCGGGTTGTCGGCTATGCGACCCTGGGTCCAAGCCGCATGCGCGCCCTTCCCTTCCGGGGCGAGATCTACGAGCTCTATCTTCATCCCGACATGCACGGCGTCGGCCTGGGAAGAAGGTTGTTCGAGGAAGCGAGAGCGGCCCTTGCCGACATGCATCTCGACGGTCTGGTCGTTCGGGTTCTCGCGGCCAACGCCGTTGGCGTCGGCTTCTACGAGCGGCTCGGCGGTCAGGAAGTGGTCGGTTCCAGCGAGAAGATCGCCGGCCGCCTGGTGCCGGTCACCGTCTATGCCTGGCCGCCGGTCGGGCGAGGCTGAAAATCGGGCATTTTGCCGCCCTTCCGGCGTTCGCTTCGCCTTGCTTTCGCCCCACCATTACGGATAAACACGTGCTCGCGACTTTGTTTCTTTTCAAGGATTAATCATGCGCATCGACGCCGTTCCCATCGGCAACAACCCGCCCGAGGACATCAACGTCATCATCGAGGTGCCGCTCGGAGGTGAGCCGATCAAGTACGAGATGGACAAGGCGGCCGGCGCCATGTACGTCGACCGCTTCCTCTACACGGCGATGCATTACCCCGGAAACTATGGCTTCGTGCCGCACACCCTGTCCGATGACGGCGATCCGATCGACGTGATGGTGGTCAATACCCGCGCCATCGTGCCCGGCGCCATCATGAACTGCCGCCCGATCGGCGTTCTCAAGATGCAGGACGAGAGCGGCCATGACGAGAAGATCATTGCCGTTCCCTCCAACAAGCTGACCACCCGTTACTCCAAGATCAAGACGGTCGACGACCTGCCCGAGATCACGGTTCACCAGATCGAGCACTTCTTCGAGCACTACAAGGACCTGGAACCCGGCAAGTGGGTCAAGGTGATCGGCTGGGGCGGCGTGGACGAGGCTGCCGAGCTCATCATGGCGGCCATTGCCAACGCCAAGACCAAGGCCGACGTCTGACGACGAGGCTGGCCGCCGCCGTCACTCGGTCGGATGGAAGACCAGCGCCACGCCGTTGATGCAGTAGCGCAGACCGGACGGTGGCGGCCCATCGTCGAAAACATGGCCGAGGTGCGAGCCGCAGTGGGCGCAATGCACCTCGGTCCGCACCATGAGATGACTGCGGTCGACGGACGTCTCGACGGCGCCCGGCTCCGGTTCGTTGAAGCTTGGCCACCCGGTGCCGCTTTCGAACTTGTCGTTCGAAGCGAACAGCGGCGTGTCGCAGCCGGCACAATGGAACACGCCCCGCCGCTTCTCGTGAAGCAATGCGCAACTGCCCGGCGCCTCGGTGCCGTGACCGCGCATGACGCGATACTGCTCCGGGGTAAGCAGGCGCTGCCACTCCTCGTCGGTGTGCGTGATGGGGAAGGTCTCGACGGTCATGGCAGGCTCCCGTGAACGGTCTCGGCGACGATGCCGCCTTCTACGTGGGAACCCCTAGCATAGATCGCAAGTCAGCGACGGTCGACGCCTTCGTCACCGTCCGCCCCTTCGGATGTCTCGCCGCCGCCCGCGACGGTTTCCGCCGGCTTGTCCTGCGGGTCCACCCATTTGATCAGGAATACCCAGGCGGCGTAGACGAAGACGCCGGCGGTCAAAACCATCCACATCGGATCCTTGACCACGAAATTCTCGTAGCAAGCCCAAGCTCCGGTCACCGCCACCAGCAGCACACGACGCCAAAGGGGACGATAGAAGGGGTGATTTAGATCGGAAACGCGCTTCATCCGTCCTCCCGCCACCGGCCAGGCAGCCTTCATCATGGCGCCAGATCCCGGAACGCCCGGAACTTAGTGGATGGCGCGTTGCGAGGCACCCTTGGGGCCTCGCCCGACCTTCCCACCTCGCCGGAGTGTCCTCTCACGCAGTTTTGAGCCCGCGTTTGTTATCCTGATCGGCTTCGCGTCGCATTCGCACTGGCAAATATCCTGCATCTACGCATAATCACCTAAACAACCGATCTACTCCATTGGACGACGGGAGCCCCGCCATGAAGGATCAATCGACGCTCTTCGACCACCCCGAGGGTTATGGCACCATCAGCCGCGCCCTGCACTGGCTGATGGCGGCGCTGTTTGCCTGGCAGTTCCTTTCGGCCATCCTGCATGCCGTCGACCGCGAAATGCCCGTTGCCCGTTTCTTCTGGTCCTGGCACATGTCGGTCGGCTTCCTGCTTCTGATCGCCGTCGTCCTGCGTGGGGTCTGGGCCCTCGTCAACCTCGGCAATCGACCGGTCCATGCCGCCGGCTTTCTAGGCATCGCCGCACGGCTGGGACATCTCGTCCTCTATCTCCTGATGTTGGCGGTGCCGACGGTGGCCGTGCTCAGAGCCTATGGCAGCGGTCGCGGCCTTTCGGTCTTCGGCATCGAGGTGTTCGCAGGCGGTGGCGAGCGGATCCCGGAGCTGATGGCCCCGGCCAATGCCGTGCATGGCCTGCTCGGCTGGGCGTTGCTCGCCCTGACGCTCGGCCATATCGTCATGGCGCTCGCCCACGCCTACCTGTGGCGCGAGGACACCCTGACGCGCATGGTACGCGGCCGCCCCACCCCGATCGCCGGAGTGGAGTAACCCCCCAGACGGACCGGCATCCGCTCACGTGGCGAGACGGCAGCCGGTCGCCTTGTCGAACAGGTGGAACGAGCCGGGGGCCGGCTGCAGGGCGACGACATCGCCGGACGTGGGACGAAGACGCTTGTCCATGACGCGAGCGATGAGCTCGCCGGCCGCCGTCTCGACATGCACGTAATATTCGGCGCCGAGCGCCTCGACCAGACGAATGCGCCCTGCGAGCCCCGGCGCGCCGGCGTTGGCGATGCGAATGTCTTCCGGACGGACGCCCAGAAGCAAGGCACCGGCGTGATCGGCAGGACGCGTCTCGAGATCCATGGTTCCAAAGGCCGGCGCCTGTCCTTCGGCCATCTCGATCATGTTCATCTTCGGCGAGCCCAGGAAACGGGCGACGAACAGGTTGGCCGGCCGTTCGTAAAGCTCCTCCGGCTTGCCGACCTGCATCAGGTTTCGGCCATGGCCGTCCTTGAGCGGCGCGAAGACGGCGATCCGGTCCCCCATGGTCATCGCTTCGGTCTGGTCGTGCGTCACATAGATCATGGTCGCGCGAATGCGCTCGCGAAGCCGCATGATCTCGCCGCGCATCGACACCCGGAGATCAGCGTCGAGGTTCGACAAGGGTTCGTCGAACAGGAAGACCTCGGGATGCCGGACGATCGCCCTCCCCAGGGCGACGCGCTGACGCTGCCCGCCGGAGAGCTGGGCGGGACGGCGACCGAGATAGGGGCCGAGGTCGAGAATGTCGGCGGCTTCCTTGACCCGCTCGGCGATCTCGGCGGCGGGCCGCCCGGCCATCTTCAGAGGGAAGCCGATATTGCCGGCCACCGTCATGTGCGGATAGAGCGCGTAGCTCTGGAACACCATGGCGACATTGCGATCCGACGGCGCAAGCCCGGTTACCGAGCGACTGCCGATCCGAATATCGCCGGAAGTGGTTTCCTCAAGACCGGCAATCATCCGGAGCGCGGTCGACTTGCCGCAGCCGGACGGCCCCACGAAGACGATGAACTCGCCATCGTCAACCTTGAGGTCGAGACCGGCGATGACGCCGACCTTGTCGAAGGACTTGGCAACGGACTTGAACTCGATTTCGGCCATGGTCGTTTCCCGGAAATCTCGAGGCGAAGAGGGGATAGGGTCAGCCCTTGACGGCGCCGGCGGTCATCGACCGGCCTATCTGGCGATACATCAGAAGGCCGAGGATGAGGGGCGGCAGCGTCGCCAGGATCATGACGGCGGCCGCCACGCCCCAACGTACGCCACCGCCGGAGGCGGCGAAGAAGAACGAGGCGCCGACCGACACGGGCGTTGCGCTGTTGGTGGTCAGCATCAGGCCGAACAGGAACTCGTTCCACGAATAGATGAAGGCCAGCACCGACGAGGCGGCGACGACGTTGAGCGACATCGGCGCCACGACATAGACGAGAAGCCGCAACGTGCCCGCGCCGTCGACGCGACCGGCTTCCTCGATCTCCAGCGGCAGATCGGCGATCGAGGAGGCGAACAGCACCAATACGAGCGGCACGTTGACGAGGCACAGAATGAGGGCGAGGCCGAAGCGCGTGTCGAGCAGGCCGACCTGCTGGTACATCAGATAGATCGGGATGGCGAAGATGATCAGCGGCACGGCCCGGAGATTGACGGCGAGCGGAAGCAGCCAGCTCCTGCCCGCGCCGAAACGCGCCATGGCGTAGGCGGCGGGAAAGGCCAGCGCGATGGCGAGCACCGAGCCGATCAGCGAGGCGACAAGGCTGTTGGTCAGGAAGTGCAGGATGTCGAAGCGGTCGGCCATGGCAAAGACGGCCGCGTAGTTGTCGAGCGTCGGCGCCTCGATGAACAGCGAGGCATTGGTCATGATCTCCGCCTCGCTCTTCAGCGAGGTGACCAGCGTCGCGATCACCGGGAAGTTCAGGATCACCACGGCAGCGATGAACACCAGCCACCGCAGGGCGTTGACGAGGGGCTTCCTCATAGCGGCGCCTTTCTGGCAGTGAGGCCGTTGATCACCCAAAGCACCACGAAGGATGCCACGAGCAGCAACATCGAGGCGGCAACGGCGAGGCCTATGTCGCCCACCTTGAAGAAGGCCTGGTAGATGTAGATGCTCATCGACGTTGTGGAACCGCCGGCGCCCGGTCCGACCAGGGTGTAGAGGTTGTCGAACACCCGGAAGCTGTCGATGAAGCGAATGAAGAAGGTGATGCCGATCGCCGGCATCATCAACGGCAGGTCGATGTTGAGAAACAGCCGCCGGCCACGCGCCCCGTCCAGCGCCGCCGCCTCGCGAACATCGGGCGAGATCGCCGCATAGGACGAATGCAGGATCAAGAGCGCAAAAGGCGTCCATTGCAGCGTCTCGACGGTCACCAGCGTCGTAAAGGCCCAGTCGCGGCCGAGGAAGGCGGGAAAATCGCCGTACCACTCGAGAAGATAATACGGCACGGCCCCGACAAACTCGTGCAGGATCAGCCGATACATCAGTCCGACCAGCGCCGGCGCCACCATCATCGGCAGCATCAGAAGCGCGATCAGCCAGGGCCGCTTGGCAAACAGCGGCGCCAGAAACACGGCAAGCGCGAGACCGGCCACCACCTGGATGACTGAGACGATCAGCCCGAAGCGCAGGGAGAACCATGCGGCGGCCCAGAACTCCGGATCGGCCATGGCCTTGGCATAGTTGGAAAAGCCGATCGGCTCCGGCGCGCGGATGTCCTCGAAACCGACGCGCGAGATCGAATAGATGATGTCGAGAACGAGTGGGAACCCGAGAAGGGCGATGAGAAAGGCCGTGAGCGGGGCGATCAGAAGGCGCCCCTCGAAACGGGAAGTCCGCGGCATACGGGTCTCGTCCTCGAAAGATCGGCGACGGCGGAAATGTACCGCGCGCCGGCCGGGGGGAGACCGACGCGCGGAATGGCGGCGCGGCGCTGCTGGCTCAACTATTTACCGCAATCCGCCGGAGTTGGAACAGTGGCGGTCAGGCCGCCACCGTCCGGATATGATCAAGGCTTCAGGAGATCGGCCATGCCCGCCTTGGTCGCGGCCAGCGCCTCGTCGAGCGACTTGTCGCCGGCCCAGTAGGCGGTGAACTCCTTGGCCTGCAGCTCATAGACCTGCAACGCCTTGGCGGCGGTCCCGCCGTGCATGACGAAGCCATAGGCCCCGGCGAACTGGCCAAGCTTGACGAGGTCCGGTCGTTCGGTACTGACCTTGGCCACCACCTCGTCGCTGAGCGCCGGCGAGCCGCCGGCCTTGGCGTAGATCTCCATGGCATCGGGCGTGCCAAGCCAGTTCAGGAACTTGACGGCGCCCTCCTTGTTCTTGGACGCCTTGTTGATGCCGAGACCGAGACCGTGGATGTGGGTGAAACGGCCCTCCGGGCCGGCAGGCGGCGCGACCGTGCCAATCTTGCCGGCAACGGCGGGCGTCTTTTCCTTGTTGTCGAGATCGCCGAAGGCGGCGTTCCACTGCACCATTGTCGCCACTTGGCCGGCGCCGAAGGCGGCATTGGCCTCGGCGAACTCGTAGGTGGTCGAATCCTTGGGCGACGTGCCCTCGTCATAGAGCTTCTTGTAGATATCGAGCGCCGTGCGATAGGCGGGGCTGTCGACGGTGATCTCGCCCTTGTCGTTCATCCAGTCGCCGCCCTGGGCGCGCGCGACCGAGTGCCAGACCATCATGTTGAACAAGAGGTTCTTCATCTGGAGAACCGTGCCGTAGCGGGTCGGGCTGTCCGAGTTGATCGACTTGGTGAAGAACAGCGCCGTCGCCATCCAGTCTTCCCAGGTCCAGGCGTCCGGGTCCTTGGGCTCGAGCGTCTTGCCGAGATATTTCTCGGAGATCTCGCCGTATTTCGCCTTCCAGTCGGCATCGGAGAGCAGCTTCTCGATGAGGTCGCTGCGGTAATACATGAAGTGCAGCGACAGATCGGTCGGGATGCCGTACTGCTTGCCGTCATATTGCATGGTCGCCAGCACCTTCTCGGGGAAGGTCGCCTTGGAGGCGTCCGGCAGCGTGATCGGATCCATGAACGGCGCATAGCGACCGAGCGCATAGGTAGCGAGAAGGTTGACGTCGAAATCGGTCGAGCCGGCGGCGAGATCGGCGGCCAGCTTGTCGAAGAAGCCGTCGCGATTGAAGAAGATCAGCTTCACCTTGTCGGCGTCGGAAGCTATAGCGTTGTAGGCGTCCGCCGCCTTGCGCAGGCCGGCCTCCTCAGGTCCTCCCGGCCATCCGAGAACGGTCACCTCGGCCATGGCTCCGGTCACACCCAACGCCGCGAACAGGGCGGCACTGGTCAGAAGGGTTTTCAGTCGCGTCATTTTGTGTCCCCTTGGATTCTATAATGTGCGACGGGCGAGATCGGCGGCGCCGATCACGCCAGCGGATTTTCCGAGAGCCGCAGCGCGGATCTCGGGCTTCAGGTGTGGCGGCAGATGCACCAGCCGCGCTTCGAGGCGCGCGCGATAGCCGTCGGCCAGGCCGACGCCACCGCCGACGACCATGACGGCCGGATCGAACAGCAGTTGCAGGTTCTCAAGAAGCCGCGCGACCACATCGACCGAGCGGTCGACCACGGCGGACGCCCAGGCCTCGCCACGTGCCGCGGCGGCGAAGACGGCCGGGGCGTCGACGGAGTGGCCGAGCGCCGCAGCCGCGTCGGCCAGAAAGCTGCCGCTCGCCAGCGTTTCGAGCGGAACCCCGGCCGTCTCGTGAGTGAAGCCGACCGAGCCGGCGACACCACCGCGACCGACGAGCAATCGTCCGCCAATGACGGCGCCACCGCCGATGCCTGTCGAGACGGTGACGAACACAAGATCGCGGCCGGCGCCGGCGCCGAAGCGGTACTCGCCCCAGGCAGCGGCCTGCGCGTCGTTATGGAGCACCACCGGCCTGCCGAGACGCTTCGCCAGCGCGTCGGCCAACGGATAGTTCGATGATACCGGCAGCGTACCGGGGTTGAGCGCCGACCAGCGCCCCTCATGCACGACGCCGGTGACAGCCCCGCCCACCGCGCCATAACCGCCTTGCCAGGGGGCCGCCAGCTCGGCAATGGCGTCGCACCAGTCATCCGGATCGACCCGCCTGTCCGTGCCTTTCTCGCGCTGGTCTACGACTCGGTCGCCGTCGACCAGAGCCACCAGCGTCTTGGTGCCGCCGAGATCGAAGGCCAGTGCCGGCTGGGTGGCAGCGGCGCGGGCCACATCGATGGCATCGGCAAACCAGCGCGTGATGTGCTCGGGACGAGTGATGGCCGAACCGACGACGACACCATGGGCGCCGAGCCGGATCGCCTCCGCCGCCTGTTCCGGCACGCGGATGCGCCCTTCGGCGATCACTGGACGGCCAAGCCGCACGGCAGCGGCGAGCAATGGAAAATCAGGCTCCGACGGCTCGGGACCGCCGGTATAGCCGGACATGGTGGTGCCCACGACATCGACGCCGAGCGCCACCGCCGCCCTCGCCTCTTCGATGGTCGAGATATCGGCCATCGCAAGCTTGCCTCGGGCGTGCACGGCTTTGCACAGATCGGCGACCGGACCCGGCCGGACGCGATCGGTCGCATCGAAGGCGATGATGTCGGCGCCGGCGTCGGCCAGCGCAATGACATCGTCCAGAAAGGGCGTGATGCGGATCGGAGAGGTATCGAGATCGCGCTTGATTAGACCGATGATCGGCGCATCCGTCGCCGCCCTGACCGCCCTGAGGTTGGCGATGCCCTCGATGCGAAGCCCTCGACCGCCCGAGGCCAGGGCAGCCAGCGCGAAGCCAACCACTTGATCGGGATGATCCAGCGGTCCCTCCGGCACCGGCTGGCAGGAAACGACGAGCGATGAGGCGAAGCGCTTGAGGCAGTCGGACACGGTTTCCTCGCTGCTGTTCACTGGATGATTGGTAGCAGCGAAAGAACCAGTCAGCAACCAGTTTGGACTAAAGGCCTATAATTTGCCCAACTGGTATCACAGTGATCACATTCAATCCTGAGCGCGCAGCTCAACCAAAAAGTCGTAGCGCTCCCCGCAATAATAGGTGCGCGTGAACTCCACGGGGGTGCCGTCGGCCGTGAAGCAGCGACGCTCGGCAACCAGCAACGGCGCGCCGATCTCCAGGTGGAGCAGGCGCCCGTCCTCCATACCAGCCACGGCGGCGCGCAGCCGCTGCAAGGCCCTGACAGGCCGACGGTTTCGCTCGGCCAGCACGTCGTAGAGCGAACCCGTGACCACCTCCGGGTCGTCCAGCACGTCGGCCGGCACCACGGCGTGTTCGATGGCCATCGGCATGCCATCGCCGGTTCTGAGGCGCTTCAGGCGGCAGACGCGGGCACCCACCGACAGATGAAGCGCCATGATCTCGGCCGGCGAGGCGGGACCGACTTCCCGGCTGATCCATGTCATACCCGGTTCGATGCCGCGCGAGCGCATGTCCTCGGAAAAGGACGTGAGGGCGGACAGCGGCTTCTCGACTCTCTCGGCCACGGCGGTACGCGCGCCGTGGCGGCGAATCAGCACGCCGTCGCCGACCAGCGTCTCTATGGCCTTTCGCACCGACGTGCGGGAGACGTCGATCGCCTCCGCGAAGTCTCGTTCCCCAGGGAGAACGTCGCCAGTCCCGAGCACCCCTTCGGTAATCGCCTGTCTGAGCGCCGACGCGAGGTCACGATAGATGACGCCACTCGAATGCCGGTCGAGAGCGCCGCGAAGAAACTGGATAAGGGGCGTTTGGCTGAGCGCGAAGTCGGACATTGGCCTGCGGAGCGATCGTGAGTTGTGCGTCCGATGTATCAGGTCGGGTCCGAAAGAGAAACACGGCGAGAGGTCATGATGGCGGCGCGTTCCCGCCCAATAATCGCCACGGGCTCCCGGCACGATCCGGAACCATGCAAAGTGGAAATTTGGTGCCCCAGGCCGGACTCGAACCAGCACGTTCTCGCGAACAACAGATTTTGAGTCTGCCGCGTCTACCATTTCGCCACTGGGGCAGCGGAGGCGGAATATAGCCGTCGGCGTTCAGCCGTCAACGGTCGATCGGAAAAAGATCGCTTCCGAAAGAGCTTTGTAGGCTAAGCGCCGTGCTTAACAAGGCGGAAAGGTCCCGCGCTTACTGTAGTCATCTCACTTGCCAGGAATCCCATCATGCCCATGCGTTCGCCCCCAGCCTCTCCGTCCGCCACATCCGGCGGCGCCCAGGCGGTCTTGGGCGGCCGTCGCCTCGTCGGGCACCTCATGGGACGGCGCACCGTGACCCAGTCGATCATTGGCGAAAGCGACGACCCGACGTCGGACGAAACCCGTCCGGTGGCTCTCGTCGTTGACGACAGCCCGATCGCCCGCATGTTGATCGCGAGCATCCTGGAGTCCTTCGAGGTCGATGTGTACGAAGCGGGCGGCAGCGCCGAGGCGCAATCGGTCGTCGCCACCTGCCGGCCGGATGTCGTGATCGTCGACTGGACGTTGCGCTCGGAAACCGCGACCGACGTCCTCGACGCGCTTGAGACCCGCTTTAGCGGCGAACTGCCGCCGGTTGTCATGATCAGCGCCTCGGCGCGCATGCCGACCGAGCTTCGCGCCACCGCGACGCTTCGCAAACCCTTCACGCCGCGCGAACTCTACGCGGCGCTCGCCGCTGCCTTCTCGAGCAAGGGAAGCGGCGCCGCCGAGGCCTGAGCGGATCCGGCAGCGCCCTTGTCATCACCTGATGGTCAGACCGACCGACGGCGCAAAGCCGCTTGTGGCGCCCATCAGCGTGCCACCGGCGGCGACAACAGGCGGATGGGCCAGGATCAGGCACCAGAACACCTTGTACTTGGAGTTCGGGTTGTAGGCGGTAGCGATGCCCATCAGACTCATGTCCGGGTCCTTCATGCCGCGATCATGCGGCGGCGATTGTCGCCATCCCGAAAACGCCTCGGCCAACGTGTGATAGCCCGCCGCGACGTTTTCGCCGGCGTTGGAGAAGGGATAGCCATAGCCCTTGAGGCGAGTGCCGAGCAGGGAATGGCCGTCCACGTCGTGGCCCATCTTGTCGGCGGCCGCCATCTTCCTCGCATAGTCCTCGGCGATTCGGTTGAGACGCGGATCAAGCGTCAAAGGCGCGATGCCCGATTGCGCACGATACTGATTGAGCATGGTCAGCGCCTTGGTCTCGTCGACCCGGGCCGTCGGCGAGGCAAGGTCCTCGTAGAAGGTCGGCTTGGGTGGCGGTGGCGGTGCGCTCTGGCAGGCGGCAAGAAACAATGCCGCGCAAAGCGGCAGGAAGGCGAAGGCGCGTCCGGACACGGGAATCTCCATGAAGGCTCGATCGGCAAACCGATCGGCAGGTGGATTTGCCAGCAAGAACACGAACGGATGGTTAAATTTCGGCAAGCCTCGGACATCGCGCAAGAGGCTGAATGGCTCTCGCCTTCGCCGTTGCCGGCATGCTAGGCTGACATTTCTCCGCAATTGTCCGTAGAGAGGTCAACCCTTGTCCGCCCTTGAAGAGATTGCCGCCATCGCCGGCGAAGCCGTGCTCTGGCGTCGCGATCTGCATCGCCGTCCCGAACTGCTCTACGCTCTCGACGAGACCTCCGCCTTTGTTGCCGGAAAGCTCGGCGAGTTCGGCCTCGACGAGGTCGTGACCGGCGTCGGAGGCTGCGGGGTCGTCGGCGTGCTCCGGGGGCGGCCGGGCAACCGGGCCGTGGCGCTGCGCGCCGACATGGACGCCTTGCCGATCGAGGAAATCACTGGGACTCCCTGGGCCTCCCAGACGCCCGGGACCATGCATGCCTGCGGCCACGACGGCCATACGGCGACGCTCCTGGCCGCCGCCCGCCATCTCGCGGCTGATCGCGATTTTGCCGGCACCGTCGTTTTCGTGTTCCAACCGGCCGAAGAGGGTGGCGCCGGAGCCCGGGCGATGATCGAGGATGGCCTGTTCCAACGGTTCCCAGTGGACGAGATCTACGGAACCCACAACCTGCCGGGACTGCCGGTGGGCCGCTTCGCCGTACGCCCCGGCGCCATCATGGCCTCCACCGACCGCTTCTACATCGATATCCTCGGCCGGGGCGGACACGCCGCCCGCCCGCACGAGACCATCGACCCCATTCTGGTGGGCGCCCAGATGGTCACGGCCCTCCAGTCGATCGTGGCGCGCAACACCGATCCGCTCGCCTCGGGCGTCGTCTCGGTGACGACGTTCCATGCCGGCAACACCGACAACGTCATTCCGCAGACCGCTCGCCTGTCGGGAACGGTCCGCGCGCTTGATGAAAAGGTTCGCGCGGACCTCGAGGCGTCGGTCGGCCGCATCGCAACGGCCGTCGCTTCGACGTTCGGCGCCGAAGCACGTGTCGCCTACGAGCGCGGTTATCCGGTGACCGTGAACCACGTGGTGCCCGCGGGACGGGTTGGCGATGTCGTCGAAGGCCTGTTCGGCAGCAAGGCCGTCAATCGGACCGGGACGCCGTTGATGGCGGCGGAAGACTTCTCCTACTACCTCGAGCGCGTACCCGGCGCCTACTTCTTCATGGGTAACGGTCCTTCGGCCGGCCTTCACCACCCCGCCTACGATTTCGCGGACGACGCCATCGCCCCGGGCGCTGCCGTCTGGGCCGCCCTGGCCAAGGCAAGCCTTGCCGCCGCTACGTGATCCGATCACCGCTTAATGCTTTGGGAACGACCGCCTTCTAGGCTGTCCGAGCGGTCGATGCGGACCGCCCGGAGGGCATGATGCTCCGTCTCCTGTGGTTGGTATTGGCGGCAACGGTGGTGATCGGCTTCTTCGCACCGGAGCTGCAGCGATTTGCAACTCTGCCGGAAGCCAAGGACACTCCCGCGCCGGCGGCCAAACCGAAGCCCGCCCTCCCGTTCGGCAGGGTCGAGATCGCCGCCGACGGTCGTGGCCACTTCGTCTTTACCGGTCGCGTCAACGGCCGGTCGCTCTCCATGCTGGCCGACACCGGCGCGACCCTTGTGGCCCTGCGCGCGTCCGACGCCCGAACCGCCGGCCTGATCGTTCTTCCCGGCGATTACACGGCAAAGGTTTCAACCGCCGGCGGCGTTGCCGAGGCCGCCCGTGTCCGCCTTCGCGAGATCGAAGTCGGCGATATCAGGGTGAGTGATGTCGATGCCTTGGTCCTGTCCGATGAGCAACTCGCCACCAATCTCTTGGGAATGAGCTTCCTCAGCCGCCTCAAGGCCTTCTCCATCGAGAACGGACGCCTTGTCCTCAGCCAGTAAACGCCTCGCCACCTTGCAGCCAAGAGGGCGCAAGACGTTCCGGCGAAGATGCGGCGGAAACCTACTCGGCGGTCTTAGACTTCATCGCCGTCTGCATGCGCTCGGCCGCACCGCGCAGGGTAATCCTGACGAGAACCGTCCCGCTCTCATCCTTCTCCACGCCAGAGAGCTGGCCGTCGACGCGGGCTACGGCGGCCTTGAGGGCGGCGAGCGCCAGGTTGCTGTCGGCCGCGCAAGCCCCCTTGGCCCCAGCGGCGGCGCGCACCTGCACCTGCAGGCCGGCGGTCTCGAAGTCGATGCCCCTCAGGTCGATCTTCATGTCGACCGGCAGGGTGCCAAGCTCCGTGTAGGCGGCAAAGGCGGCAAAGCGTACCACGGACCGAAGGTTGTCCTTGCCGCCGGCAAGCTCCGGATCCTCGCCCTCGACCTCGAAGAGCTGCACGGCCCCGGCTTCCTTGGCCGCATCGAGCCATTCGCGCACGAAGTCGGCGACCTGCACGTGCTCGCGCCCCTTCTTACCGCCTCCCATCAACGCGAGGCAGGCTTCCAGCATCTGCTTGTACTCGAAGACCCGCACGGTGGATCGGGTAACCTCGTCCATGCCGGACTTGAGCGCGGCCTCCGCCGCGATGCGTGCGCCGTATATCGCGCTGATGTCGACGCCGACCAGAACGTTGACCGGCGCCCGCGTTTCCGCGCCAAGCACCAGTGAAGCCATCAGCGCCTGCTTCGGCCCGTTCGGCGTCGGAAACTCCACGGCCCGGATACCGCTCTTGTAGGTGTCGACGTAGGCCTTCAGGCCGAGACGCGCCCCACTCGTCACGTCGCGGAGCATCAGCGGAGACACCTCGTTGGTTCGCAGAATGTCACGGCCGAACAGACGGGCGCAGGATGGATTGGCGAAGAAGGGGTGGCCGTCGGTGTTGATCTGCAACACCGCGAAGGGGGAGGACTCGATGATGGTATCGGCGACCATGACGCGCGTCCGCCAAACGTCCGCCAGCATCGAACGAAGACACTCGAAGGCGAAGGTCAGCTTGCCGACCTCGCCGCCCCAAGACCGAAGCGGTTGGCCGCGATCGGCTGAGGCGGGATCGTGCAGCATGGCCTCGACGCCCGCCCGAACCCGACGCAAAGGCCACCACACCATCATCAACATGACAAGCTCGGTGACGCCGGCCGCCGCCATTCCGCCCCCGAGCGCAATCGTGACAGCCCGTTCGTCGCGGACCGTCTCGAGGCTGGTGATCTCCCCGACGTCCACTCTCAGGAAGATGTGAAAGGGTGTCTGCGATGCCTCCGGCGGATAGTAGAAGTCGGCCTTGGCGCTTCCGGCCGGGCGGAACACGGTACGCCCCGTGCGCATGACGGCGTTGAAACTCGCCTCGACGCGCTCACCGAACACCTGTTGTTCATGCCCGGAGCCATCGTAGAGCCCGCCGCCACGAATGGCGCCGATCACCACCAACCGCTCGGCGACTCGGGTGATCTCGTCGGCCTTGCTCTGGAAGCGAGGATCGATTGCCGCGGACAGGATCTTGCCCACATCAGCATAGCGTCGTTCGAGATACCGTTCGTCGTCGTGGTCGCGCACGACGCTGGTAATCGAGAGAAGAGCGGCGACCACCGCGCCGAACGCCAGTATCGACGGCCTGAGGATCGTGGAGATGTGGAAAGCCGCTGATGCCACAGGATGTGTTCTCTCGAGGAAAGGCTCCAGACCGCAGTTTCTCGATCCTACCAGCCCCGTGTTGCCGGCTCGTTAACTGCCATATCGCCGGCAGTTGCTGGTTAAAGCTGCCACGGCAAGCGACGCCTAACCGGTAAAGGTGATCTTGTTCCCCTGGCGTGGCTTCAGAAAGAACACGTGCTCGAGATTATAGACGGTACTGCCGGTGATGCTCTTCATGACGTTGGCAAAGGGCGAGGTGAAGGCGTAGGTGACCCGCCCCACGACGACCTCGTCGCCGACCGTCGCAATGGTACCGGGAACCGCGAGCCCGGCGGGCGGGGCCACATTGACCGTCGCGGCCGTATCGTGGCGCGCCCTGGACCACGCGACCTTCTGTCCCGACGAGGTAATGTCGACAACGACCAGCACGACCTTCGCCGCCGAGGCGTCGTAGGGCTCGATAATGGCCGTTGTCGCGTCGAATATGTTGTTCATCATCGCCGAGCTGATCGAGCTCTGCTGGGCGACGAGATCGGATATGGTGCTGGCCGCCCGGCTGACCTTGCGATCGACGATCAGCGCCGTCGTCACCTCACCACAACCGGCATAGATGATCAGCATCAGCGGCAGGATCAGCGCGAACTCCACCGCCGACACGCCCCGTCGCTCGACCGCGAAGCGCCCGACGAGCCGACCGAGCCGCACCCCGAGCTGCCCGAACCGCACTACCATGGAAAAGGCTCCGTCTGAAAGGCGACGACGGCGCCGAGCAACTGGTCGCCGTTCGCCAGCCTCGTGCTGCTGCGCGCCAGCATGTTGAACATGACCGGCCAGGCGTAGAAGCTGCGGACCACGATGATCTCGTTCTTGTTGCCGTTGGTGTACTTCGTCGACTTGATGTTTCCATCCTCATCGAGCGGGCTGGTTGGCGCATAGGACCCGAAGCTCGAATAGGATTGCACGTCGACGTAAAGGCGCGTCTCGCAATCGACGAGGTTGACCATGCCCTCGCAGACCTTGGTCTTGAACTTGTCCTGATCAAGCGGCAGCGCCTTGGCCTCGCCCGTCCGGATCAGGCGGGAAGCCGACACGGTGGCGGTGTCGAGCAGCTGACCGACGAAGAACATCAGCGCCATTTCGAGAATGGCGAACAGCAGCAGGAAGAACGGAATCGAGACGATTGCGAACTCCACGGCCACCGCGCCACGACGATCGGACAGGAGCGCGCGCGGCGACGCGCCATCGCCGGCCGTACCGGTGGGATGATTACGATGGAAGGGCCAGATCCTGCGCAATGAGGCTTCTCCCGCTGCGAATAGGCTCGCAAGAGCGGAGTGTGCCCCCAAACACCTTACCAAGCAGTGTAACCGATCGTGAACTATTGGCTGTTCGGCGCGGCGGGAACCGAGGCGCCCGAGGAGTTTCCGCTCGCGCCCGTCGTCGTGGCGGTCGGGGCGCCGCTGCCCGAGCCATTGTGCTGGGCAACCTGCCCGAGAATGCCGCCGAAATGTTGCGAGTCGTCGCCCGGCACGGCAGCCGGCTGGCAATCCGGCAGACAGCTCAGGGATTGTCGCTTGGCTCCCTTGTAGACGGTAACCAGGTTCTCCGTCGCGGCGAGCACGGCGAGCTGGACGTCGGTGATGGTCTCGCCCTGCTCGTCAAGAACGATGAGATTGGTCTGGCCATAGGCTCGCCCCGTGACGATCAGCGTTTGCGCATCCTGCAATGTCGCATCGGCGATCGCCGGGTTGCCGATCACGATCGTGCTCGCCGGGGCGGCAAGGCGATAGATCCGAGCCTGATCGAGCTCGACCTTCACCATGTCGGCGGCTCGACTGCTGACGGGCGCGCCGACCGATATCACCACGGCCGCAAGAAGAGCCGAACGCACGAGCCTTGAGGACATGGGACGCTCCGGTAACCATCTGTTCACCGAGATCATCCCTAGAGTTGGTAAACAAAGCGCCAACGCTATCGCACTTCTCCGCGTTTCGGACCGATGCAGCCCTACGGAGTACAGCGGCCGTTTCAAAATGGATTTGTCGTGAGCCGTCGCGAAGCAATGGAAAGAAGCCTTTTCTGGACCTCTTTGGTATTTTCCGGCTCTCGACACAAGGTAAATGAAGAGTTTTCTGCCCAGCAGTTCAGTTAACTTTAACCATCCAACGACTTCCGCCGATAGAGGCGAGTTTCTACGATCACCTTAACTCACTGGAAACAGCTGGCGGTCTAGATTGATCGCGGTTCAGACGGGTCAGGCGAAAATAGACCATCGAACCTGTGCTGTCAGATATGTGAGCTTAGGAGTACCTCAAATGAAGGCTCTCGTTTCGCGTTTCCTCAAGGACGAATCCGGCGCCACCGCCATCGAATACGGCCTGATTGCCTCGCTGATCGCCGTTGCCATCATCACCGCGGCCACCACCCTCGGCAACAACATCAGCGCCACGTTCAATTCGATTGCCGATGAGATCAAGCCGAAGACCGCCGCCACCACCACCCCCTAAGCCAAGTTAGGCACGACGGTCCGGTGGATCGTCGACAGCCGCCTGAAACGATGTTTCGTGGTGGCCTTGGATATCGGGATCCCAAAGGGGAGGCCAGGACGGCCTCCCCTTTCGATTCCGCGAAGGTCGCCATCGTTCAGGTGCCGTTTACCCTGGTTGGCTAGTCTCCTGTCCACCTCCAGCCGGAAGGCACCCCGGAGACTACCCGCCTTGCACATCGTCGCCATCCTCCTCAGTGCCGTCTTCCCCATCGTGGTCACAGTCGCCGCCTGTTACGACCTTCTGACCATGCAGATCCCCAATCGCTTTCCGGCCGCGCTCGCCCTCGCCTTTCTTGCCTTGGCGTTACTGAGTGGCCTGCCGCTTCAGGTGATCGGCCTCCATCTTCTCGCCGGACTCGGTGTCCTCGTCGGCACGTTCGCTCTGTTTGCCTTCGGCTACCTCGGTGGCGGCGACGCCAAGCTCGCCTCGGCCATCGCGCTCTGGGTGGGCATTGAACAGGCCCTACCTTTCCTGATCCTGACCGCCCTGTTCGGCGGCGCACTGTCGCTCATCATACTGAGCTATCGCTCGATGCCGTTGCCCGGATTCCTGCTCGGTTGGACGGCCGCTTTGCGTTTGCACGAGAAGGGCGCCGGCATTCCCTATGGCGTGGCGATCGCAGCCGCAGCATTGATGGTTTTCCCAGATACTCCCTGGTTCGCCGTCTTCGCTTCCATGTGACGCTAAGGAAGCTGATTCCTGAACGGCCGAAACAAACCGAGACGATTTCAAACACCTTATTAACCATAAATTCAGCGTTACCCCGTGTACTTGGACGTCGAATGGAACGTTCGTCGTCCTGCGTCGCGAGGCAACATCATGCGCCCGATCCAACTGATCATTCTGCTCGTCGCTGGTGTCGCCGCCGCCGGTGCCGGCCTCATCGCGACACGGATCGGCACCCGCGACACCGCTGCGCCGCAGGAAGTGGCGGTCCAGCCCGCCCCCCCTCCGATCGACCTCGAAGACGTTCTCGTCGCCGCCAGGGACATCGGAATCGGCAAGGGTATCGACGCCGACAGCCTCGTCTGGAAACCCTGGCCCAAGGACGGATTGAGCGAGGGTTATATCCAGCGATCGGGTGAGCCGGACGCCGTCACCGATCTCAAGGGCATGCTGGCGCGTACCCCCATCCTCGCCGGCGAACCCATCCGCAAGGCCAAGCTGGTGCGTTCGGATCGCGGCTTCCTGTCGGCCGTGCTGCCCGAGGGCATGCGCGCCGTGGCGGTACGCGTCAACGCCGCCTCGACGGCCGGCGGGTTCATCCTGCCGGAAGACCGCGTCGACATCCTGCTGGTCCGCCAGAAGGACGCCAACGAAGCCGTGGCCGAAACCATCCTCACCGACGTGAGGGTGCTGGCGATCGACCAGTCGGTGCAGCAGACCGGCGACGACAAGCAGCCATCGATGGTCGCGCAAAACACGGCAACGCTGGAGCTCACGCCCGACCAGACCGAACTCGTCACCCAGGCCCAGCAGATCGGCTCGATCTCACTGGCGTTGCGTCCGCTCGTCGACGCCAACCAGCCCGCCGCGCGGCAACGCAAGCCGACCGGCATCGCCGTCGTGAAATTCGGCGTCGTCTCCCGCGTCACGGCCCAGCAAGCGCCATGATCAAAAAGCTTCGACCGATCGCAACTCCAGGAACCCCGGTCATGAACCGCTGCCTAGCGCTGATTCTTCCTCTCGCGGGCCTTCTTGTCGCCGGTCTCGCGAGCATGCCGGCCCAGGCCGCCGATCCCGCCGCCATTCGTTCGGTGAGCGAGATCGAGGGGCGGGTCGTCAATCTCGGCCTCAACAAGTCGATGGTGATCGACCTGCCGGAGGATATCCGCGACGTCCTGGTATCCAACCCGACGGTCGCCGACGCGATCGTGCGCAACAATCGGAAGATCTACCTGATCGGCATGAGCGTCGGCGAGGCCAACGTCTTCCTGTTCGGCGACGGCAACCGCCAGATCGCCCATTTCGAGCTGGTCATTGGCCGCGACACGGTCGGCCTGGAGAACACGCTCGCGCAGGTCATTCCCGACTCGCATATCAAGGCGCAGTCGCTCGGCGACTCCCTGGTGCTGTCGGGCACCGTCACCTCTCCGGAGGCCGCGGCGACGGCCGCCACCATCGCGGCCAAGTTCGTCGGCTCCGCCGACAAGGTCGTCAACTCGATCAACGTCTCCGGCTCCGATCAGGTCAATCTCCGCGTCGTCATCGCCGAGGTGGAAAAGAACACCGTCAGGAAGCTCGGCATCGACATGGCCGGCACGGTGGGCGCCGTCGCCGCCGCGAGTTCCCCCAACAACCTAGCCTACAACCTGGCGGGACTGTCGGCCAAGCCGACCAAATTGTTCGGCATAGCCGATGGCGCCGCCAGCTCGGCGGTCAACATCGGAACGGACCACTTCTCCATGATGATCAACGCCCTGAAGACGCAGGGCGTGGTGCGGACACTGGCCGAACCGAACGTGACCGCCATCTCCGGCCAACCGGCCAAGGTGGTGGTGGGCGGCGAGATCCCCTACACTCTGGTCAGCGACAACGGCAACAGCATCAACTTCAAGGAATACGGCGTCATCCTGAAGTTCACGCCAGTGGTGCTGAGCTCCGGGCGCATCAGCCTCAACATCAACACCGAGGTGAGCGACATCGACACCTCGCTCAACTCCACCGTGCCGGCCATCAAGAAACGCGGCGCCGAAACCACGGTCGAAGTTCCGTCGGGCGGTGCGATCGCCATCGGCGGCCTTCTGCGCGACAACATCTCCAAGACCATCAACGGCACGCCCGGCCTGTCCGATCTGCCGATCCTCGGCGCGCTTTTCAAGAGCGACGCCTACCAGCGCCAGCAGACCGAGCTGGTGGTCTTCGTGACGCCCTATCTCGTGAAGCCGGTCGCTCCGTCGGCGATCACCCGGCCCGACCAAAACCTCAACTTCCAGGCCGACGCCCAGAGCTATTTCCTGAACCAGATCAACCGTATCTACCGCGTCAACGGCGCCGCTTCCGGTTCCTACCAGGGCCGCTACGGCTTCTCCTATGAATGAGCCGGCGCATCGGAGGAGTGCCATGCAGGCGATGAATCCCCTTACCCGTCCTGAAAGGCTGCTGCGCCGGTCCGCGAGGCCGGCAGCGATCGTCTTGGTGCTCGCGTTGGCGGCCTGCAACCAGAAGGGCCAGGCGCTGACGGATGGCTTGCCCACCGACAGCTACCGTACCGCCTACCCGATCGCCGTCACCGAGGCGCCGCAGACGCTGGACATCCCGGTCGGTACCGGCACCGGCGGCCTTTCGCCCGAACTCCGGGCCGTCGTGGCCGACTTCGGTGCCGATGCCGCGCGAAACGCAACCGGCCCCGTCGTCGTGATGACGCCGGCAGGGTCGATCAACCAGGCCGCTGCCGATTATCTCGCCCGCCAGATTCGAACCGTGCTCAAGCAGTCCGGTGTCGCGCCGACCTATCTGAGATCGCAAACCTACGCCGTTGCCGATGCCCGCGTACCCGCGCCGATCCGGCTCGGTTTCACCCGCATCAAGGCCGTCAGCCCACCCTGCGGTCGCTGGACGGCCGACATCATGCCCGACAATCAGAAGGGCGACGACGGTGCCGAGTTCGGTTGCGCCACCCAGGCCAATCTCGCGGCCATGGTGGAAAATCCGAACGACCTCCTGATGCCGCGGGCCGAGACACCGGTGCGCGGCTGGCAGCGCTGGGACATGTTGCAGAAGGCAGCCAAGGGATCGAGCCCGTCGGCTACCTATCCGACTTCGACCTTCTAGGAATCCGACGGCCATGACCACCGACGACACGCTCGTTCCCCCCTCTTCCGGCCGCGCCGCCGATTCAGACGGACTGAAGCCGGTGCCGCGCATCGCCATTCAGGCCTTCTGCGAGACACCGGAAATCGCCGATGTGCTGGAACAGGCGGCCGCCGATCGCCGCATGGCCAAGGCGCATGTCAAGGTGCATCAGGGCGGCGTCGCCGCCGCTCTTGATTTCTATGCCGCTGCGCCGACACCGAACCTGCTGTTCGTGGAAACGCGCGAGCGGCGTGAACAGGTGCTGGACCAAGTGGACCAGCTGGCCACCGTCTGCGACGCCGGGACCAAGGTCGTGCTGATCGGCCACCACAACGATGTCGCTCTCTATCGCGACCTGATGCGCCGCGGCGTGTCCGAGTACATGGTCGCCCCCTTCGACCTTTACGACGTCATCCGCGAGATCGGCGAGATCTACCTGGCGCCGGATGTGAAGCCGGTGGGGCGAACCATCGCCTTCATCGGTGCACGCGGCGGCTCGGGCTCCTCCACCGTGGCGCATAACGTCGCTTTCGCCCTGTCGCGAAACTTCGACGGGGGAGTCGTCCTGGCCGACCTCGATCTGCCCTTCGGGACCGCCAGCCTCGACTTCAACCAGGAACCGGCGCAGACCCTGGCCGACGCGCTCGCCGCCGGTGAACGGGTCGATGATGGCTTTCTCGACCGGCTGCTGGCCAAATGCGCCGACAACCTCAGCCTGCTCGCCGCACCGGCAACGCTCGATCGCTCCTTCGATCACGACGAGATGGCCTTCGAGCCGATTGTCGATGCCGCTCGCGTCAGTGCTCCGGCGGTCATCCTCGATCTGCCGCACGTCTGGACGGCCTGGGCCCGCAGGCTCCTCGGCGCTGCCGACGAGGTGGTGATCACCGCCATGCCGGACCTCGCCTCTCTCAGGAACGCCAAGAATCTTATCGATCCGCTGAAGATTGCCCGGCCGAACGACGAGGCGCCGCGCCTCGTCATCAACCAGGTGGGACTGCCGAAGCGCCCCGAGATCAAGCCCGCCGATTTCCAGAAGGCGCTGCAGCTCGATCCGGCCGCCATCATCCCCTTCGATGCCGCCCTGTTCGGCACGGCGACCAACAACGGCCAGATGATCGCCGAGATCAACGCGCGGTCACCGATCGCGCAGATCTTCGAAACGCTCGCCGCGCGGCTGACCGGCCGCACGACGGTGCGCAGCGGCCGCAAGTCGGCGCTCAGTCCCCTGCTCGCCCGTCTGCCGCGCCTCAAGGCGCACTGACGGTCAGGACGCGGAGAGGTTCAATGTCCTTTGGCAAGCGTGGCTCTTTCGGTTCGGCACAGGAGAAACCGGCTGCGGCCCCGGCAGCGCGGGTCGTCGAGGCTGCGCCCGTCGTCGCTCCGGCGGCCAAGCCGGCGCCTGCCCCCGCCGCCCGTTCCGCGCCTCCGGCGCCGGAGGTGCAGGAACGGCGCAAGTCCGACAGCTACTACGACACCAAGTCGTCGATCTTCTCGGCGCTGATCGAGACCATCGATCTCAGCCAGCTCGCCAAGCTCGACATCGAGACGGCGCGCGAGGAAATCCGCGACATCGTCGGCGACATCATCTCGCTGAAGGCAGTGGTGATGTCGATCTCCGAGCAGGAAGAGCTGCTCGACGACATCTGCAACGACGTTCTCGGCTACGGTCCGCTCGAACCGCTGCTGGCGCGCGACGACATCGCCGACATCATGGTCAACGGGGCCAACGCCACCTTCATCGAAGTCGGCGGCAAGATGGTCAAGACCGGCGTGCGGTTCCGCGACAACGTGCAGCTGATGAACATCTGCCAGCGCATCGTCAGTCAGATCGGCCGTCGCGTCGACGAAGCGTCGCCGATCTGCGACGCCCGCCTTCCCGACGGCAGCCGCGTCAACGTCATTGCGCCGCCACTCGCCATCGACGGCCCGACCCTGACCATCCGCAAGTTCAAGAAGGACAAGCTGACGCTGCCGCAGCTGGTCAAGTTCGGCTCGATCACGCCGGAAGGCGCCACCATTCTCGAGATCATCGGTCGCTGCCGCTGCAACGTGCTGATTTCAGGCGGCACCGGCTCGGGCAAGACGACATTGCTCAACTGCCTCACCGCCTACATCGAGCCGACCGAACGCGTGATCACCTGCGAGGACGCCGCCGAGCTGCAGGTGCAGCAGCCGCATGTCGTCCGCCTCGAAACGCGCCCGCCCAACCTCGAGGGCGAGGGTCAGGTCACCATGCGCGACCTCGTGAAGAACTGCCTGCGCATGCGTCCCGAGCGGATCATCGTCGGCGAAGTGCGCGGCCCCGAGGCTTTCGACCTGCTGCAGGCGATGAACACCGGCCACGACGGCTCGATGGGCACGCTGCACGCCAACACGCCGCGCGAGGCGATCTCCCGTATCGAGTCGATGATTTCCATGGGTGGCTACACGCTGCCGTCCAAGACGGTGCGCGAGATGATCGTCACGTCGATCGACGTCATCATTCAGGCGGCGCGCCTCAGGGATGGCTCGCGCCGTATCACCCACATTACCGAAGTCGTCGGCCTCGAGGGCGACGTGGTGATCACCCAGGACCTCTTCGTCTACGACATCGTCGGAGAGGAAAGCGACGGCCGGCTGATCGGTCAGCATCGCTCCACCGGCATCGGCCGTCCGAAGTTCTGGGACCGTGCGCGCTACTACGGCGAGGAGCGTCGTCTCGCCGCCGCGCTCGACGCCTCCGAGGCGCCACCGCCGTCAGGCGCATATAGCTGATCGAGCGGCGGCAACAGGGAGAAAGAGCATGGAGATCGACATCCGCATCCTTGCGATGATGGGCCTCGTCGGCTTCTCGATCGCCGCCCTGCTCTACGGCTTTCTCTATGGCCGCATCGAACGGCAGGCATCGGCCGAACGGCGCCGGACGCTGGTGGCGGCACCAGCCGTCGATATCGATCGAACCAAGACGACCGCCACTCCGAGCGCCCGTCGTCGCAACGTCCAGGAAACGCTGAAGGAGCTGGAAGCCAAGCAGAAGCACAAGGCATCCAAGTCCACCAACCCGCCGATGCAGCTCCGGCTCGCTCAGGCCGGGCTCAGCCTGACCATTGTTCGCTTCTACATCTACAGCGTCGTGGCCGGTCTCATCATTTCGGTGGTTTGCTTGCTCGTCGGTCTGCCGATCCTCCTGGTGATCGGCGCCGGTTTCGTTGGCGCCGTTGGCCTGCCGCGTTTTCTCGTCAACTTCATCCGCAAGCGCCGTCATGCCGCCTTCATCGACGAACTCGCCAACGCCGTCGAGGTGATCGTCCGGGGCGTCAAGGCCGGCCTGCCGCTCAACGACTGCCTCAGGATGATCGCCAGCGAAGCCAAGGAGCCGGTGAAGAGCGAGTTTCGCACCGTGGTCGAGGCAATGCAGCTCGGCATGGCGATCGACGAGGCGGTCACCCGCATGTACGAACGCGTTCCGCTGCCGGAGACCAACTTCTTCGGCATCGTGCTGTCCATTCAGTCGAAGGCAGGTGGCAACCTGTCCGAAGCCCTTGGCAATCTCGCCAAGGTGCTGCGCGAGCGCAAGAAGATGCGCGCCAAGATCCAGGCCATGAGCATGGAGGCGAAATCCTCGGCCGGCATCATCGGTTCCCTGCCGATCATCGTCACCGTCCTCGTCTACCTGACCAGTCCCGACTACATCATGGTTCTCTTCGTCACGCCGATCGGACAGATCGTCCTCGGCATTTCCCTTCTCTGGATGCTGATCGGTGTCTTCGTCATGAAGCGCATGATCGCCTTCGACTTCTGAGAGGCATCATGGGCGCACTCATCGACACCCTGCGCGATCCGGTGGCCTTGATGGCCATCCTGGTATCGCTCGCCATCTTCGCTACCATTCTCAGCCTCGCCATGCCCCTCCTGTCGAGCGACCGGTTGCCGGCTCGCATGCGCGCGGTGGCCGACGAGCGCGAGAAGATCCGCCAGCGCGAGCGTGCCCGTCTCGCCGAGGAGGGACGCGGCTCGCTGCGTGGCAAGGAATCCAAGGCCTACATGCGCAGCCTCGTCGAACGACTGTCGCTCAGAAAGGCGCTGCTCGACGACAAGGGCGAGGAAAAGCTGAAACAGGCCGGCTTCCGTAGCGAGGCGGCCACCACCACCTTCCTGTTCGCCCGTTTCGTGCTGCCGTTCGGCTTTCTGATCCTGGCGATCTTTTACGTCTTCATCGTCTTGAAGATCGATCGCCCCCTGCCCTTCAAGGTGGGCATATGCCTGGTCATCGCCTACGCCGGGTTTTACCTGCCGATTATCTTCGTCTCCAACGCCCTGCAGAAGCGCCAGCAATCGATCAAGCGGGCCTTCCCCGATTCCCTCGATCTGCTCTTGATCTGCGTCGAAAGCGGCATGTCGATCGAGCACGCGTTCCGCCGCGTCTCCGAGGAGATCGGCAGCCAGTCGCTGCCGCTGGCCGAGGAACTCAGCCTGACCACGGCCGAACTGTCCTTCCTGCCCGATCGCCGGCAGGCCTATGAGAATCTGGCCAACCGCACCGGCCTCGACGGCGTCAAGGCGGTCTGCCTCGCGCTGATCCAGTCCGAACGCTACGGCACGCCACTCGGCCAGACCCTGCGCGTGCTCAGCCAGGAAAACCGCGACATGCGGATGAACGAGGCGGAAAAGAAGGCGGCGGCACTGCCGCCCAAGCTGACCGTGCCGATGATCGTCTTCTTCCTGCCGGTGCTGTTCGCCGTCATCATGGCGCCGGCCATCATCAAGATCAGCTCGCTGTAAGCGGTGCCGTCGCAAACGAAAAAGCCCCGGCCGATCGCCAGGGCTTCTCTTTGTCCTGACCAGTGCGGCGCTTACTTGGTACCGTACATGCGGTCACCGGCATCGCCGAGACCGGGCACGATATAGCCCTTCTCGTTGAGGTGGCTGTCGATGGCCGCCGTGAACACCGGCACGTCCGGGTGCGCGTCGGTAAAGTTCTTGATGCCTTCAGGCGCTGCGAGAAGGCAGACGAAGCGAATGTCGCGGGCGCCGCGTTCCTTCAGCTTGTCGACGGCAGCGATCGACGAGTTGCCGGTGGCCAGCATCGGGTCGACCACGATGGTAAGGCGGTCGGACAGATCGGCCGGAGCCTTGAAGTAGTACTCGACCGGCTGCAGCGTTTCGTGGTCGCGATAAATGCCGATGTGCGACACGCGGGCCGCCGGCACCAGATCGAGCATGCCTTCGAGCAAGCCGTTGCCGGCGCGCAGCACCGAGGCGAAAACCAGCTTCTTGCCCTCAAGGGTCGGCGCCACCATGGTCTGGAGCGGCGTCTCGATTTCCACTTCGGTGAGCGCCAGGTCGCGCGTCACCTCGTAGCAGAGCAGCGTCGAGATCTCCCGCAACAGCCGCCGGAAGCTCGCTGTCGAGGTTTCCTGCTTGCGCATGATGGTAAGCTTGTGCTGCACCAGCGGATGATCGATGACCTTGACGCTCATGGGTTCCTCGCGGACGTTGGGTTTCGGCGACCATAGAGACTCGGAGCCGCCTCCGAAACCGGCATTTTCCCCGATCTCCACCAGATTCCGGCTCACAGCCGGGCGAGAAGCCGCGCTTTGGTTGCCGCGTCGCAAAAGGCGTCCTCGACCGCCGTGCGCGTCACCATGGCAAGGTCGGCCCCGGTCAGACCGAACGTGTCGCGCGCCACACGATACTCATGGCCGACCGACGTCCAGAAGAACGGCGGATCGTCTGTGTTGAGCGAATGGCGCACGCCTGCCGCCCGCAGCGCCGGCAACGGATGGTCGGCGTAGCTCTCATAAACGCCGAGCGTGACGTTGGACACCGGGCAGACCTCAAGGTGGATGCCCTCATCGGCAATGCGGCGAACGAGATCGGCATTCTCGATGGCGCGCACGCCATGGCCGATGCGCTTCACCGGAATGGCGTCGAGCGTTGCCGCCACTCCCTCCCAGGAACACCACTCGCCGGCATGACAGGTGAGCGGCAGACCAGCCTCGGAAGCGATCTGGAACGCGGGAGCGAACTCGTGCGGAGCATGAAGGCGCTCTTCGCCGGCCATGCCGAAGCCGACCACCTCCGGTACGAGATTGTTCACGGCGGCCCGCGCTGCCTCGACACCCCGCTCGGGACCATAGTGACGTTCGACGAGCGGGATCAGACGACCGACGATACCGGTCGCCGCCTCGGCCCGCCGCAATCCTTCGACAATTCCATCGAGGTAGGCGCGATAACCGAGACCGGAGCGTTCGCCGAAGTCCGGCGATATGAAGAATTCGGTGTAGATGGAGCCGGCCGCTGCGGCCTGACGCTGGTAGACCTCGGCGATCTCGGCGAAATCCTCGGGGGTCCGGAAGACGGAGGCCGCAAGGTCGTAGGCGACGAGAAAGGCGGAGAAGTCCGTCCAGAGATAGCGTCCCTCGTCGTCAAACAGGCGCGACACGTCCACCCCATAGCGAGCCGCGTTGCGGCGGACGAGATCCGGCGCGGCGCCGGCTTCGAGATGAACGTGAAGTTCGGCCTTCGGCACCGAAGGCACGGCGGTCAGTTCGGTCATGGGTCGTCTTTCAAATCAGAGAGCGGCCATGCAGGCCGGGCGCAAGGCCAAGCCAGGCGGCAACGGTTTCGGCCATGTCGGCGAAGGTGTCAGGCCGTCCGGCCGACCCGGGCGGCACGCCGCGCCCCGCAAACAGCGCCGGCACGCGCTCGCGCGTGTGGTCACTGCCGCGCCATGTCGGATCGCATCCATGGTCGGCGGTGATGAGCAGCATGTCGCCCTCGCCCATCGCCGCCTCTACTTCCGGCAGACGCCGATCGAAGGCTTCGAGGCAGGCGGCATAGCCGGCAACATCGCGCCGATGGCCATATTCGGTGTCGAAATCGACCAGATTGACGAAAACGAGATCGCCGGCGCCGGCTTCGCCCAGCGCAGCGATGCCGAGATCGAGGTTGCCGTCGTTGGACTTGCCCTTGCGGGTGATGGTGATGTTCTGATGGGCGAAGATGTCGCCGATCTTGCCGATGCCATAGACCTTGCCGCCCGCCGCCTCGACGCGGGTGAGCAGCGTCGGTTCCGGCGGCGGCACGGCATAGTCGCGCCGGTTGGCGGTGCGCTTGAAGGTGTCCCTGGTTTCGCCGACGAAGGGACGGGCGATGACGCGCCCGACACGGTAGGGATCGACCAGCTTGCGGGCGATCTCGCAGTCGGCCAAGAGTTTGGCGAGGCCGAAATGCGTCTCGTGAGCGGCGATCTGCAGCACCGAGTCGGCCGAGGTGTAGACGATCGGCTTGCCGGTACGGATATGCTCCTCGCCAAAGCGATCGATGATCGCGGTGCCGGACGCGTGGCAATTGCCAAGAATGCCCGGCACGCCGGTCTCGCGCACATAGGCGTCGATGAGGTCGGCCGGGAAGCTCGGCGGTTCCGGCGGGAAGTAACCCCACTCGAAGGGCACGGGAACGCCGGCGATCTCCCAGTGGCCGGACGGCGTGTCCTTGCCGCTCGACACTTCGGCGGGCGCGGCATAGCGCCCTTCGGCAGTGGTTCGAACGAAGCCGGCCGGCTTCTGCCCGGTCGCAAGCTCGGCGGCAAGCCCCAGACCGAGCCGCTCAAGATTGGGCAGCAACAGCGGGCCCGACCGCAAGCCGGCCTGGTCACCCCGGCCAGCCGCGCATTCGGCGGCGATATGGCCGAGCGTATCGGAACCCTCGTCGCCAAAGCGGGCGGCATCTGGCGCACCGCCGATGCCGAAACTGTCGAGCACGATGATGATGGCCCGTTTCATGGTTCCTCCCCGGCGCCCGAATGGCGCCTCACCCTTGTCCGTCAGTCCCTGGGGCAGCGCCGTCCGCGACCGCCCCTTGGGAAGGCTTAGCCATCGACCCGTTCGATCACCGGCGAGCCGCGCTCCGGCCGATCGCCGAACCGATAGGCGGCAACCAGGGCTGCCGACGCGGCATCGGCTGCCGCCTCGCTCGCCGCATGGACGAAGCCGAGCGGATGGTCGGGACCGACGTTCTCGCCAAGACCGGCCAGCGCCGAAAAGCCGACCGACGGGTCGATCGGGTCCTGCGGCCGGGTGCGACCGCCACCGAGCCCGACGACGGCGACGCCGATCGCCCGTGCGTCAATGGCCGCGATCGTGCCGGCGTCCGGCGCATAGACCGGCTTCACCACCGGTGCCTTGGCCAGATAGCTGTCGGCCTTGGTGACGAAGTCGATCGGCCCGCCGAGCGCGCTGACCATGCTGCCGAAAATCTCGGCCGCCCGCCCCGAAGTGAAGGCCTCCTCGATCGCCACCCGCGCTTCGGCAAGGTCGGGCCTGAGGCCGCCGATCACCAGCATTTCGGCCGACAGCGCTACCGTCACCTCCCACATGCGGGGATCGATGCGCTTGCCCGTGAGGAAATCCACGGCGAGCTGCACTTCCAGCGCGTTGCCGGCGGCGGTTCCGAGCGGCTCGTTCATGTCGGTGATCAGGCCGACGGTCGGTAGGCCGGCGCCATTCGCCACGTGGACGAGGCTTTCGGCCAGGGCGCGCGAGTCGTCGAGCGTCGCCATGAAGGCACCGGTGCCGGTCTTGACGTCGAGGACGAGGCCATGGAGACCGGCGGCGAGCTTCTTGGAGAGGATCGAGGCGGTGATGAGATCGATGCTCTCGACCGTGCCGGTCACATCGCGAATGGAATAGACCCGCTTGTCGGCCGGCGCGAGATCCGACGTTTGGCCGATGACGGCGCAGCCGACCTCGAGCACCACCTTGCGAAACAGCTCGTTGTCCGGCTGCGTCGTATAGCCGGGCACCGCGTCGAGCTTGTCGAGCGTGCCGCCGGTGTGACCGAGACCACGGCCGGAGATCATCGGTACATAGCCGCCACAGGCGGCGATGGCCGGGGCCAGCATCAGCGACACGGTATCGCCGATGCCGCCGGTCGAGTGCTTGTCGAGAGCCGGGCCGGGCAGATCCGACCAGTCCAGAACGGTGCCGGAGTCGCGCATGGCGAGCGTCAGCGCCACACGCTCGTCGATGGTCATCCCCCGAAAGAAAGTGGCCATGGCAAAGGCGGCCACCTGCCCTTCGGTGACCGATCCCGCCGTCAGGCCCTCGACCATGAAGGCGATCTCTTCGCGGCTCAGAACCGCGCCGTCGCGTTTGCGACGGATAATTTCCTGCGGCAGGAAGCTCATGAGGAGGCTCCGTAAGCGGCAATGACACGCGGCAGCATGCGGCGGAGCTTGTCCGCTCCCTTGGGCGCCGCCTCCTTGACCTCTTCGTGGCTGAGCTCCTGATCCGTCAAACCGGCGGCCGGGTTGGTGACGGTGGAGACGGCGGCCACTTCGAGGCCCATGTAGCGGGCGAGGATCACCTCCGGCACCGTCGACATGCCCACAGCGTCGCCGCCCAGGATCTTGGCGGCTCGGATCTCGGCCGGCGTCTCGAAGGACGGTCCCGTGAACCAGACGTAGACGCCGGAGTGCAGCGTGATGCCCTCGGTGGCGGCGGCCTCGCGGAACAGCTTCTGAAGCCGAAGGTCATAGGCCTGCGACATGCCGACGAAGCGTTCGTCGCCGAGCTCGCCGACCAGCGGGTTGGAGCCGGTGAAGTTGATGTGATCGGTGATCAGCATCAGCTCGCCGGGACTGACCTCGAGATGCAGGCCGCCCGCCGCGTTGGTCAGGATCACCGCCTTGCAGCCGATCAGCTTGAGAACCTCGATCGGCGTCTTCATGATCGCCGCTTCGCCATGCTCGTAGTAATGGGCGCGACCGGACAGAACCGCCACGGGCTGACCGGCAATGCGGCCGATGACCAGCTCACCCTTGTGGCTGGAGACGGTGGATACCGGGAAGCCGGGCAGGTCCGCGAAGGAGAAGCGGACCGCGTCCTCGACGCTGTCGGCAAACGAGCCGAGACCGGAGCCCAGCCCCATGCCGACGATCGGCTTCAGATCCGTCTTGGCGGCTATCATCGCCGCCGCGCGGGCGGCGTTGGATAGTTCGGACATGTTCGTTCACTCCTCCAGAACGAAACCGGCCGGCAACAGCTCGGCCATTGTGAAACGCTGGCTGGCACCCTCGGGATCGGCAGCCCAGACTTCTGTGGACGGGGAGGCCGCGAACTCCATGAGGCGCTGGCGGCAGCCGCCACAGGGTGTGCAGAAGCGGCCGCCCGGCACGCGTTCGCCGTCGATGCGGTTTGCCACCACCACGGCGCGAACGATGCGCTTGGCGCCGCCCATCACCAGATGGCCGATGGCCGTCGTTTCGGCACACCATCCTTCCGGGAACGAGGCGTTCTCGATGTTGCAGCCGGCGTAGATGTTGCCGTCGTCGGCGAGCAGCGCCGCGCCGACGGCGTAGTTGGAATAGGGTGCGTGCGCCTTGGCGCGAGCGGCGCTCGCGGCTGTGAACAACCTGTGGAAATCGTCCATCTCAGCGCTCCTTGACGTAAGGCACGCCGCCGGCCTTCGGCGGCCGGGCCACGCCGATGAAGCCGGCGAGCAGCACGCAGGTCAACACATAGGGCAGCGCCTGGAAGATCTGCACCGGCACCTCGCCGATGCCCGGCACGCTCTTGCCCTGCATGAAGTTGGCAAAGGCGTCGAGGAAACCGAACAGCAGACAGGCCAGCATCACGGGTACCGGCCGCCACTTGGCGAAAATCAGCGCGGCGAGCGCGATGTAGCCCTTGCCGGCCGACATGTCTTTGACGAAACCGGCCGACTGCGCGATGGAGAGATAAGTGCCCGCGAAGCCGCAGAGAATGCCGGCGCAGATGGTCGCGCGATAGCGCAGGAATGTGACCGAGATGCCGGCGGTATCGACGGCGCCCGGATTCTCGCCCACCGCACGGAGGCGCAGGCCGAAGCGGGTGCGATAGAGCACCCACCAGGAGGCCGGCACGGCAAGGAAGGCGAGATAGGTCAGAATGTTGTGGCCGGAGATGATGTTGGCATAGAAGCGGCCGAGGAAGCCGGTGTCCCGGAGTTCGGCGGCATAGGGGAAGACGATCTCGGTGAAGCGTGCCGAGGCGGCGAGCGGCGGCGTGCGGCCACCCTGGCTGAACCAGGCCTGCCCCAGCACGGCCGTCAGGCCTGACGCCAGGAAGTTGATGGCGACGCCCGACACGATCTGGTTGCCGCGATTGGTGATCGAGGCGAAGCCGTGGATCAGCGAGATCAGCACCGACACGGTGATGCCGGCTAGAAGGCCAAGCCAGGGCGAGCCGGTCATGAAGGCGGCGACGGCGGCGGCGAAAGCCGAGAACAGCATCTTGCCTTCGAGGCCGATGTCGAACACGCCGGCCCGCTCGGTGAACAGACCCGCCAGCGCGGTGAAGATCAGCGGGATCGACAGGCGAATGGTCGAGCCGAGGATCGAGATGAGGTCAAGGTTTTCCATGGATCTCCTCCTCAGGCCTTGCCGAACCGCTGCCACACCCGGACGATGGCCGGGCGGAACAGGTACTCGAGGGCGCCGGCGAACAGGATCACCAGACCCTGGATGACGACGATCATGTCGCGGGTGATCTTCGGCATGTCGAAGGACAGGGCGTCGCCGCCCTGATAGAGCACGCCGAACAGGATGGCGGCGAGCACGATGCCGAGCGGATGGCTGCGCCCCATCAGCGACACGGCGATGCCGACGAAGCCGGCGCCACCGACGAACTCCACCTGCAGGCGGGCCGAAGCGCCGAGCACCGGATTGAGCGCCATCATGCCGGCAAGACCGCCGGAGATCAGCATGGTGATGATCACCGTCTTCACATAGGGAATGCCGGCGTAGATGGCGGCCGTCGGGCTGGCGCCCAGCGTGCGGATCTCGTAGCCGAGCTTGGTTCGCCAGATCAGCACCCAGACCACGACGCACATGAAAAGCGCGATGAGGAACGACACGTTGAACGGCGCCGGGCCGAGCTTGCCGCCAAACATGGCGATCAGCCAGTCGAGCTTGGGCAACTGGCCGCCTTCCAGGAAGACGCGGGTTTCCGGCGCCATCTTGCCCGGCACGATCAGCACGTGGACGAGCAGATAGACCATCATCGCCGCGCCGATGAAGTTGAACATGATGGTGGTGATGACGATGTGGCTGCCGCGCTTGGCCTGCAGCCAGGCGGGGATCAGCGCCCAGGTCGCGCCGAAGATCGCCGCGCCGGCCACGGCGAACGGCATCGTCACGTACCAGGGCACGTAATGGTCGAGGGCCAGCGAGGCGAGCGCCGCGCCGAGACCGCCGACATAGGCCTGGCCTTCCGAGCCGATGTTGAACAGGCCCGCGTGGTACGCGACTGCCACCGACAGGCCGGTGAAGATGAAGTTGGTGGCATAGTACAGCGTGAAGCCGATGCCTTCGCCATTGCCGAGGGCGCCCTGCAGCAGCAGCGTCACGGCATCGAGCGGACTTTCCCCGATGAACCAGACGACGACGCCGGAGATCAGGAAGGCGACCACGAGGTTGAGAAACGGCATCAGGCCGTAGGTGATCCAGTTGGGAAGCGGAACGGACGCGGTGCTCATCTCGGCCTCACGCGGCAATGCCGGCCATCATCAGGCCGAGTGTCTGTTCACCGGTATCCGGCGTTTTCTCGCCAACCACGCGGCCGGCGAACATCACGAGGATGCGGTCGGAAAGGGAGCGGATCTCATCGAGTTCCACCGACACCAGGAGCACCGCCTTGCCGGCGTCGCGCATGGCGATCAGCCGACGGTGGATGAACTCGATGGCACCGATGTCGACGCCGCGCGTCGGCTGTCCCACCACAAGAAGCGCCGGGTCGCGTTCGATCTCGCGGGCGACGACGATCTTCTGCTGGTTGCCGCCGGAGAAATTGGCTGTCTTCAGCCGGCAGTTGGGCGGGCGAATGTCGTATTTCTCGATCTTGGCCTTGGCATCCTCGCGACAGGCGTCGAGATCGAGCAGCGGTCCCCGGCCGTAGCGGGAGTCGCGATGATAGCCGAGAACCGAGTTCTCGCTTTCCTCGAACCCCAGCACGAGGCCCATGTGATGCCGGTCTTCGGGAATGTGGCCGAGGCCGAGCGCCCTTAGACGGGCGGAATCGAAGCCTGTGACCGGCTTGCCGTGGATCAGGATCTCGCCTGACGCCGGCTTGCGGATGCCGGTGATCGCTTCGAGCAACTCCGACTGACCGTTGCCGGCAACACCGGCGATGCCGACCACCTCGCCGGCCCGCACGTCGAACGAGACATTGTCGACCATGGTCACGCCGCGCCCATCCTTGACGGTGAGGTTGCGAACCGACAACACGACGTCGCTCGGCGCCGCCGGTCCCTTCTCGACACGCAGCAGCACACGGCGTCCGACCATCAGTTCGGCCAACTCTTCCACCGTCGTCTCGGTGGTCCGCCGGGTCGCCACCATCTCGCCGCGCCGCATCACCGAAACCGTATCGGTAATGGCCATGATCTCGCGCAGCTTGTGGGTGATGAGGACGATGGTCTTGCCCTGGTCGCGCAGCACGCCGAGGATCTTGAACAGGTGGTCCGCCTCGGCCGGCGTCAGCACACCGGTGGGCTCGTCGAGGATCAGGATCTCCGCGCCGCGATAGAGCGCCTTCAGGATCTCCACGCGCTGCTGCAGGCCGACCGGCAGTTCCTCGATGATCGCGTCGGGATCGACCTCAAGCCCGTAATCGGCTTCGAGACGCTTCAGCGCCGACCGTGCGTCCGAGACGCCCCGACCGAGCAAGGCTCCCCCCTCGACGCCGAGAATGACGTTCTCGAGCACCGAAAAGTTCTCGACCAGCATGAAATGCTGGTGAACCATGCCGATACCGGCGGAAATGGCCGCCTGGCTGTCTTGGATGACCGTGTTCTGGCCATTGATGCGGATCGATCCGGCGTCGGCGTGGTAGAAGCCGTAGAGGATCGACATCAGCGTCGACTTGCCGGCGCCATTTTCACCGATGATGCCGTGGATCGAACCCTTGGCGACGGTGAGGTTGATGTTCTTGTTGGCGTGGACGGCGCCAAATTTCTTGTCGATGCCGATCAGTTCGATGGCGGGCGCTGCGGTCGGTGTTGGGCTCACGGCTTGACGGCTCCGGATACGAAAAAGGCGCAAGGCACGCCCGGAAACCGGCCATGCCTTGCGCCCTCATGACGGTGAGATCACTTCGGGCAGGAGTTATCCGACATGTAGTCGTGCACCTTGACCGCGCCGGAGACGATATCGGTCTTGGCCTTCTCGACCGCCGCCAGGATTTCCGGCGTGATCAGAGGCTTGTTGTTGTCGTCGTAGGCCCAGGCGACGCCGTCTTCCTTGATGCCCAGCGCCTGCACGCCGGCCGTGAACTTGTCGGTCTTGGCATCGGTGAAGGCGTTGTAGACGGCGAGATCGACGCGCTTGACCATCGAGGTCAGCACCGAACCCGGGTGCAGATAGTTCTGGTTGCTGTCGACGCCGATCGAATACTTGCCCTGGTCGGCCGCCGTCTGCAGCACGCCGATGCCGGAAGCACCAGCCGCCGCATAGATCACGTCCGCACCCTGGTCGATCTGGCCCTTGGCGAGCTCGCCGCCGCGCACCGGGTCGCTCCACGCGGCGCCGGTGGTGCCGACATAGTTCTGAAGCACCTCGTTACCAGCCTTGGCCGCGCGGGCGCCCTGCTCGTAGCCGCACTCGAACTTGCGGATCAGCGGAATGTCCATGCCGCCGACGAAGCCGACCTTGCCGGTCTTCGAGAACAGGCCGGCGACGGTGCCGACGAGGTAGGAACCTTCCTCCTCCTTGTAGACAACCGAGCGAACGTTCGGCTTGTCGACGACGGCATCGACGATGACGAACTTGGTGTCGGGGAACTCGGTCGCCACCTTCTCGATCGCCGAGGTCCAGGCGAAGGAAACGGCCACAACCGGATTGAAGCCCTTGGAGGCGAAGTTGCGGATCGCCTGCTCGCCCTGGGTGTCGCCGGTCGGCTCGAAGTCGCGGTACTCGATGCCGGTCTCGGCCTTGAACTTCTCCGCGCCGCCGTAGGCCGCCTCGTTGAAGGACTTGTCGAACTTGCCACCGGTGCCATAGACGAGCGCCGGCTTGATGTCCGCGGCCATGGCCGTGCTCGTCAGCATGGCTGCGACAAAGGTAGCGCCGATCAGTTTGTTGATCATCGTGTTCCTCACCCCTTTTGGAAGGAGCCCCCGTTCGGGCTGGTCGGCGGAGGAAACCCCAATATGCCCTCCCCCGAGTGGCGCATACCTAAGCATGCTTTCTACGCGTTTGCATCGTCTTTCTTCTGTTTTTGACCAAATGGACAATATTGATGCACAACGCTTTCGGGGAAGGCACGCGCTGCCGGATAACGCGCCAGCCGCCGCTGAATCGCGCCGTTCCGGCTCCGGACCACGCCACGCTGCGCCGAAATGACCGACCAACAGCCAAGCCCACTTTACGTGTTTGCCCGTAAAGAAGCCGGGTAACACCCCCCTCGCAGCCGAAATTTCCGAGGAACGAGGCGCAAAACCGATACCGTTTCAGGGGGAAAGGCGCTAAGAGCGTGCCCAGCGAGTTCCCTGCTGCACCCGAAGGACACGATGACCGCGCCCATCGCAACCGCCATCGCCCCGGCCATTGCGCTCGTCGCCCACGACGCCAGGAAGGACGAGATGGTCGCCTTCGCTCGCGCCCACGAGCGGCGGCTGTCGGACTTCCGCCTGTTCGCCACCGGCACCACTGGCGGCAGGATCCGGGAAGCCTGCCCCGCTCTCGACGTCACCCGGCTGAAAAGTGGCCCGCTCGGCGGCGACCAGCAGATCGGCGCCATGATCGCCGAGGGGCGGCTCAGCGGCCTCATCTTCTTCATAGATCCCCTGTCGCCGATGCCGCACGACGTCGACGTCAAGGCGCTCACCCGCCTGTCGGTCGTCTACGACATTCCGATGGCGCTCAACCGTGCAACGGCGGAGCTTCTGATCCGCGCCGACGGCTTTGCCCCCCTCTCTCCCGTTTCCTCCGACTGAGCGAAGATCACGATGTCCCAGAGCGTTTCCAACGTCGTCACCTTTCCGGTCCTGTTCGCCGACATCGGCGGCACCAACGCCCGCTTCGCCCTCCTCGTCGACGCCGAGGGTGAAATCCGTCACTTCGATACCGTCGAGACGCGACTGTTTCCGACCATCGAGGACGCCATCCAGGGCGCCGTGATCGATGCCGGCGCTCCGACGCCAAAATCGCTGGTCTTTGCGCTGGCCGGACCGATCGGCGAAGAGAGCACGCAGCTGACCAACTGTCCGTGGGTGGTCACGCCGAAGCGCCTCGTCGAGCGCTTCAAGCTCGAGCACGTCATTCTGTTCAATGACTTCGAAGCGCTTGGCCTCTGCCTGCCCGGCCTGAAGCCGAAGGATCTCGTCGCCGTTGGAGGCGCCCTGCCGCCCGAGCGCGGCACCAAGGTGGTGATCGGCCCAGGCACCGGCCTCGGCGCCGCCGGCCTCGTCGACGCCGCCGGCCTTTGGGTGCCCGTGCCCGGCGAAGGCGGCCACATCGATCTCGCCCCGGTGACGGCCCGCGACTACGACATCTGGCCGCACATCGAACGAGCCGGTGGCCGGGTTACCGGCGAAACCATCATCTGCGGCTCCGGTCTCCTGCGCCTCTATCGGGCGGTTGCCGCCGCCAGCAAGGCCTTCCCGGCCTGCGACACGCCGGCCGCCGTCACCGCCGCCGCCGAGGCGGGCGACCCGATGGCCGTCGAAACGGTTGCGCTGTTCGCCGAGCACCTCGGCCGCATCGCCGGCAATCTCGCTCTGACCTTCCTCTCGCATGGCGGCGTCTATCTGGCCGGCGGCATCGCGCCGCGCATCGTCAAGGTGCTGCAGCAGGGTGGCTTCCGCGCCGCCTTCGAGGACAAGTATCCGCACCAGGGACTGATGGCCTCTCTACCGACGGCGATCATCGTCCACGACCGTCCGGCGCTCGCCGGCCTCGTCGATTTCGCCCGCCGTCCCGACACCTTCGGCCTTCGCCTCGACGGGCGGCACTGGCGCGGCTGAGCGCCAGCTCATCAGGGAATGCAACGGCCGTCACGCCCCGGCCGGCAGGAGGAGCCCGGCGCCGCAGCCGGTGAAGCAGCACGTCCGGATCTGCCGAGCGCACTGAGATCGAGCGGTCCGCCGGTAGGAAGAGGCGAGCGCGCAACTTCCCTCTCTCGCCGTGGCACGGCCTGGGCGTCGGCCGGCCTCGCCAGGGGAAGGGGCGGGACGATCGCCTGTGCGGCGGCTTGCGCGGGCGGCGTGTCTACCGGTTTGGGCGGTTCGGCGAGCTGATCGATCATCGACGTCATGGCGTCCGGCTTGACGGCTTCGAGCTTGGGGACAGTCCCCTCGCCTTCGGCCAGACGGGCGAAGCCGCCCCCCATGGTTGCCAGGCGCGCATACCCCCAGGTTGGGTCGGCCAGAAGACCCGGCAGATCGGGATAAAGGCGAGGCGCGGCTAGCCGGCCGACGACAGCCACCGGCACCTCGAAATCGGGATATCCGCTCAGTTTCGGCTTGAGACGCAGATCCATGGTGCCGTCCGCAAGACGGAGACTGCCCGAGCCCGACAGATGAAGATCTCCGGCTGCGAAAGCGAGGTCGTCGCTCGTCATCACGCCTTTTGCCAGCTTCAACTGGCCGGACAGGCTATCGAAACCGACCCGCCGCGCGTCCGATCCGAAGCCGCGTTGTACGGCGCGGGCCACCCGGCCGAGCAACGCCACGGGATCGATGCCGTCGAGAACACCATGCGAGACGGAGAAACCGGCCGTGCCGATGGCCGAGTCGAAGAGATCCCCCTGCGTTCGCCCCTCGGCAACGATATCTGCGACAAGACCGAACTCACCGTCGGCGACAGTGCCGATCAGCGGCGCAAGGCTGGCCAGGCGCGCGCCCTCAAGCTTGCCCTTGACCGCGAAGGCCGGCCGGTTGCCGGCCTTGACTGTCAGTGTCGCCGCGCCACTGCCACCGCCAAGTGACAGTCGGGGGAGTTCGATTTCGGCCCTCTTGTCGTCCAGGCGGAGATCGACAGGGGCGGCGGCGGCCGCCAACGGACCAGCCGCGATACCCCCTGCCTCGATGCGCAAGTCGGCGTCGATCCCGAGTGGTCGATTGGCTCCCGACAGGACACCGGCAACGGCGCCGGCCAGCGCCGGAATGTCGATGGTATCGCCGCTGAGGCGCCCGGTGAGCCGACCACGATCGCCGGAGGTGGCCAGATCAAGCACGCCGGCAAAGGCACTGTCTCCCAGCAACAGGCGTGCGTCGGCCATGGTCAGGCGGCCGGCACCGGCTTCGAGTTGCCCATCCAGGGAGGCGTTGGACGGCAGATCGGCAATCCCCACAAGCGTTGGAAGCTGGCGGGTCGTCAGAGCCAGACTGCCGTTAGCAGCAACGGCAACGGGATCAATCGTGCCATCGAAAGCCGCGGATAACGCCGGCCCGTCAAGCTTGGCCAGAACCGGAGAGGCAGCTCCCTCGATCAGTCGGCGCGGTGTCGCCTCGATCTCGAAAGTGGCGACACCCGACGACGCCTTCGCCTGTCCGGTCAGCCGCGCCGGCTTGTCGAGGCCGATGATGGAAAGATCGGCGGAAAGATCGCTCAATGCCGGCAACGCCACCTTGCCGACGAGCGGCAATTGTCGGAGAAACCCGTCGCGAAGCCGGCCGGCGCCGTCAATGGCGAGTGTTGCCGCCAGTTCCTCGGCCGAATGCCCTTGGGCCGACATGCGAATATCTGCCGCAAGGTGGCCGGTAAGCGGCGAGGCGACGCCCGCCATTGCCGCAACGTCGGCAACCGAGACATTCTTGGCGGCCAGGGAAGCACCGAGCCGCCGGCCTTCGTCGGAAGGCAAGAGATCAACCCGACCGGACACCACGCCGCCACCCACCCCCCCATCGACGCGCGCACCGAAGCGCCCCCCGCGGTCAACGGCGGTAATGCGAAGCTTGCGAAGGCTACCGCCGGGGAAAGCCATTTCCGCAAGCTTCAGGTCGAAACCGGCATCGAAGGGCGCCGCACCGCCGAGCGGATCGAACCCGATCCGGGCCGCAAGCGCGGCAAGCGCCGTCAGCGAGCTCGCCGGCAGCCGCCCGAAATCGGCATGGACATCGACGGACGCACGCGGCCCGGCAAGATCGCACGCGGCGGACAGACGCCCCGTACTGCCAAAGAGACTGGCGGTGGCGTCGACCATCTCGACCCGACCGGACGATAGCGTGACGGCGCCTTCGAGCTTCACGGCTCCGGAGGGGCCACCGAGCGCGGCGGCATCCGGCACCGAGAGGTCGAGCCGACCGGCGAAGGCGCCGCCCGCCAACCCGCCGTCGAGACCAAGGTTCAGAGCCGGAGCGACGAGTTGCGCCCGTGTGGCGCCCGCCGATCCAGCCTCGACCGTCAGCGACAGCGGAGTGCCATTCAGCGTTGCCTTGAAGGAAAGGCGATCGGCATCGCCCGCACGGCTTGCCGACGCCACTATCCCGTCAAGTTTGGCTTCCGCATCTCCCGCGGAAAACGTAAGCCGCCCGTCCAGTGCCTGAAAATGTCGGGCGGAAGCCCGATCGGCAAGGCCGGCCAGGGTGCCGATCGCCTTGGCTGGATCGAGATCGCCTTTGCCGAGCGAAAGATGCAGGACCGGCTGCTCCACCGTCACGCTGGCGAGTTCGGACGAACCGGACAGAAAGGGCAGCGGATCGAGAGCAAGCAGAAGCCGGTCGGCATGCACCGTGCCCAGACCGTCGGGCAACTCGATCCCGACATCGGAGGCCACGACGCGCGGCGTCGGCAACAGCTGCAAGTCGGCTTCGCCGATTCTGACCGTCGTACCGGTGTCCGCCTCAAACGCCGCGATCGTCGGCTCCACGAACTTGTCGAGCGGAAAAAGAGGCGCCATCGCCAGGCGTAACGCCAGGACGACCAGCACCAGCCCCGACAAGGCCGTGATGACGCGAATCATGCCTCCCCGATCCCTCGACGCCCGCTCGGCACGCACCGTGATCTCCTCCGAAAGCCGGTGCAAGTTTCTACAATACCAGTCCTTTCGGGCTTTGGCACCTTTCTCCGGCTATCCGTTGGGAGAAGCGTTCTGCCGCACTGCAAAATCGAATAAGTGCGGGGCAAAAGACTTGGCTGCACCGCATCATTGCCCATATGCTGGCTAAGCCGCGATGGAGCGCGGCGACGCGGCAAGAGGCTCCCGATGTCCAGGACAAGGCAGGGTACCGTCATCCGGAAGTACGCCAATCGCCGTCTCTACGACACAGGGACGTCGAGCTACGTCACCCTGCAAGACCTCGCCGCCATGGTGCGCGCCAATGTCGATTTCGTGGTGATCGACGCCCGAAGCGATCAGGACATCACTCACGAGGTACTGACCCAGATCATCCTCGAGGAGGAAACGCGCGGACCCCATCTTTTGCCGGTGAACTTTCTTCGCCAGCTCATCCGCTTCTACGGCGACGAGTTGCAGGCCATGGTGCCGGCCTTCCTCGAATATTCCATCGGCCAGTTCGCCCGAGAACAGGGCAAGATGCGCGGCATCGCCGGCGAAGCACTGGGCGCACCTGCCCTCAGCGAGAAGCTGGGCGAACAGGTTCGCCTGAACGCGGAGTCCTTCGAGCGTGCCGTCCGCGCCGCCCTGCCCGGTGAAGGCCCGGACGATCAGACGCCCCCCGCCGAAAACCGAGCCTCCGACATCGACGCCCTGCGCGACGAGCTGGAAGCCATGCGGCGGCGGCTCGACCGACTGGCGCCGGAAACCGAATAAACCCGTTCAGGCCGGCGGGACGACAACCGGCCCATGCAGCCACCCGTCGCCATCGAGGCCATCCAGCACCGTGGCGCCCGGCCCCGCCCGCAGGCGAGGTTCGCCGATCAATCGTCCCTGAAAGGCGGTGATGCCGAGCTCGGCGAGCAGGGCCGCCGAAGCTTCGTCCTGCACGAACTCGGCAACCGTGCGAATGCCGAAGTGGTCGGCCAGCGTTGTCAAAGCCTTGACGAAGACCACCGCGTCGGCGTCGTGCCCGATATCGCGAATGAAGGCGCCATCGATCTTCAGCCAGTCCGGCTTGATGTCGCGCAGCATCCGAAGCGACGTGTGCCCCGACCCGAAGTCGTCGATGGCGATGCGGCAGCCGATATCGCGCACCGTTGCGACCATGTGCCGGAGGTCATCCATGCGCGACAACGCCGCCGTCTCCGTGATCTCGATGGTCAACCGCCTGAGCGCGTCGCCGTCGCGGCGGGCGCCGGCCACCAGCATGCTGAGCCAGGCCGGATCGGCCAGCGTTTCCGGCGACACGTTGACGGAGAGCCTGAGTGTCGGCGAAGCCTGGAGATCGGCCATCACCAGCGTCAGTGCCCGCATGTCGAGCCGGCGAATGAAACCAAGCTTTTCGGCCGCTTCCACATAAGGACCGCCAGAGACGATCTCCTCCGACGGCAGGACCAGTCGGCTGAGCGCCTCGTAGGAAATGACCGTCCGGTCGGCGGCCGAGGCGATCGGCTGGTAGGCCAGCACGAAACGATCCTCGGCAAGTCCTCGCTGAATGGTCTCGGCGACTTCGACGTTGCGGCGGCGGAGGGCATCGCGGGCGGCCGAGGGCTCGTAAAGATTGAGATGACGGTCGACGTCGCGCCGGGCATCGCCCAGCGCCTCCTCCGCCCGGTTGGCGGCCATGGCGCCGGTGAGCGCGTGGTGAGGCAGCATCACCGCTCCAACGGCGACATCGGCACGGACGGAGGCGCCATCACAGTCGATCGCCTCGTCGCGCACCGCATCGCGGAATCGCTCGGCGGCGATGATCAGCGCGTGCTCGTCGCAGTCGTTGAGGATGGCGCCGAACTTGTGGCCCGAGAACGAGCCGAACACGTCGCCCTGTCGCATCCGGCGCAGAATGCGCTCGCCGGCGACGTCGATCACCCGGTCGCCAGCCTCGTAGCCAAAGTTGGCGTTGATACGGCCAATGTCGAGCACTGCAATGATCAGGAACACCGCCGAGCCACCCTCGGCTTCCAGCAGCTTCAACCGATCGTCGAGGCTTTGCAGCAACTCGTCGCGGTCGAGACGCCGATCCGGCCCGTAGAGACGAACGGGCGCGGTCGCTTCCGTATCTCGCGGCAGGACGCGGACGGTGCCACGGGCTCCGAGCGCCGGTTGTCCGGCTGGACCATACCAGCTGCCGCTCTCCTCGACGCGTATGCCCTGCGGCTTGCCTCCACGCGGCATCAAATCGTAGACGAGCCGATAGTCGGGGCTTATGCGGTCTTCCGGCAACACGGGGGGCGGTGTCGCTGCAAGTCTCAGCGTTTCCGCCTGCGGCCCGATCAGGCGATGGAGTGAACGGCCAGAGAGTGGCACTTCATAGGCGGGAAGATCCAGGACCTCGCCGGCGTTCGACGACCAGCGCAAGCGGTCCTCGGCGTAGTTGTGGTCGAAAGCGGCTACGCCCGCTGCCGCCATCGCCGCGCCGATGCAGTCGACGCCTGCCAGCCTGTGTCCATCCGGTGAAACGAGATCGTCATCCATCTGTCGCCGTCCTCGCCGTTTTGGAACACCTACCGCAACGCCCCTACCAGGGGAACCGCGTTTTTGTTCCGTCCGTCAACGATCCGCGCGCGAAATGCAGAGGCCATCGGCTCTTTTTCCAAAGCCGGTCTTGCGCATTAAGCCTTTCTTAACCATTCTCAAGATCTGGCGCGCCGGTTGCTCGGCACCCCTCGAGTCGACACGACTTGTGCCGCAACGGCACAGTTCCTGAAAGGCCCGTGACCATGATCGGATCGGTAGGCTCCATCGGCGGAAGCGTCGGCGGCCAAAGCCTTGAAAGGGCGGCCCGCCGCGCGTCCGGTCGTTATGTCGAAGCGGCGGAGCGCGCCTCCGCCGACAGCGACAACCAGCGGTCCTTCGCCCTCGTCGATCCTCGTGCCGAGACCGGGAGCAGGACCGGCCATCGCCCCACAGCGACATCGTCGAGCGACGCCGCCTCTGCCCCCTTCATCGCCCAGCTCGCCGCCCTGGGCCTCGGCGATGCCGGCAGCGGCGAACGCCGCGTCCGCCGCGACCCCTTGCAGATCGTCGCCCGAGCCGACGCGCTTTATCGCGACGGCTATCGCCGCGTCACAGACCTCGAGCCCGGCTTCTTCAGCGCTGCCGAGTACTGATCCCATTCCCCAGAAAACAAAAAGGCCGGCGCAACGCACCGGCTCTTTTCAAGTCGATCCCGGCCGCCATCGACGGCCGAGCGGATCTCTCTCGTCAGGCTTCCTTGGGGGCCAGGATCTGGCGACCGCGGTACATGCCGGTCTTGAGGTCAACGTGATGGGGACGACGCAGCTCACCCGAGGTCTTGTCCTCGACGTAGGTCGGCTGCTTCAGGGCATCGGCGGACCGACGCATGCCACGCCTGGACGGCGAGGTCTTTCGCTTGGGAACTGCCATTGTCTTCTACTCCATCGCCCGCTCTGAAGGAGGAGCCGCAATGGTCCACCATTCGGGCGCGCGGGCGCTCGTTCCTAAAGATGCGGCCTTATACAGACTGATGCGCCACTTTGCCAGTGCCTGCCCGGAAAAAAGTGCGCTCTCCGTCGCAATCCCGATGGGCAGCCGTCACGACTTCAGGCACTCGACATAGGCACCGGACTGACTGACCCGACGCTCGATGATGCGGGCCAGGGTCTTCTGTGCCCGACTTGGCTTCAGAGGGTTGCGAATGGCAGGATTGGGCAGCGCGGCGGCGATCAGCGCCGCCTCGCGCCGGCTCAGCTTCGACGCCGGCTTCTTGTAGTAATACTGGGCAGCCGCCTCGACGCCGTAAACGTTAGGGCCGAGTTCGGCGATGTTGAGGTAGATCTCCAGCGTCCGCCGCTTCGACCAGACGAGGTCGGCATAAAGGGCAAGCGGTATTTCCAAGCCTTTGCGGATGTAGGATCGAGACGGCCACAGGAAGACATTCTTCACCGTCTGCATCGTGATGGTGCTCGCCCCGCGGTTGGGACCGCCATCGCGGCTCAGCACCGATCGAAGCTGTTCCCAGTCGACGCCGTCATGAAAGCAGAACTGGCCGTCCTCGCTCATCACCACGGCCTGCCTCATGCTCGGTGCGATGTCATCGAGATCGACCCACTGGCGACTATACCCCTGGAAACTGAGAAGATCGCCGACCATCAACGTCGATACCGGCCGAACAAAAATGTAGAGCGGCGTCAGAACAAAGGGCAGGATGACGACCACCGCTGCGGCGATCGACAGCCTTCTGAGCCAGATCCGCCAGCCAGATCGCCTCACAGCAGCCGCCTCCTCGTCGTCCGCCATCGACTCGCCCTCGGCCATCGCCTCGCTGAGATCGCTCATGCCCCACCGCCTGTCGCCGCCTCATCAACCAACCGCGCCGGGCCGGCAAACGAGGGATAAGACGGTCGTTGCCCACCCCGCGCGCCGCGATCGCAGATCAATGCGCGCGACAGCCTGTCGATGCGGCAGTTGCTCGCATTTTATACAGACATGCCAAAAATTTGACATGGCGCAAATTGAGGCAACATGAGACCTTTGACTTGTGAGCGCTGCTTCGTCGGTCTTCCGTCTGGATCTTCCTCCTGATCCACCGTGGCACTCCAGCTTTCCTCCCAGAACTCAGGCCGGTAACCCCGGCCTGTTTTTTTGCGCGGAATCCTCGGTCCGGCAAGCATGGAAAAGCCGGAGATCGCTCCCCGGCCTTCCGCCCCCCTGCTTTTATCCTTGATTAGTCGTCGCCCATGGCAACCAGCGTCGCGTTGCCGCCAGCCGCCGCCGTGTTGATCGACACCACCTGTTCCAGGGCAAACCGGGTGAGATAGTTCGGGCTGCCCGCCTTGGGGCCGGTTCCGGACAGACCCGACCCACCGAAGGGCTGGGAGCCGACCACCGCGCCGATCATGTTCCGGTTGACGTAGACGTTGCCGACCGGAAGTCGCTCGACGATGCGCTTCACCGTCGCCTCGATGCGCGAATGAATGCCCAGGGTCAGGCCATAGCCGCTCACCGCGATGCTCTCGATAACCCTGTCGAGATCCTTCGCCTTGTAGCGGACGACGTGCAGCACCGGACCGAACACCTCGCGATCCAGCGCCGCCGCGTCGGGCAGTTCGATGATCGTCGGCGCGAAGTAGGTTCCCCCGGCCAGCGTTCCGTCCGGCACGTCACCCGAGAACAGCACGCTGTCCTTGCCCTTCCATGCCGCCACGTGAACGGCGAGCTTTTCGGTCTGCTCACGATCGATGATCGGCCCAACGTCGGTATCCGGCCGTCGCGGGTCGCCGACCTTGAGCTCCGCCGCCGCTCCCTTCACGAGATCGATCATGTGGTCGGCCACATCGTCCTGCACGAAAAGGAGCCTGAGCGCCGAACAGCGCTGGCCGGCCGAACGGAAGGCGGAGGTGATGACGTCGTCGGTCACCTGCTCGCCGAGCGCCGTGGCATCGACGATCATGGCGTTGAGGCCACCGGTTTCGGCGATCAGCGGCACGATCGGTCCGCGCTTGGCGGCCAGCGCCCTGTTGATGGCGAATGCGGTGTCTGTCGAACCTGTGAAGGCAACACCGGCGATGCACGGATCGGCAGTGAGCGCTGCGCCGGCCGTGCCGTCGCCGACGAGAAGGGCCAGCGCCGAGGCAGGCACGCCGGCCTCGTGCAGCAGCCTGACGGCCATGGCGCCGATGAGCGGCGTCTGCTCCGCGGGCTTGGCAACCACCGAGTTGCCGGCCGCGAGCGCGGCGACGGTCTGCCCCATGAAGATCGCCAGGGGGAAGTTCCAGGGGGCGATGGTCGCGAATACGCCCCGACCACGGTAGGCCAGCCGGTTTTCCTCGCCGGTCGGCCCGGGCATGGCGATGGGCGAGACAAACAGTCGCCGCGCCTCGGCGGCATAGTAGCGACAGAAGTCGACCGCCTCGCGCACTTCCGCAATGCCGTCGGACAGTGTCTTGCCGGCTTCGAGGCCGAGCACGGCAAGGTAGGCGGGGAGCCTGTCCTCGAGAAGATCGGCCGCCCGTTCGAGCACTGCCGCACGGGTCTCGGCCGGCGTTTCGGACCACTGCCGGAAGCCCGCGACGGCCGACGCCACAGCCTTCCCGGCGACCTGGGCATCGGCGTCGATCGCCTGCCCGATCGCCGTCTTGCCATCCACCGGTGACAAAAGAATGCGCGGCGAACCGGCAACGTCCGCGCCATCGATAATCGAGGCGGCCGTGCCGAAATCGCTTCCTGCCGCGGCGGTGGCGGCCAGCAACGGTTCGAGCGCCTGTTCGTCGGCCAGTTCCACCCCGCGCGAGTTGCGGCGGGCGCCGAACAGATCGGCAGGCAGCGGAATGCGGGCATGACGGGCGCGTTCGCCGCCATCCAGCACGTCGGCGGGACGCTTCAGCAAGGTCGAGATCTCCACTTTGGCATCGCCGACGGCGGCGACGAAGGACGAGTTGGCGCCGTTTTCCAGAAGGCGGCGAACGAGATAGGCGAGAAGGTCCTTGTGACCGCCGACGGGCGCATAGATGCGGCAGGGCTGACCGCCCTTCTCGGTCACCTCGCGGTAGAGCGTGTCGCCCATGCCGTGCAGCCGCTGGAACTCGAAATGACGGTCGGCACCGGCGATCTCCGACACCTCGGCCACCGTCAGCGCGTTGTGCGTCGCGAACTGCGGATAGAGACGCGGACGGGCGCTGAGCAGCTTGTCGGCACAGACGAGATAGGAGAGGTCCGTCGACGCCTTGCGGGTGAACAGCGGATAGTCGTCAAGGCCGCGCTCCTGGCCCCGCTTCATCTCGGTATCCCAATAGGCGCCCTTGACGAGCCGAACCATGAACCGACGATTCAGGCTCTCGGCGAGCTCGATCATGTAGTCGATCACCGCCGGCGCCCGCTTCTGGTAGGCCTGCACGGCAAGGCCGAAACCGTCCCAGCCGGCCAGCGACGGATCGGCGGCAACGGCGGCGATGACGTCGAGCGACAGCTTGAGGCGATCCGCCTCCTCGGCATCGACCGTCAGGTTGAGATCGTGGGCCTTCGCAGCCCGCGACAGCTCCAGGAGTTTCGGCACCAGTTCGGCCATCACGCGCTCGGCATTCAGCGCCTCGTAGCGCGGATGCAAGGCCGACAGCTTCACCGAAATGCCAGGCCGGGCCGGCAGAGCCTCGGAACCGGCCGACCGGCCGATCGCCTCGATCGCCTTGGCATAGTCGGCGAAGTAACGCTCCGCATCGGCCGCCGTGCGGGCGCCCTCGCCCAGCATGTCATAGGAGTGGCGATAGCCCTTGCCGGCCAGGCCGCGGGCGCGTGACAGCGCCGCCTCGATCGAGGTGCCCAGCACGAACTGGTGTCCCATGATCTTCATCGCCTGCCGCGTGGCGGCGCGCACCGGCGGCATGCCCAGACGCTTGACGAGGCCGGTGATGACGTTCTCGGGCGTCTCCCCAGGCTGCAGAACGCGCGTCGTGACACCGAGCGCCCAACCGGACGCCGCCACCAGCCAGGGGTCCTCGCCCTTGCCATGAAAGCCGAAGGCGGCCGAGGCGAGCTTGTCCTCGATCAGCTTGTCGGCGGTAGCGCCATCGGGCACGCGCAAGAGTGCCTCGGCCATCACCATGATGGCGAGGCCCTCGCGCGTCGTCAGCGAATAGGCCTTCAGAAAATCCTCGACACCGCCGATGGCCGACTTGCCGTCGCGAATGGCAGTAATGAGGCGGCTGGCATGCGCATCGACGCGCGCCCGCGCCTCGGGGCTCTCGGGTAGCGCTGTCAGGAGACGCCGGACCACCTCCGTTTCGTCTTCCGCATAGGGCGACGAGAAACACGGAGCCCGGCGGGGCTCGGAAAGAACTGCAGACATCTGATCTCCGGAAGGTTGCCGCCTTGAGACGGCGGCTTTTGCTTATGTTCCGCAGGATAGCAGCAGGCTTTCGGTGACACTCTCCTTATTGAGGAATAGAATCCGGGCTATTCGCGGAATGAACCGTTTGTTACCGTGAAAATTCCGGATTGACCGGTCTTGGGGGCTTGTAATGGCGACAACAGGGGCTGACCGTTCTCATCGCAGCCAGGATATTCCCGGCCTCGATCGCATCGACCGCCGAATTCTCGCCGCACTTCAGGAAGACGGCCGGATCACCAACCTGGAACTGGCTGAGAAAATAGGCATGTCTGCGACGGCCACCGCCGAACGCGTCAAACGACTGTCGCGCGATGGATTCATTCTCGGCTATACAGCGCGCCTCGACCCTCTGCACCTTCAGCGTGGCCTGCTGGTCTTCGTCGAGATCAAGCTCGACCGCATGAATCCCGAGGTGTTCACCACCTTTGCCGCCGCGGTAAAGAGGGCGCCGGAAGTGCTCGAGTGCCATCTGATCGCTGGCGGTTTCGACTATCTGGTCAAGGCCCGCGTTCGCGACATGGAGGCCTACCGCGAGTTCCTGTCCGAGGTTCTGATGACGTTGCCGGGGGTGCGGGAAACGCACACCTACCCGGTGATGGAGGAGGTGAAGAACACCACCGTGCTGCCGATATGATACGTTTTCCGCGCCTTGACCGGAGCGAGATCCCGGCGCTACCACAGCGACCGCCTCTTGTCCGATCGGAGCCCCGATGACCGCCGCATTCGACACTGCCCTTTCCGACTTCGCTTCCAAGCTGGAGGCCGGTCTTGCGGTGCGTCTCGAACCGGTCCCCCGTCCAGGCGAAGTCGCCCGGCCGGCGCGTCTTCTGGAAGCCATGCGACATGCGGTGCTGGCCGGCGGCAAGCGCCTCAGGCCCTTCCTGCTCAGCGAGGTCGCCCGCCTTCTCGATCCCAGCCAGACGATCGATGCGTTGATGCCGGCGGCGGCGGCCATCGAGTGCCTGCACTGCTATTCGCTGGTTCACGACGACCTGCCGGCCATGGACGATGATGCACTCAGGCGCGGTCGCCCGACCGTCCATGTCGCCTACGACGAAGCAACGGCAATCCTGGCCGGCGACGCTCTCCTGACGCTGGCCTTCGACCTCCTCGCCGACCCCGCTTGTCACCCCGATCCGGCAGTCCGCTCGGCCCTTGTGCTCGACCTCTCCCGCGCCGGTGGCCTCGGCGGCATGGTCGGCGGCCAGATGCTGGACCTAGCGGCCGAGGGACGCTTCGGGGACGGAGTGCGCCCCGACGAAGCCGACATTCGCAAGCTGCAGGCGATGAAAACCGGCGCGCTCATCCGCGCCGCCACGGTCATGGGCGCCCGGCTTGGTGGCGCGAGTGACGACGAACTGCGCCGCTTCGCGCGCTTCGGCGACATTCTCGGCCTCGCCTTCCAGCTCGCCGATGATCTTCTCGACGTCACCGCCACCGAAAGCGAGATGGGCAAGGCCGTCGCCAAGGATGCGGCCCACGGCAAGGGGACGCTGGTGGCCCGTCTCGGCATCGATGCCGTGCGCGCCGAGCTCGACCGGCTCGTCAGCGAGGCGACGGACCTGCTCGCCCCCTGGGGCACGCGGTCTGAAACGCTTGCCGCCGCCGCCCGGTTCGTCGCCGACCGGAGGCGTTAAACCCAGCGATTTACTCCGCCGCCGGCTTGCGGTTGGCGCCGTCACCGAACCGCTGCTCGATATAGTCGAGCACCAGCGACTGGAAGTCGCGGGCGATGGTCGGTCCACGCAGCGTGGCAGCCTTCTGCCCATCGATGAACACCGGCGCCGCCGGATTCTCGCCGGTGCCCGGCAGGGATATGCCGATGTCGGCGTGCTTGGATTCGCCGGGGCCGTTGACGATGCAGCCCATCACCGCCACCTGCAGCGCCTCGACGCCGGGATAGCGCTGGCGCCACTCCGGCATGGCATCACGGATCTGGTCCTGGATGGTCTTGGCCAGTTCCTGGAACACCGTCGAGGTGGTGCGGCCGCAGCCGGGACAGGCCGCGACGATCGGCACGAAGCTGCGGAAGCCCATGACCTGCAACAGCTCCTGGGCCACCATCACCTCGCGCGTGCGGTCGCCGCCCGGCTCCGGCGTCAGCGACACGCGAATGGTGTCGCCGATGCCATGCTGCAGGAGGTAACCCATCGAGGCCGACGAGGCGACGATGCCCTTGGTGCCCATGCCGGCCTCGGTGAGGCCGAGATGCAGCGCATAGTCGCCGCGCGTGGCCAGATCGCCATAGACGGCGATCAGATCCTGGACCTGGCTGACCTTGGCCGACAGCACGATGCGATCACGGGCAAGGCCGATCTCCTCGGCGCGGGCGGCAGAGAGCAGCGCCGACTGCACCATGGCTTCGCGCATCACCTCCTGCGCCGTCATCGGCGAGCCCTTCGCCTTGTTCTCGTCCATCAGGCGCGTCGCCAGTTCCTGGTCGAGCGAGCCCCAGTTGACGCCGATCCGCACCGCCTTGCCGTGGCGAGCGGCGATCTCGACGATGTCGCTGAAATGCCGGTCGCGCTTGGCGCGGACACCGACGTTGCCGGGATTGATGCGATACTTGGCGAGCGCCTCGGCGCAGGCCGGGAAGTCGGCGAGAAGCCTATGGCCGATGAAATGAAAGTCGCCGATCAGCGGCACGTCGACGCCGACCCGATCGAGCCGCTCGCGAATGCGTGGCACGGCGGCGGCGCTCTCGTCGCGGTCGACGGTGATGCGCACGAGCTCCGAACCGGCCCGCGCCAACGCCATCACCTGCGCCACTGTGGCGTCGACGTCGGCGGTGTCCGTGTTGGTCATGGACTGCACGACCACCGGCGCATCGCCGCCGATGGTCACCTTGCCGACGACGACGGGAACCGAGCGGCGGCGCGGCGCCGGACCGAAGGAACTCAGCATGCAATCCTCAACTGTGGCTGTGCGAATGGTCGTGGCGGCGTTCACCCGACTGGCAGGCAGCGCAAAGACCGCGAATCTCCAGAACAGAGGCCGACGGCGTAAATCCCTCGGCCGCCGCGATGCGGGAGAGCAGGCCGCCGAGTTCGGCCGGCTCGGCCTCGGTCGCCGAACCACACCCCTCGCAGAGCAGGAACACCAGCGGCGCCTCCGGGGCGGACGCGGCATGCCCATGCTCCTCGATGCAGGCGAGGAAGGCATTTCGGCTCTCGATCCGGTGCGCAAACCGGTGGGCGACCAGAAAATCAAGGGCGCGATAGACCGAAATCGGGCTTGGCCGACGCGCCTTCCCGGCGATGCGGTCCATGATCTCGTAGGCCGACACCGGCGCGTGGCTTTCCAGCATCGCTTCCAGCACCTGCCGCCGCTGTTCGGTGAGACGCAGCCCCTCGTCGCGGCAGCGTTCCTCGGCGCGCGCGACGGCGCGGCTGCGGCAGGCTTGATGGTCGTGGTCGGAATCGTCGAGCAAGGTTCTCTCCAAGCGTCAAGGACAGTATATAGTCGGCCACGCCCTCCGGAGAAAGACTGATTGTCGTTCCGACCGGATCGTCTTTGCCAGCCAGAGGCCCTCCATGCGCTTTCCAGCCGTCGACCGCAGCATTCTCATCACCGGCGCTTCATCGGGCATCGGCCTTGCCGCCGCCACCACGATGGCCGGGCACGGCTGGCGAGTATTCGCGACGGTGCGCCGCGACGAGGACCGGCAGAGGCTCGCCCACATTGCTGGCGTCACGCCGCTTCTCATGGATTACGCCGATCCTGCCTCGATCGCCGCCACGGCAGATGCCGTGCTCGAAGCAACCGGCGACCGGCTCGGCGCCCTCTACAACAACGGCGCCTACGGCCAGCCCGGCGCCCTGGAGGATCTTTCGACCGAGGTGCTGCGGCACGTCTTCGAGGTCAACGTGCTTGGCTGGCACGACCTCACCCGCCGGCTGATCCCCGCCATGCGGCGGGCCGGCGCCGGACGCATCGTCATGTGCTCGTCGATCCTCGGTTTCCTGTCGATGCCCTATCGAGGCGCCTACAACGCCTCCAAACACGCCATCGAAGGGCTGGCCGACAGTTGGCGACTGGAGCTGATCGATGCCGGCATTCACGTCGCCACCATCCAGCCGGGACCGATCGCCACCAACTTCTCGTCGACCGCCATGAAGAAGTTCCACGACAACGTCGACGTCGAGGGCTCCGCCAACGCCGAGGGCTATCGGCAGCGCCTCGCCGACATGCAACGGCCGCCCGAGGCGTCCTTCTTCCGCAAGCCGCCCGAGGCCGTGGTGGATTGCCTCGTCCACGCCTGCGAATCAGAGCGGCCGCATCCCTACTATCGGGTGACCTGGCTCACCAAGGGCGCAGCGGTGGTCAAGCGCCTCCTGCCGGCCTCTTGGTTCGTCGGCTTGCTGCACCGCGCGGCCAGGGCGGGCAATTGATCAATGAAGGCAAAGATTTGGCGAGGTAGTCGGGCGGACGAAACCCATCCGGGGCATTGCCTGCGAAACGGGCGGAAAACCTTGGCTTCCGGCTTCACATCAGCGACATCATCGGCGTAGAGTATCCCTTGCGTGGGGTGGGCTGGGACGCCCGCCTCGGTGAAGGAGAGCGTGAGGTGACGATCGCCGTCTCGCCGGACGCACACCCGGCGCTGGTGTTGAATGCGGATTACCGCCCGCTGAGTTATTTCCCCTTGTCGCTCTGGTCCTGGCAGGATGCGATCAAGGCGGTCTTTCTCGACCGGGTCAATATCGTCTCCGAATACGACGTGCTGGTGCGCAGCCCGAGTTTCGAGTTCCACCTGCCATCGGTCGTTTCGCTGAAGACCTTCGTCAAGCCGTCGCGCCAGCCGGCCTTCACCCGCTTCAACGTTTTCCTGCGTGACCGCTTCGAGTGCCAGTATTGCGGCAGCCGCGAGGACCTGACCTTCGATCACCTGATCCCGCGCTCCAAGGGCGGCCAGACCACCTGGGAGAACGTCGTCGCCGCCTGTTCGCCCTGCAATCTCAAAAAGGCCGACAAGACGGTATCGGAAGTGGGAATGACGCTCGCCGGCAAGCCCTTTGCGCCGACCGTGCACGACCTTCACAACCTCGGCCGGCTGTTTCCGCCCAACCATCTTCATGAAAGCTGGCTGGACTTTCTCTATTGGGACGTCGAACTCGATCCTTGATGCGTGGTGACTATGCCCGCAACTGACCGGCGGCCTGCTGTTCGCGGACGATGCGGCGCAGGATTTCGGAGCGGACCGTTGGAGCGCCAAAATAGTAGCCTTGCAGCTCGTGGCAGCCGGCCTGTTTCAGCGCTTCGGCCTCCTCCGCCATCTCGATGCCTTCGGCCGTCACCTCGGCACCCAGCGTTTCGGCCAGCGCTACCGCCGCCTGCACGAGACTCTGCGACGCCGGGTCGCGGATGACGTCGATCACCACGGATCGGTCGATCTTCACCTTGTCGAAGGCGAACCGGCGCAGATAGGCCACCGACGAGAAACCGGTACCGAAATCGTCGAGCGCCACCGACACGCCGAGCGCGTGCAAGGCCTCGACGCTGCGGCGCGCCCTCTCCGGCTCTGACGCGAGGAAGCTTTCGGTGATGTCGAGCTCAAGCCGATCCGGCGGCATTCCCGCCGCCTTGAGAATGGCTTCGAGAGCATCGGGGAAACCGGGATCGCGAAACTGGGCGGCGAACACGTTGACGACCATCTTGAGGTCGCCGAAGGCGCGGGCATCGCGGGCGACGCGGCGTAACACATAGGTGCCGATCAGATCGCTCATCCCTGCTTCCTCGGCAACGGCGAGGAACACCGCCGGGCTGACCGGGCCGGCAGGGCGAATCCAGCGGATCAGAGCTTCGACGGCCGAGATGCTGCCCGTCTTCGCCGAGACGACCGGCTGGTAATGCACCTGAAGGCCGTCGCTCGCCACCGCCTCGCGCAGTTCGGCGGCCAGGGTCGCCCGCGCCTGGCGATCGGCGTCCATGCCGGCATCGTAGAGATCGACGCGATTCTTGCCGCCAGCCTTGGCCACATACATGGCAACGTCGGCCCGCCGCACCAGTTCGCCTGGAGTGAGCTCGCCGTCGACATCTGCGGCGACGCCCACCGAGCAGCCGACCTTCACCATGCGCCCCTCGAAATCGAATGCTTCATCGAGGAAATCGACGAAGCTGTCGCCGAGTGCGCGCGCCCGTTCGACAGCCTGCGCCCCTTCGACCACCACGGCAAACTCGTCGCCGCCGAGCCGCGCCAGCACGCCGCTGTCGCCCACCAGCGTTCGGAAGCCCGCCGCCGTCGCCCGGATCAGTCGGTCGCCGACATCGTGGCCGTAGGTGTCGTTCACTTCCTTGAAGCCATCCAGGTCGGCGAACAAGACGGCGATCGCATGGCTCGGGCCCGCGTAGGCGTCGGCGAGCCGCTGGTTGAAGGAGGCGCGGTTCGGCAGACCGGACAGAAGGTCGTGGCTCGCCGCATGACGGGCCGTCGTTTCGTCATGACGAAGACCGCTCATCATCTTCCAGATGGTGACGACCAGCACGCCCATCACCACGAACAACAGGAAAAGCACGGCAAGCACCGGCAGGCGGGCGCGTTCCATCGCCTCGGTACCGGAAACGCGCGGTTCCCAGCCGATGGAACCGAGAACAACCCCCGACGCCGAAACCAGTGGCACGGCGTCGTCCCCCACGGCCGCCGGGCCGAACATCAGATGCCGGACACCAAGCGCGTTGGCCATGGCCGCGAACTGCGTCCCGGTCATCGATCGACCGACAAGAAGATAGCGGGGGGACCCGGCCGCCGAGGACGCCCCGGTACGCCTCTTGATCTCATGCAATCCGACCACCAGCGGACCGAGACGCGACTGGACAAAGCCGGACGTCGGCTGAGGCGCCTTCTGGCCGGCGGCGGCAATGATGGCGGCCACATCGGCCCGGCTGATGCCGATTCCGTCTGGTCCGACCGGCCGTCCCGCATGGTAGGTGCGGATCGGCACGCCATCGGCGCCGACAATCGACAACGTGTCGAAAACACGTTCATCCCTGTCAGGACGAACCACCTCGCCATCCAGCAGACCGGGGTTCTCTCCATCCAGGTTGGCAGCATTCCAGACGGCGAACTCGGTGGCGGCGAGCCCCATCCGGGTCAGAGCGTCGTCCTTCAGCACGTCGACCACGCGTGCAATCCCGCGCCGATCAATGTCATTCACCTCCGCCGCCATGCGCGCCATGGCGAGGTAAACCCCCGCCGCCGCGGCAAGCGCCGTCAACGCGGTCGGCACGACCACGCCAAAGACAAACTCAATCCAGCGACGATTGGCGAAAAACAAGGCAACGATCCGTCGGTTCTATCTTGCGAAGACTAGCGCGATACCGTTAAAGGCTCGCAAACTCGTCCGGCATTCTCAGGGAAAACACCGATCCGTTCGTTTGCCGTCAGGCAGCAAAGCGGGACTGCCGGGAAAGCCGGGGAACTCATGCCAAACCGCACGCGCGCCACCATGGTCGGCCTTACCGCAATCCTTATGTGGTCGACGCTCGGCGTCTTCACTGGCGGTTCGGGAGCCGTGCCGCCCTTCCTCCTGAATGCCTTCTGCTTGGGTCTTTCCGGCTCGGTCGCCATCGTCTGGCTGGTTGTCAGGGGGCGCACCGCTGTTCTGAGGCAACCCCTCAGGGTCTGGATCGTCGGAACGCTCGGCCTGTTCGGCTACCACGCCCTCTATTTTACCGCCCTGCGCACGGCGCCGCTGGTCGAGGCCGGCCTTATCAATTATCTCTGGCCGCTCCTGATCGTGCTGTTTTCCGGCCTCCTGCCCGGCGAACGGCTACGCCCCCATCATGTTGCCGGTGTCGTCCTGGGCTTTGTCGGCGCCGCGCTTCTGGTGACAGCCGGCCAATCGCTGTCGCTCGACGGCGGCTATGCCTTCGGTTACCTCGCCGCGTTCCTCGCCGCCGTCGTCTGGGCCAGTTACTCGGTCATCTCCCGCCGCTTCGCCGGGGTTCCTTCGGAGGCTGTCGCCGGCTTCTGCGTCGCCGCCGCCATGCTGAGCCTTCTCTGCCATGCGGCTTTCGAGAAAACGGTGCTGCCGTCCTCGGCCCTGGAGTGGACGATGGTGGCCCTGCTCGGCGCCTTCCCGGTCGGCCTCGCCTTCTTCGTCTGGGATCACGGCGTCAAGCACGGCAACATCCAGCTCATCGGCACCGCCGCCTACGCGACGCCGGTTTTGTCGACCCTGCTGCTCACCCTCACCGGCTACGGAACGCTGGGTTTGACGACGGCCATCGCCTGCGTCCTCGTCACTCTCGGCGCCATCGTCGCGGCCTGGGATTCCCTACCCTTCCGGCGGCGGCTGGCCAGGCGAGCCATCACCTGAAGCTGTCCTTCCGCTTGCGCAGCTCGGCGAACACCTCCACTGCGGGCTGACCAGACAATCCCAGCCTTTCGGCCAGTCGGGGATCGCCGGCCCTCAGGAACGGATTCGTCTGAAGCTCCCGATCGAGCGTCACCGGCACCGTCGGACGGTCGGCATCGCGAAGCGCTTCCACCTCCGCAAGCCGCTCGGCAAGCGCCGCGTTGTCCGGATCGACCGTCAGCGCGAAACGTCCGTTCGATTCCGTATACTCGTGCCCGGGATAGATGGCCGTCTCCGCCGGCAAGGACGCGAGACGGAGAAGCGAGTCCCACATGTCGGCGGCGCTGCCCTCGAACAGGCGACCGCAGCCGAGAGAGAACAGCGTATCGCCGCAAAACAGCGCCCGCGCTTCGGGCGAATGATAGGCGATATGGCCGCGCGTGTGTCCTGGGGTGGCGATCACTCGAAAGCCGAGCGGACCGACGGAGAAGGCTTCACCGTCTTCCACCGCCCGGTCGAGAGGTGGCAGGCGATGGGCGTCGGCGGCCGCGCCGATGAGCTGCGCGCCGGTGCGCTCGACGATCGCGGCGGCGCCTTCGATATGGTCGTGGTGGTGATGGGTGAGAAGCAGGGCGTCGAGCCGCCCACCCGACGCTTCGACGGCCGAGAGGATGGGCGCCGCCTCCGGAGCATCGACGACCACCGCCGCGCCGCTGTCCTCGTCGCGAAGGAGATAGGCGTAGTTGTCGCTGAGACAGGCGATGACGTGGACCTTCGGAACCATCGGGAGCCTCCTTTACCGCCCGCGCGAAAAAAGACGGCGGCCGCCATTGCGATAGGATCACAGTCGATCAATATGGCGGAAAGGGCAAGGGCGCCCCGGAGCCATGCATGTTTCTGGACGTTGTCGACCTCAGGGACTTCTATTCGAGCGATCTCGGCCGCGTCATCCGGCCCATTCTCGCCGACCATTTCCGGAAGATCTGGCCGAGCGTGTCCGGCGACCGGCTGGCCGGGCTCGGCTTCGCGACCCCCTATCTCGCGCCGTTTCGCGAGGAGGCCGACCGCACGCTGGCGCTGATGCCGGCCGCCCAGGGCGCCGTCAACTGGCCGGCCGGCGGCCCCTCCGCCTCGGCACTGGTCTGCGACGACATGCTGCCGCTTCCCGATGCGTCGATCGATCGGCTGCTGATCGTCCATGCGCTCGAAATGGCCAACGATCCGGCCGAACTGCTCAAGGAAGCCTGGCGGGTGCTGTCGCCAGGAGGCCGGGTACTGGCGGTGGTGCCGAACCGGCGCGGCCTCTGGGCCCGCGTCGACACCTCACCCTTCGGCTATGGCCGCCCCTTCTCGCGCGGCCAGCTCACCAAGCTCCTGCGCGAAACCTCGTTCTCTCCAACGGCCTGGGATGAGGCCCTCTACGTGATGCCGGTGCCGCGCCGGCACTTCATGCATGCCAGCGCCCGTTGGGAGGCGATCGGCGCGCGCCTGTGGCCGGCCTTCGCCGGGGTGATCCTGGTGGAAGCGGCCAAGCACCTGCATCAGGGCGTGCCGGTGATCCGCCGCGTCCGCTCGCCGGCCATCCGTCCCGTGCTGCTGCCCTCGCCCGCCGGTCTGCCGAGCCCGCACCGCACTGGCCCGTCCGGCTGACCGCTCGCTAGCGGTCTTCACGAGACAGCAGGAACACCGCCTGCGCCCCCAGAAGGTTCCAGACGATCCATGGCAGGCTGAACGGCAGGCGCTTGCCGGTGCCGTCGAGAACGATCGCCTGATCCACATGGGCTCCCACGTCCTTGGCCAGCTCGACGAAGTCGCGGATGGTGCAGAAGTGGATGTTGGGCGTGTCGTACCAGGAATAGGGCAGCCGCTTGCTCACCGGCATGCGGCCGAGAAACATCAGGCGGAAGCGCACGTCGAGGTGGCCGAAATTCGGCAGCGACACCACGACGCGGCGACCGATGCGCAGCATCTCGTCGAGCACCCGGCGAGCGTTGCGCGTCGCCTGGATGGTGTGGCTGAGCACCACATAGTCGAAGGACTGGTCGGGATACTGGACGAGGTCGCTGTCGGCATCGCCCTGGATCACGGAAAGACCGCGCGAGACAGCCGCATTGACGCCGTCCTGGCTGATCTCGATGCCGCGTGCATCGACGCCGCGCGTCCGCTCCAGCAGTTCCAGCAGCGCACCGTCGCCGCAACCGATGTCGAGCACGCGTGAGCCCGGCTCGATCAACCCGGCGATCAGCTTGAGGTCGATGCGGACGTCGGAGGTAAGGTCGGCGAGATCGGTCATCGTGCTTCCTCCGCCGGACCAGCGATGCCGCGCGCCCGGGCCGCACCGGTCAGGAAGCCGCGCACGATGCGGAACTGTTCGGGAATGTCGAGCAGGAAACTGTCGTGTCCGCGGTCGCTTTCGATCTCCACGAAGCTGACCGGCGCCCCCGCCGCATTGAGCGCATGCACTACCGCCCGGCTTTCCGAGGTCGGATACAGCCAGTCGGATGTGAACGACAGCACGCAGAAGCGCGTCTTCGTTCCCTTGAAGACGTTGGCCAGAACGCCGCCGTGATCGGCCGCGAGGTCGAAGTAGTCGGTGGCGCGGGTGACGTAGAGATAGGAGTTGGCGTCGAAGCGATCGACGAACGTCATGCCCTGATGGCGAAGGTAGCTTTCGATCTGGAAGTCGGCGTCGAAGCCGAAGGCCAGCGCGTCGCGGTCCTGCAGGTTGCGGCCGAACTTCTGGTGCAGCGAGCGGTCGGACATGTAGGTGATGTGGGCGGCCATGCGCGCAACGGCGAGCCCCTTCTTGGGGTTGCGCCCTTCCTCGAGATAGCGGCCGCCGCACCAGTCGGGATCGGCCATCACCGCCTGCCGCCCCACCTCGTGGAAGGCGATGTTCTGCGAGGAATGGCGGTAGCTGGTGGCGATGGCCACCACCGAGAACACCCGCTCCGGATAGCTGACCGCCCATTGCAGCGCCTGCATGCCGCCCATCGAGCCACCGACCACGGCGAACAGCTTGTCGATACCGAGCCCGGTGACCAGCATGGCCTGCGCCCGGACCATGTCGGCAATCGTCACGACCGGCAGGTCGAGGCCATAGGGGCGGCCGGTATCGGGATTGGTGCTGGCCGGCCCGGTGGTGCCAAGACAACCGCCAAGCACGTTGGAACAGATGACGAAGAAGCGGTCGGTATCGATCGGCTTGCCCGGCCCGACCATCAGCGTCCACCAGCCCGGCTTGCCGGTCACTGGATTGGTGCTGGCGACATGCTGGTCGCCAGTCAGCGCGTGGCAGATCAGGATGGCGTTGGAGCGGTCGTCATTGAGCTCGCCGTAGGTCTGGTAGGCAATCTGCCAGGGCGCGATCGCCGGGCCGGCGTCGAGCGTCAGCGGCGCGTCCGTGCCGAAACGCATGACGAGGCTCGAAGGATTGTCGGCCTCGCTGCGGCGCAGGCTCGCCTGCGCATCGGTCTCGGTAAGGGGAGCGTCCAGCATCGTCACTTCATTATCCGGCAGCTTTCGCGCGGCAGGCGCGATGCCCGCCGCCACGAAGGTGGTTAGCTATCGGAACGGGGAGATCAAATGTCAAGAAAATCGGCATCCGGGCTATCGGAAGCCGCAGCCTACCGAGCGCTTCGACGGATGGCGCGAACCAGATCGCGGGCCTGCACCTTGGCGCTCTGCTGGTCTCCCTCGCCGAGTATGCCGCAAGCCTTCTCGAAGTTGTCGCGGTCGTCTTTGGCAACAGGCCGCTCGCCAATCGCCGCGACGACGATGCGAAGGGCGCAGGCCCGCACCGGGTCCACCTTGAAGGCGCCATAGCATCCATCGGCGAGACAGAAGGCGAAATTCCTCAGCGAGGGAATGTCGCCGGCAAGCGCCTTCGGCCACTGTGGCGCCAGCGCGGTCTGCTGACCGGGGCAGGCAGCATTGTTCGCGGTGGCGCAGTTGGCGAGAAGATCGGCATACTCGGGCACGCCGTCGGCGGCGAAAGCCGGGGCAGCGACGAAAGCCAGGACAAGGGCAACCAGAAGCGAGCGCATGGGCAGTTCTCGTATCACCCCAAGTATTCGCGAAGCATGCCGAGGACGCAAGATCGCCCTTCAGCCCGCCCTGTTCCGGAAAGCTGCCGGCGGGCGACCGAACGCGGCGCGAAAGCGACGAGTGAACTCGGACAGATCGCAAAAGCCATTGTCGAGCGCAACGTCGATCACCCTGCCGTGCCCGGCGTCAAGTGCCGCCGCCGCCCGAGCAAGGCGATACCCGATGAGATAGGCATGCGGTGGCTGCCCCACGACCCGCCGAAACACCCTGAGGAACTGATGGCGACCGAGGCCGACCAGCTTTGCCAGATCACCGAGGCTGAGCGGCTCGTCATGGTGCGCGTGCAAGTGGTCGAGTACGGCGGCGATCCGTCGCTCGTCGCGCGATGTCACCGCCGGCTCCGCTCCGTCCTCGCCCGAAAAGGCCACGCCAAGCAGATCGAGGGCCAGCGCTTCGGCCGAAAGCCCCTTCAGCTTGCCGCCGGCCAGTTGTCGGGCCGCATGAAGCCGACCGGTTCTTGCCGCGACCGGCGGCAGACGCGGCCGAGAGAAGGTGGGGCGGCGAAGCCTGCCGAAATCCGCCACCGTTTCCTCGACGAGTTCGGCCGAAAACTGAAACGACAGGCACCGATCCCCCCGGCAGGCCTCGTGCGAACAGCGATAGGCGCCTCCGGGATTGCCGAGTAACAGCGAGCCGGGCGTCATCAAGGCCCGCCCCAACCCGGAACGATAGGCGAAGACGCCATCGAGCACCGCCGACACCGATAGGTCTTCATGCGCTTCCTCGAACGGTCGGTCCTCCGGCCCCGCGTCGCAGATGACTTCCACCGCGCGCCAGCCCTCGCCAGCCGCTGCCAGGCGCTCTCCGGGAACCGGCTTGTCTTTTTCGATCCGCATGATCGTCACGATATCAACTTTCCCCAAGCGTGGCGACGGTTCGGGGGCTTAGGGCAATCGCGCACCAGTTCTTCCCCAACGATCAAGGAGTCGCTCATGCCTTCCGCCCGTCAACCCTTCATCGACCGCCTCGTCTCCGAGGCAGCTTCCCCCGACATTCCCGAGGACCAGCGCCTGTTCGAGCCACTTGTCGGAAGCTGGGATCTGGTGGTGACCTGGTACGACCGTGCCGGCGCAGTCACCCGCCGAGAAAACGGCGAATGGCATTTCGTCCGCGTCTTGAACGGGCTCGGCATTCAGGACGTCTGGATCGTGCCCGGTCCCTCCGAACGGGCTGCGGGTAAAGGGCCTTACGAGTACGGCACGTCGATCCGCTTCTACGATCCGGGCATCGCCGCGTGGCGCTCGACCTGGATCGGCCCGATGCACGGCGTGGTCGTCCCCTTCATCGGTCGCCGCACCGACGACGGCATCGTTCTGGAAACGCAGACGGGTGATCCGATGCACTGGAGTTTTCACGACATCACCGCCGATCGCTTCATTTGGAAAAACCACAAGAACGATGGCGGCTGGCGACTGGTTCAGGATTTCATCGCAACGAGACATCATTGACCCGGTCAAACCGGCTCGAAGCGTTCATCGATCTCGACGCCCATCGCTGCAAGATTACAGAAGAAAGCCGCGGGATCGACATAGAGGCCCTGCGGGAGAAGGCCGGGATGGCGCTCACCCCCGGTCATTTCAATCACGCAGGCCGCTGCCGCGATGGCCGTCAGTTCGTAAGGATCGTCATGGCTAACCCGGAGACGAACCGTGGTCGGGTTTCCCTTGTGAACGCCCCGACCGTCGCATACCAGCACCACCCATTCCTCGCGACGCGTCCAGCGCTTCAACGCCGCGAAGAACCCGGCGGCGGCCAGAGGTCGCAACGGCGGCAGCAAGGCTGCCAGCATGGCCGCCGGCAAAACCGCGTAATCGATGACCGGCCCGAAACCACCAATGTAGAAGCCCGTCTCGGTCAGTTGGGGAAGCCGGTCAGGCAGGCACCGCAGTTCCTCGATTCCCATAGCGATGGTCTGCCGCCGTCCGAGCGAAGATCCGAAATCGAAGTCGCGGGCATTGCGCCAGGATCTCACCCAACGTCTCTCGACGAAAACGCTGGGGTCCATCTCGCGCAGTTCGCTCACGAAATCCTCGGCAGCACCGGGGCCGAAGCTCAGGCGCGACCAGTCGACGTTGAAACTGGCATAGACTGGCGCATGGGTGAGGTCGACGGCGGAGGCGAGATGCCGGATCATCGCGGCCGGCAGTCCGGGGTGAAAACCACCATCACTGACGAACTGCAGGCCATGCTGGAGGATATCCGGCTCGATCGCCCTGAGCGCCTGCCACTTGGCCGCCGACGACAGATGAATGTCGAAATAGTCGATGCCGAGTGTCAGCGCCGCGTTTGCCACGACGGGAGCATTGTCGGTCGAGGAGGTGGCCGATACCACCAGATCGGCGCCCGACAAGGCCGTCAGCAGGCCGGCTCGGTCGGAACTGTCGGCACGGACACCAACCAGCGTCGCCCCCGTCTCGGCGGCGATGCGGGCCGCCGCATCGTCCACCGAGACCTTGGTGCGTCCCATCAGACGGAGATCGTAATCTCCGGTCCGGGCAAGCAGACGCGCCAGACGCCGCCCGGTGTTGCCGGCGCCGCCAAGGATGGCGATGGTCGCCCTTGTCATGTTCTCCCCCACCGACGGTTGTCGTCGCTCGCGGAAAGTGTGAGCGCGTCACGCCGAACCATCGAGACGGATGACTACTTAGGCCGGCCATCAATCCAGCCCAACCATCCGCCGGATATCGGCCACGGTTGCGCCTGCGGCCCGCAAGGCGGACAACCCCTCCGATTTCCTCGACTTCGAAAGCTTGCGACCATCGGCGTCGACGATCAGTCGATGATGATGATAGCGCGGTGCCGGCAGCCCCAGCAGCACCTGAAGCAGGCGATGGACAGATGTTGCGAAATAGAGATCGCGACCGCGCACCACATCGGTCACCCCCTGAAGCGCATCGTCGACCACGACGGCGAGATGGTAGGCGGCAGGCGTGAACTTGCCCGCAAGCACGATGTCGCCCCAGGCGGCGGGATCGGCGGGCACCATCATGCCCGGACCATCGAGACTGTCGCCAAACTCCTGCCAGGAGAGATGACCGGCAAGGCGGACCGCCTTGGCCATGTCGAGCCGCCAGGCATGCGGCCGGCCGGCCGCGACAAGTGCGGCCACGTCCCGAGCCGGCCTGCCGCGGTCGACATCGGGATAGAGCGGCGCGCCGTCAGGGTCGCGCGGCCACGGCTGACCGGTCCGCGCTTCCTCCGAACGGATCGCCTCGGCGATCTCCGCGCGACTGAGAAACGAACGGTAGACGAGCCCAAGATCGGTCAACCGGTCGAGGGCTGCGGCATAGTCGTCCGCATGCTCAGACTGACGACGAACGGGCCGTTCGTAGGCGACGCCCAACCAGTCGAGATCGTCCAGAATGGCGCGTTCATGCTCCGGCCGGGCGCGGGTGATGTCGACATCCTCGATGCGGACCAGCATGCGGCCGCCGCTCTTGGCAGCCATGTCGGCATTGAGGAGCGCCGACAGCGCGTGGCCGAGGTGCAGCGGCCCGTTGGGCGACGGCGCGAAACGGAAGACGGGAACGGTCATCTCTCAGCTGTCGGCGGATGGTCGGCGCTGCTGCCGGCTTCTGACGGGCCGGACAGTATACGTCTTGAATGCTGAAGTCTCGTGCCGAAGGAGGAACCGGATGCGCCTCATCCTGACCGAAGCCGACATGATCGAAGGCCTCGACTATCTCGAACGCGTCGACCCGCGCCTCGCCCCGGTCAGGATGACGGCCGGTCCGGTCGACATCCGCTATCGACCGCCCGGCTTCGAGGGCATCGCCCGCATCGTCGTTGCGCAGCAACTGTCGGTCTCCAGCGCCGATGCCATCTGGGGCAGGTTCGAGACGCTGCTCGGCGCGGCGACCGCCGACAACTACCTCCGCCAGGACGAGGAAGCGTTGCGCGCCGCCGGGCTGTCGCGTGGCAAGGTCAGGACGCTGCGCGCCCTCGCGGAAGCCGCCGCCGACGGCCTGGATCTCGAAGGGCTTGCCGACCAATCGCCCGAAGTGGCAACCGAGAAACTGACGGCCATCCACGGCATTGGTCGCTGGACGGCCGAGATATTCCTGCTGTTCTGCGCGCGCAACGCCGACGTACTGCCCGCCGGAGATCTGGCGCTTCAGGTGGCGGCCGCCGAGGCGCTGGCGCTGGAGAAGCGCCCCAGCGAAAAGGAATTACGGGCGATATCAGAGCTTTGGTCCCCCTGGCGCGGCGTTGCGGCCAAGCTGCTTTGGGCCTATTACAAGGCCATGCGACAGGGCAGGAACGTCCTCCCGGTCTGAACCGATCCCGGAGGAGACTTCCATGGCCGAAATCGACGGTCCGCGCCTCGACCCCGCAGATGGCAAGGCCGACGCCCTTGTCGTCCTGCTCCACGGCTATGGCGCCAACGGCGAGGATCTCTACGACATCGCCGAGAGCTGGGCGCCCTTCCTGCCCGGCGTCGCATTCGTCTCGCCGCATGCGCCCGAAGCCTGCCCGATGGTGCCGGGCGGACGCCAGTGGTTCCCGCTTACCATGCGCGACGACGCCGAACGCTGGACAGGCGTTCTTGCAGCCGGCCCCGATCTCGATCGATTCCTGGACGCCGAACTCGAACGTTGGGGCGTGTCGCCCGACCGCCTCGTGCTGGTCGGCTTCAGCCAGGGCACCATGATGGCTCTGCACGTCGGCCTGAGGCGCAAGCTGGCGCCGGCGCTGATCGTCGGCTACTCCGGCTACCTTGCCGGCGCCGATCATCTCGGCGAGATCTCGGCGAGGCCGAAGGTGCTGCTCGTCCACGGCACCGCCGACCAGGTCCTGCCCGTTGAAAGCAGCCGCACGGCCGCCGCCGCGCTCACCGCCGCCGGGCTTCCCGTATCGCTGCATCTCTCACCCGGCCTTGGCCACGGTATCGATCGCATGGGTTTCGTTCTCGGCCTCAGGACCATTGCCGAGGCGCTCGACATCGATCTTCCCGGCGGAGGCTGACGATCTGTGCATCACGACCGTCGCAGCCCATTGACGGATTGAGCCCTCCTCCCAACTACGCGAATATGCGGAGGATGGTTTTGCCTGGAGGCAGCATGGTTCGGCTCAATCGCATCTATACCCGCACCGGCGACGACGGTTCGAGCGGTCTTTCCACCGGCGAGCGCCGGCTGAAGAACGACCCGCGCTTCGAGGCGATCGGTAGTGTCGACGAGACGAATGCCGCCATTGGGGTCGCTCGCCTGCATGTCGACGAGTATCCCGATCTCGACCTGATGCTGGGCGCCATCCAGAACGACCTGTTCGATCTCGGGGCCGACCTGGCCACGCCGGAAGCGGATACCCCGCCGGCCTTCGAACCCTTGCGCATCCTGCCCGTTCAGGTCGAACGACTCGAAAAGGAAATAGACTATCTGAACCGAAGCCTCGCGCCGCTCACCACCTTCGTTCTGCCGGGCGGTAGCGCCGCTGCCGCCCATCTGCACGTGGCGCGCACCGTCTGTCGAAGGGCCGAACGAGTAACGGTGACGCTGGCCCGAACGGACGGCGAACCGGTCAACCCGGAGGCGGTTCGCTATCTCAACCGCCTGTCCGACTTCCTGTTCGTGGCAAGCCGGTGGGCCAACGATCTCGGTGGTCGCGACGTGCTGTGGGTGCCCGGCCAGAACCGGGAGTGAGAGGCGAGCTCAGGCGATCTTCTCGGCTGGGGAGCGCCCAACCAGAGCCCGCGCCACGGCGGTGCGAATCTCGGCAAGCGTGAACGGCTTGGACACAACGTCGTTGACCAGGCTGTCGAGGCCGAAGGCCCGTTCCCGCTGATCGGCGAAGCCGGTCATCAGCAGGATGGAGAGGTTTGGGTAATCCCTGGCAACGGCGAGCGCCAGGGCGATGCCGTCCATGACCGGCATCATGATGTCCGAGAGAAGCAGCTCGAAATCGCCGCGTTGCGCGGTGAGGATCTCCAGCGCGATGCCGCCATCCTCAGCCTCGGTGACTTCATGCCCGTCGAGTTCCAGCGCCCTCTTCACGAAGGCCCGGACCGACTCGTCGTCTTCGGTCAGCAGAATGCGCGCCATGGCCGCCCCCAGGGCACTCCAGTTGGAATCAATACAATTTCGATACGATTGTTACACAACTGGGCTATCGGCACCAGATGCCTGCACTTATTCGGTGACAACGCCGACGAAGGGCAACTCGCGGTAGGCGTGAGCGGCATCCATGCCATAGCCAACCACGAACACGTCGGCACAGGAGAAGCCGACGATATCGGCTTCGATCTCGGCCTTGCGCTTGCCGGGCTTGTCGAGCAGGACCGCGACCTTGACTTCCTTGGCACCCCGATCCTCGGTGAGGCGCCGAGCGAAGGCCAACGTCCGGCCCGACTCCAGGATGTCATCGATGATCAGCACCGAGCGGCCGGCGACGTCGGTATCGATGTCGCGGATGATCTTGACGATGCCGGATGACGTGGTGCCCGTGCCGTAGCTCGACAGCATCATGAACTCCACCTGCGGCGCGAGGCCTTCACGGTGCAAGGCGCGCAGAAGGTCGGCGGCGAACATGAAGCTGCCCTTGAGGATGGCGATCACCATGAGA
>JAUVXG010000185.1 GCA_030603685.1 Pleomorphomonas sp.
GCGCGCCGGCCGGATGGTACCTGTCCATCAGGGCGCAGATCCGCTGGACCACGTCGAGGTTCCTGCGCTCGTTGCGGCCGCCGACGTTGTAGGTCTCGCCGGGACGGCCGCGCTCGGCGATCAGGTCGAGGGCGCGGGCGTGATCCTCGACGTAGAGCCAGTCGCGGATGTTGGCGCCGTTGCCGTAGACCGGCAGCGGCTTGCCCTCCAGCGCGTTGAGGATCATCAGCGGGATCAGCTTCTCGGGGAAGTGATAGGGGCCGTAGTTGTTGGAGCAGTTGGAGACCACCCCCGGCAGGCCATAGGTGCGCTGCCAGGCCTTGGCGAGGTGATCGGACGATGCCTTCGAGGCCGAATAGGGCGAGGACGGATCGTAGGGCGTCTCCTCCGTGAACAGCCCTTCCGCCCCGAGCGAGCCATAGACCTCGTCGGTCGACACGTGCAGGAAGCGGAAGGCGGCCTTGTCCTCAACCGAGAGCCCGTTCCAGTAGTGGCGCGCCGTTTCCAGCATGGTGAAGGTGCCGATGACGTTGGTCTCGACGAAGTCGCGAGCGCCGGTGATCGAGCGATCGACATGGCTCTCGGCGGCGAGATGCATCACCCTATCGGGCCGGAAGCTGTCATAGGCTTCAGTGATCGCCTGCCGGTCGCAGATGTCGGCCTTGAGGAAGCGATGGTTCGGGTGGTTGTCGACGGCGCGCAACGAGGTGAGCGTGCCGGCATAGGTGAGCTTGTCGAAGGTGAGCACCTCATAGCCCTTGACGAGCACGAGATGGCGAACGACCGCCGATCCGATGAAGCCGGCGCCGCCGGTGACGAGAACGCGCATGAAACCACCTTGCGTCGGAGAATGACAAAAAGGAATTGGCCGGAGGAAGGCTCAGCCGGCGTAGACGAAATCGGCATCGAGTTCGGAAAGAAGCGGCTGCACCCGGTCCTTGGCTGAGAGTATCGCCTTGTCCTCGGCCACCGGCCAGTCGATGGCGAGCGCCGGATCGTTCCAGCGCAGGCCGCGGTCATGCTCGGGGCTGTAGTAGTCGGTCACCTTGTAGGCGATGACGGTATTGGGTTCGAGCGTGCAGAAGCCGTGCGCGAAGCCCGGCGGCACCCAGAGCTGCTGGCCGTTGTCGGCGGAGAGCTCCACCTTGACGTGCTGGCCGTAAGTCGGCGATCCCTTGCGGATGTCAACGGCCACATCCAGGATCGCGCCGACGAGGCAGCGGACGAGCTTGCCCTGCGCCCTCGGGTTCAGCTGGAAATGCAGGCCGCGCACCGTGCCGACCTCGGCCGACATCGACTGATTGTCCTGGACGAAATGAACGGGACCAACAGCTGCCGAGAACAGGTCCTCGCGAAACGTCTCGACGAAGTAGCCGCGACTATCGCCATGGCGACGAGGGGTGACTAAAAATAACCTTTCTATGTTAAATTTACTTATTTGCATTCTCAAACTCGACTTTGTATTTGCAGTTTTCCGAAAGGACACAGCAGCGAAAGCTATGACGTAGCTCGACCGACGCTGGTGTAGCTGAAGCCGTGCTTCTCGACCTCTTCGGCGCGGTAGATGTTGCGGAGGTCGACCAGCACCGGCGCCTTCATCACGGCCTTGAGGCGGGGGAAGTCGAGCGCCCGGAACTCGTTCCACTCGGTGACGATGCAGAGCGCGTCCGCCCCCTCAGCCGCCTCGTAGGCGCTTCCGACATAGGCGATGCCGTCGATCAGCTTTTTGGCGTTGTCCATGCCCTCCGGGTCGAAGCCGCGCACCTTGGCGCCGGCATCCTGCAGCGCCTGGATGATGGAGATCGCCGGGCTGTCGCGCATGTCGTCGGTCATCGGCTTGAAGGTGAGACCGAGCACGGCCACCGTCTTGCCGCGCACGTCGCCGCCCACCGCCTGAACCACCTTGCGCGCCATCGCCCGCTTGCGCGTGTCGTTGACGGCGACGGTGGTCTCGATGAGCCGGATCGGGCTGTCATAATCCTGGGCGGTCTTGACCAGCGCCAGCGTGTCCTTGGGGAAGCAGGATCCGCCATAGCCGGGGCCGGCATGCAGGAACTTCGCTCCGATGCGGCCATCGAGGCCGATGCCGCGCGCCACCTGCTGCACGTCGGCGCCCACCTTCTCGCAGAGATCGGCGATCTCGTTGATGAAGGTGATCTTCATGGCGAGGAAGGCGTTGCCGGCATACTTGATCAGCTCGGAGGTGCGGCGCTTGGTGAACAGAAGCGGCGCCTGGTTGAGGTAGAGCGGCCGGTAGACCTCGGTCATCACCTCGCGGGCCCGTTCGTCCTCGTAGCCGATGACGATGCGGTCGGGGCGCTTGAAGTCGTCGATGGCGGCGCCCTCGCGCAGGAACTCCGGGTTGGAGACGACGGCGACGTCGGCCTCGGGGTTGGTCTCGCGGATGATGCGCTCAACCTCGTCGCCGGTGCCGACCGGCACGGTCGACTTGGTGACCACCACGGTGAAGCCCTTGACCGCGGCGGCGATCTCGCGGGCGGCGGCATAGACATAGGAGAGGTCGGCATGGCCGTCGCCGCGCCGCGACGGCGTGCCGACGGCGATGAACACCACGTCGGCCTCGGCCACCGGGCCGGCAAGGTCGGTCGAGAACGTCAGCCGGCCCGCCTTGACATTGGCGGCGACCAGCGCATCGAGACCGGGCTCGTAGATCGGGATCTCGCCACGCTCCAGCGCCTCGATCTTCTCCACCGCCTTGTCCATGCAGACCACGTCATGGCCGAAATCGGCAAAGCACGTTCCCGATACAAGGCCGACGTAGCCAGAACCAATCATCACGATCTTCAAAATCGATACTCCAATCCGATGACTTCAAAACTTGAGGCGTCGCCGCAAACGAGACCAAATCTCGAAACATGCCGGCGGCCTTACCCAGACAAAAGCTACCGCACTCCGGGTGAAATCACTTCACGCGGATCAAATTCATCATCGCCACATACGAACAGTCGCAGGATCGCTCTCCCACGCCTCGAACGGAGGCTATCAACGCAACAACCAGCAGCGGTCAGGCCACCTTCAGGACCATGTCGCGAGAGACACCCGCGCGCACCTGGCCGCTCATCAAACTCATCAACAACACCAGTCGGCCGCCACCGTCGAGCCGCTCGATCACCCCGAGCTCGTCGGCGAAAGGCCCCGCCCTGAGACGCACTATCGTTCCAGGCTGCAACGGATCGATGAACTCGAGAATACCCTCGCCATTGGTCGAGGCGACCAGAGTTTCCACGACGCCCGGCTTGATCGGCAAGGGAGAGGCGCCGTTGGCCACCAGGGACCGGACGCCCAGCGTTCCGTTGATGGAGCGCCAGCGCGCCCGCGTCGGATCCATCCGGACGAAGACATAGCCGCGAAAAACAGGCGCCGTTGTCGCAATCGTCCTGCGCGCGTGGCGGCGCACCACCTTTTCAAGGGGAGAAAACGTATGAAAGCCCTGGCGGCGAAGGTTGTCGACGGCGACCCCCTCTCGCTGCGGCTGGGTCATGGCGGCGAACCAACGCTCGCCAACAGGTCGATCCGAAGCAGACCCCGATATGTCAGCAGCCTCTTGGGACAACAAACTTTCCATAAGGCCCCTTTTTTGCGATTACCGCGCACCCCTTGATCCCAAATGGAACTCCAACGGAGTCCTTGCGATCACTAAAACAACTTAAAGCAATTATCGCGCCACTTTTCGCGAATGCACAAATGCCGGCGTCAGAGTCACAAACCAATCCGTCATCGTTCAGGTTGGCGCAGACATGATGCAACACCAAACTCTACTTTGGATCGCCGCAATAAATCCCCGAATTTACTGCACCAGTTCTGAAACATCAAAGTCATGGCCCTATACGGAACCGTTCAAGCCGAGCCCGTCTACGACTAATAGCTAATGGTACTTTCAATTACGGCACAGTGTCAACCACATCCCGCCAAACTGTCTTCCGTGAAGCAAACCGGTCACGGTTCAGCGGCGCGGCAGGGGGCCGAGGTTCAGGAGGTATCTTCCGTACTCGCTTTTTCCGAGCTTCCTGCCGAGCGTCTCCAGTTGGTTGCGATCGATGAAGCCGTTGCGGAAGGCGATCTCCTCGGGGCAGGCGATCTTGATGCCCTAGCGGCGCTGCAGGGTGCCGACGAAGTCGCCGGCTTCGAGCAGGCTGTCGGGCGTGCCGGTGTCGAGCCAGGCGTAGCCGCGATCATGCTCGGGGCTGTAGTAGTCGGTCACCTTGTAGGCGATGACGGTGTTGGGCTCGAGCGTGCAGAAGCCGTGCGCGAAGCCCGGTGGCACCCAGAGCTGCCGGCCGTTGTCGGCCGAGAGCTCGACCTTCACATGCTGACCGTAAGTCGGCGATACCTTGCGGATATCGATGGCGACATCCAGGATCGCGCCAACAAGACGGCGGACGAGCTTGCCCTGTGCCCTCGGTTGAACAATAAACCAGCAAAGCCCGCCGGCCTGAGCCGGAGAACCGGGTGGTTTCTCACCCCCTGACTGCCGGACGCGGGTGCAGCGGTTCGGCGCGGTGCCAGTTTTCGAGGATTCGACCGTCGGTGTGGGATTGCTTTGCCCAGCGGATGCCGTTCGCGATGACCTTGTGAACCATCGCGTCATGGTAGATCGGGAAAGTCTCGTGGCCGGGGCTGAAATAGAAGATGCGGCCGCGGCCGCGCTGGAAGGTGCAGCCGGATCGGAACACTTCGCCGCCGGAGTACCAGGACATGAAGACGATCTCGTCCGGCTGGGGAATGTCGAAGGGCTCACCATACATCTCCGAGGCCGCCACCTCGAAATAGGGCGGCAGGCCCTCGGCGATCGGATGTGACGGATTGACAACCCAGACGCGTTCGAGGTCGCCTTCCGGCATCTCGCGCCAAGAGAGATTGCAGTTGGTGCCCATCAGCCGCTTGAACAGCTTGGAATGATGGCCCGAGTGCAACACCACGAGGCCCATGCCCCTGAGCACGCGCTGCTGCACGCGGTCGATCAGGCCGTCGCTGACGTCGTCATGGGCCATGTGCCCCCACCAGAGCAGAACGTCGGTATCCTCAAGAAGGCTCTGCGGCAGTCCTTCGTCGGGATCGTCGAGCGTGCCGCGACGGATCTCGAAATCGGCATGGGCGATGCCCTTGGCGATCGCGCCGTCGATGCGGTCGGGATAGATGTCGCTCACCGCCTTGTGGACCTGTTCGTGACGGCCCTCGTTCCAGATGGTTACCTTGATGGACATGCGTTCCTCTTCGGATCAGGCAGCGTTGGCGGAGCGGAGGATCCGTCCGTCGGTGCCGAAGATGTGGCAGGCGGCCGTATCGGCGGCGAGCGGCACCCGGTCGCCCGGGCGGAAGGTGACGTCGCCCTCGACGCGGACGACGATCGGTTGATCGATCGACCCGACGGTGAGATAGGTCTCGACGCCCAGCCGTTCGACGATCGCCACTTCGGCAATGAAATGGGCCGCTTCCTCAGCGACCACCCTGAGATGTTCGGGCCTCACGCCCAGCTTGGCGGCGCCATCGGGAAGCGAGGCGCCCGCATCAGCCAGCGTCAGCGCCATGCCGAGCGGACCGGCAAGATGGACGCTCTCCGAGCCCTCGCGGGTCATGGTGACCGGCAGGACGTTCATCTTCGGCGAGCCGATGAAGGTGGCGACGAACTCGTTGTCCGGCCGGTGATAGAGATCCATCGGCGGACCGGCCTGGGCGACGGTGCCCTGGTTGAGCACCACGATCTTGTCGGCCATGGTCATGGCCTCCACCTGGTCGTGAGTCACGTAGACGACGGTGGCGGACAGCTCGCGATGAAGGCGCTGCAACTCAGCACGCATCTGCACGCGCAGCGCGCTGTCGAGATTGGACAGCGGCTCGTCGAACAGGATCAGTGACGGTTTCTTGATGATGGCGCGGCCAATGGCAACACGCTGGCGCTGGCCACCGGAAAGAGCGCCGGGCCGGCGGTCGAGCAGCTCGCGCAGCTGCAGTATCTCGGCCACCTCCTCGACCTGACGGCGGATCTCGGCTGGCGCCACCTTCTTGAGGCTCAGCGAGAAGCCGATGTTCTCGGCCACCGTCATGTGCGGATAGAGCGCATAGGACTGGAAGACCATGGCGATGCCGCGCTTGTCGGGCGGTACATCGTTGATGCGCGTGCCGTTCAGCACGAGATCGCCGCTGTCGATGCCCTCGAGGCCGGCGATCATCCGCAGCAGCGTCGACTTGCCGCAGCCCGATGGACCGACGAAGACGGCGAACTCGCCATCGTCGACGGTCACGTCGACGCCCTTGATGACTTCCAGCGCGCCATAGAACTTGCGGACGTTGTTGAGGTGGATCATTGGCTCGAACTCTTCATTGTCTCACCCCTTCACGCCGCCCGAGAAGGTCTGGACGAGGAAGCGGCGCGCGAAGCCGAAGGCGACGACGGCTGGAACCAGGTAGATGAAGGCCAGCGCCGTCAGCAGGCCGTAGTCGATCTCGTTGATGCGCAGGAAGGCGCGGAAGAGACCGAGCGGCAGCGTCTGCAGTTCCGGCGACGACAGCAGGATGAGCGGCAACAGGAAATCGCCCCAGGCCGACATGAAGGCGAACAGGCCGGAGGCGGCGAGGCCCGGCAGGGCCAGCGGCACCAGTACCCGGCGGATGCGCTGGATCATGGTGGCGCCATCCATCAGGGCAGCTTCCTCGTAGTCGCGCGGCAGGCCGTCGAAGAAGGTCTTCATGATCCACAGCGACAGCGGCAGCTGCATGGTGGCGAGGACCAGGATCAAACCGAGATAGCCGTCGATGAAACCGGTCCAGCGCATGATGTCGCGCGTCGCGCTGCCGAAGATGGGGCGCAGCAAGGCGCTCTCGGCGTTGTTCAGCGTCAGCAGGAACTTGTAGAGCGGCACGATCAGCGCCGTCGACGGCAGCACGCGGATAAGCAGGATGGCGTAGAGGAAGGGCAGCTTCCACCAGGCACGAGTTCGCGACAGCGCATAGCCGCCGAGACCCGAAAGGACCATCACGAGAAGCGTGGCGGAGCCGACGACGAACAGCGAGTTGAACAGCCACTTGGCGCCATCTTCCTTGGCGAAGACGCGCAGGTAGTTGGCAAAGGTCCAGGTTTCCGGCCAGCGCAGGAACAGCTGGGCGTTGCCGTCGAAGGAGGCGATCAGCAGCCAGAAAAACGGAATGGCGCAGAAGATGGAGATCAGCGACAGCGTCGCGTAGGCCATCAGATCGCCGCGGACACGGTTGGCGGATTCGCCGGGGGGAGCCACGGACATGTCAGATCTCCACCTTGGCGGCGCGAACGTAGGCGATGCCGAGCATCAGCGAGACCAGCAGGGCGATCACCGCCACCGCCGCGCCATAGCCGAGCTGGTAGGCCGTGAAAGACTGATTGTAGATGTAGATGCTGATGAGTTCGGTGGCGCCGCCGGGGCCACCACGGGTCAGGGCATAGACGAGGCCGAACACGGCGATCGTCGAGACGGTCGAGATCAGCATATAGAGAAGAATGGTCGGCATCATCAGCGGAACGGTGATGCGGCGGAACATCTGCGCCGGCGTGGCGCCGTCCATGCGGGCCGCCTCGTAGATTTCCTGCGGAATGGTGCTGAGACCGGCGGTGAGCAGGATCATCGCGGTGGCGATGCCGCGCCAGGTGTTGACCACGATGATCATGGTCAGCGGGAAGACCTGCAGCCAGTCGGCGGTCGGCAGCCCAAAGAAGGACAGGATGCGGCTCAGTGTGGCATGATCGCCTCCGGCCAGCATCGAGATCCACATGAAGCCGGCCACGACCTCCGGCGCCGCGTTCGGCAACAGGATGATCGATGAGAATAAGGTGCGGAAGACGAGGCGCCGGCGCAAAGCCAGGGCCGAAACGAGGCCGAGAACGAACTGACCGATGATCGCCGACCCCAGCACGAAGACGAAGGTGACGAACAGGGCGTTCCAGAACTTGGCGTCGTTGAAGAGGCGCGCGTAATTGCGGGTGCCGACGAAGCGCGGTGCACGGGCGGCGGCGCCGGTCAAAGCTTCGTTGGTGAATGACAGATAGACCGAATAGATGGCCGGATAGATGACGAAGGCGAAAAGCAGCAGCAGCGACGGCAGAAGCACGATCATCAGCTGCCGTTCGGCGCGCCGTTCCTGGAGCGTTTTGGCCATGGGTCTCACTTGGCTGTTCGAAAGACCGGGAAACGCGAGACGAGGCCCCGCGTCTCCTTGTTCGATGAGTGAGGGTCACTTCACCGCGTCGTCGCCGAGCGTCTCCTTGACGTAGTCGACCAGGATCTTCTGAGCGCCGGCGGCGTCGACTTCCTTGCGCAGCAGAGCGTCGGTCGCACGAGCGACGCCTTCAGCCACCGTGCCGAAGCCGGCCGCCTGCTTCAGGAACGTGCCATTCTCGGCAGCAGCGTGGATGGGCACCAGCTCGGTGAGTTTCTGGAACTCGGGATCGCTGGCAGCGTCCTTGCTCGCGGGAATGTTGCCGATGCGGGCGGCATAGGACACCTGCGTTTCGACGGAACCGATCTCGAGCAACGCCTTCTTGGCGAGCTCGACGTTGGCCGAGTCGGCATTGACGGCCCAGGGGGCGGCAAGGTTGGCAAGCACGAACTGGCCGCCGGTCTCGCCCGGAACTGTCCAGGTGCCCACTACCTTGGTCACGTCCGGAATCGGGTTCTTGCTCTCGCGACCCCAGTCGAAGATGTAGCACCAGGAGCCGCACGTGGTGGCAACCAGCTTGCCGGCCGGGAACTGCTCATACTTGGGAATCACCCAGGGCTCCGGCCCGAGCAGCGGCTGCACCGGCATCAGATCCTTGTCGATCAGCGTCTTGTAGACGTTGAACACATCCTTGACGCCCTCGCCCGTGAGGTCGAGCTTGCCGTCGTCGGTGACGATCTGGGGCGTCTTGGAGCCGACGATCAGATGCTGGAAGCCTTCATCGAAGGCGCCCGATCCCCAGCTGACGCCGGCCGGGAAGAGAAGCCCGTAGGCGCCGGTCTTGGCCTTGATCTCCTCGGCGCGAGCGAGGAGATCGTCCCAGGTCTTCGGCTGTTCGGTGGAGATGCCGGCCTTTTCCAGCACATCCTTGCGATAATAGATCTCCTGGATGCCCAGCATGTAGGGCATCACATAGGTTTCGCCGTCGGGGCTGACGGCCAGCTTCTTGGCAACGTCGTAGAAATTCTTGTAGCCGTCCCAGGCATTGATCTCGGCGGTGATCGGCGCGAGATAACCGGCCTCGACCATGTCGGCCACGGCGGCCGTCGACGGCATGGAGAACAGGTCGGGACCGTTGCCGGCGCCA
>JAUVXG010000026.1 GCA_030603685.1 Pleomorphomonas sp.
CGAACCTGACCTTATCGCTGTAAAACAAGCGTGGGAAAGCGTGGGTGGCAGTCGTTGCCAAGCGTCCTTGTCCCACGGAAGGTTCGTGGATGGTGCGATGCTCAGGCATCGCTGGCCGGAAAGCGGGCGGGGCGGAACGCCGAGAGTGAACATGTCGGGTGTCTGTGTCAGAAACGTCTGCAAGGTTTCCCTCGCCCTGTCTCTGGGCGTGATGTTCGGCTCGCAGGCCTTGGCCTTCGATCCGCAATCCGCCGCGAGGCAGGATGCGTGTTGCGATGCCGCCACTATGTCCACGCTTCGCGAGGCGACCCGGGCCTATTACTCGGGTGACAAACGCGAAGCGGTCACCGGCCTTCTCGCCGCGGCCCAGAGCGGTCACCCCGCCGCGCAGTGGAAGCTCGGCCGCATGTACGCCAAGGGTGACGGCGTCGCCGAAGACGATATGAAGGCCTTCGAGTTCTTCAGCCAGTTGATTTCGGCCCACGGCGAGGACTCGCCATCTTCTCCGGATGCGCCTTTCGTTTCAAGCGCCTTCGTCGAGGTGGGGTCCTACTATCTGACTGGAATAGCCGACACGGCTATCGTTCCCAACGTCAATCGCGCCCGAGAGATCTTTACCTACGCCGCGTCCTATTTCGGCGACGCGCTTGCCCAGTTGAAGCTCGGATCCATGTATCTCGACGGTGTCGGTGTGGATCAGGATCCTCGTCAGGCCGCCCGATGGTTCTTGCTTGCCGCGCGCAAGGGGCAGGTCGACGCTCAGGCCAAGCTCGGCGAGATGCTGGTCAAGGGCGACCAGATCGAGCCAAATCCGGTGCACGGCCTGATGTGGCTGACCATTGCCCTGAAGCGCGCCGAACTCATGCATCACGACGACGCGGCGATCCGTGCCGCACATGAAGAGGCCTTCTCGCTGGCGAGCGAGGATGAGCGCCGCAAGGCCATCGCTCTGGCCGATCAGTGGCTGATGGACAACGACGCCGCTTTTGCCCAGGCTTATGCCGCCCCCTTGGAGCGCCCGATCGAGGCTTCGGCAACGCGCTGAGCCTGTCCTTGGCCGGAGTGGCGTCGGCCGTGTCACCGTGACGATTCTTGCTTGGTGCTCTGGCAGTGAACTTCGACGTCAGAGTCTGAGCTCTGCGACGACCGGCACGTGGTCGGACGGTTTCTCCCAATCGCGAACCTCATCCTCGATTTCCACACCGGCGATTCGATCGGCGGCCTGGGGGGACGCCAGTATGTGGTCGATCCTTATGCCCCAGTTCCGTTGGCGGGCGCCGGCCTGATAGTCCCAGAACGTGTAGCGGCCGTCTCGGTCGTCGACGGCGCGTAGGGCATCGGTCCAGCCGAGGTTGACGATGGATCTGAACGCGGCGCGGCTCTTCGGCAAGAAAAGTGCATCGCCCGCCCAGACCGCCGGGTCGTGGCAATCACGCGGCTCGGGAATGATGTTGTAGTCTCCGCAGAGCAGGGTAGCTTCCTCGAGCGCGAGCAGTCCTGCCGAGTAGCGCCCAAGACGCTCCATCCAGGCGAGCTTGTAGACATACTTGTCGGTATCGGGAGGATTGCCGTTGGGCAGGTAGATCGAGGCGACGCGCAGGCTGCCGGTGGGGATGGATACGACCGCCTCGATGTAGCGCGACTGAACGTCGCCGTCGTCACCCGGCAAACCGCGCCGAACCTCGTCAAGCGGCAGAAGCGACAGCAGCGCCACGCCGTTGAACCCTTTCTGGCCATGCAAGGCAACGTTGTAGCCGAGCCGCTCGAACACCTCCGTCGGGAACGCCTCGTCGACGCACTTGATCTCCTGAAGACAGACGATGTCGGGCCGGCTCTTCTCCAGCCAGGCCGACGCAGCTTCGACACGCGCCCGGACACCGTTGATATTCCATGTGGCAACGCGCATTCGAACTCCTCCAGCCGCCGTTTGGCGCCGCCGACTCCGCTGCCGCGCCCTTGGAAATATGTCTCACACGCACGTGAACGTTACAAGAACTATTGTATTTTGATCTAGGTTAAGGGCATGCTTGACGCACGAACAAAGATAGAACAATATGAGCTCCAACTCGGAACATGGAGGCGGGGATGACTGTGATAAGTGCCAAGGTTTCCATTGGTGAAATCGAATGTGCGGTCGGTATCCGCTACAACCATGTGTCGCACGTTGAGAACAAAAGGAGATCATTGCCGCGTGCAGACTGGGTTTTGCCTGGATTCTCGCGGGAAGAAGCGCTAACGGTGCGCGATTTTACGCGGTCGCCGCACGAGCGTCTTGCTTCGGCAATCGCCTCGGCGGCAATCGTCCGCGACGTGGCCGCCCTCGGCGCTCTGGTCCTGTTCGGCACCATGCTGGTGCTGGTGCTGAGTTCGGCCGACATGCTGGTCTGAGCCTCTGGGTCGGGGAGGGGTTTTCCACAAGGCGGTTGGTCCGTCAGGAAAACGTTCTGATCGCCGGGACGGATGGGATAGCCTGTCGGCGCTGATCCGATCGTATCGGGTCGGCCTCCAACCGGAACATGGCAATGATTGGCGACGTCGGCTTCATTCACCTGCGCGTTCACAGCGCCTATTCGCTGCTTGAAGGGGCGCTCCCCCTGGTCAAGGCGCTGAAGCTGGCCGTAGCCGACAATCAGCCGGCGCTGGCTATAACCGACACTGGCAATCTGTTCTGCGCCCTGGAGTTCTCGGAGAAAGCCATCGAGAAGGGACTGCAGCCGATCATCGGATGTCAGATCGCGGTTGATTTCGGTGACGACAGCCCCGATCGCCGCCGTCCCGGCGGACTGCCACCGGCCTTGCCGTCGCTCGTCTTGATCGCGGCAACGTCGGAGGGCTTTGCCAACCTGACCGTGTTGATGTCGCGCTCGTTCCTGGAATCGGAGCCGGGCGCACCCGCCAATCTTCCGATCGGCCGGTTCGAGGGACTGACGGACGGCATCATTGCGCTCACCGGCGGTCCCGGCGGCCCGGTGGACAAGGCCATCGCCGCCGGCCTGATGCCCCAGGCAGAGAGTCGCCTTGCTTTGCTCGAGAAGCTGTTTGGCGACCGTCTTTATGTCGAGCTCCAGCGACACGGCACGCCCGAAGAGATCATGGTCGAGCCTCAACTCGTCGAACTGGCCTACGCTCGCGGTCTGCCTCTCGTCGCCACCAACGAGTGCTATTTCCCGACACGTGCCGACTATGAGGCGCATGACGCGCTAATCGCCATTTCCGAAGGTCGCATGGTCGCCGAGGACGATCGCCGACGTTTGACCGAGGAGCATTATTTCAAGTCGCGCGCCGAAATGCAGACGCTGTTCGCCGATTTGCCGGAGGCGCTTGAGAACACGATCGAGATTGCCCGCCGTTGCGCGGTCAGGGCACCGAAACGCAAGCCTCTGCTGCCGCGCTTTGCCGGCGCCGACGTCGACGATGTCGCCGCGGCCGAGGCGGCGGAGGCGAACGAACTGGCTCGCCAGGCTTGGGAGGGACTTGCCCGGCGCATTGAGAGCCATGGCCTCGCTCCGGGGCTGACGCTCGAGGACTATCACAAGCGCCTGGAGTTCGAACTCGGCATTATCACCCGCATGAAGTTCCCCGGCTACTTCCTGATCGTGGCCGACTTCATCAAGTGGGCCAAGGCGCACGGTATCCCCGTCGGGCCCGGCCGTGGTTCGGGCGCCGGTTCGCTGGTCGCCTTCTCGCTCACCATCACCGACCTCGATCCCCTTCGGTTTGCTCTGCTGTTCGAGCGATTCCTCAATCCCGAGCGCGTTTCGATGCCGGACTTCGACATCGACTTCTGTCAGGACCGCCGCGAAGAGGTCATCCGCTACGTTCAGCAGAAGTACGGTCGCGCACAGGTGGCGCAGATCATCACCTTCGGTTCGCTGCAGGCACGCGCCGTGCTGCGCGACGTCGGTCGCGTTCTGCAGATGTCCTACGGCCAGGTCGACAAGCTCTGCAAGCTGGTGCCGCAGAACCCGGCCCACCCGGTGACCCTGGTGCAGGCGCTCGAGGACGAGCCAAGGCTCAAGGAAGCGCGCGAGGACCCGGTTGTCGACCGCTTGATCGACATTTCAATCAAGCTCGAGGGCCTGTACCGACATGCGTCGACGCACGCCGCCGGTATCGTCATCGGCGACCGTCCGCTCGACCAGTTGGTCCCGCTCTATCGAGATCCGCGCTCGGACATGCCGGTCACCCAGTACAACATGAAGTGGGTGGAAAGCACGGGCCTCATCAAGTTCGACTTCCTCGGCCTGAAGACGTTGACGGTTCTGAGGCGTGCTGTCGATCTCATCGAGCGCAAGGGCGTGAAGATCGACCTGTCGGCGCTGCCGCTCGACGATCCCAAGACCTACAAGCTGTTGACCCATGGCGAGACGGTCGGCGTGTTCCAGCTCGAAAGCATGGGCATGCGCAAGGCCATTTCCGACATCAAGCCGGACCGCTTCGAGGATATCATCGCCCTCGTCGCGCTCTACCGGCCAGGTCCGATGGCCAACATCCCCGTTTATGGCGCCCGCAAATTCGGTCTTGAGAAGCCCGACTACCTGCATGACTCCATCGAGCCGGTGCTGAAGGAGACCTATGGCATCATCGTCTACCAGGAACAGGTGATGCAGATCGCCCAGATCCTCTCGGGCTACTCGCTCGGCGAAGCCGACCTGTTGCGTCGAGCCATGGGCAAGAAGATCAAGGCGGAAATGGACAAACAGCGGGTCCGTTTCGTCGACGGTGCCGTGGAGCGCGGCATCGACAAGGCGCTCGCCGATACCATCTTCGACCTCCTGGCGAAGTTCGCCGACTACGGCTTCAACAAGAGCCATGCCGCCGCTTATGCGCTGGTCGCCTATCAAACGGCTTATCTCAAGGCCAACTATCCCGTGGAGTTCATGGCGGCGTCGATGACGCTCGAGCTCACCAATACCGACAAGCTCAACGACTTCCGCCGCGAGGCGATTCGCCTCGGCATTACCGTCGAGCCACCGTCGGTCAATCGCTCCGACGTGGTGTTCGAAGTGGATGGCAAGCACATCCTCTACGCGCTTGCGGCCGTAAAGGGCGTCGGTCAGGCAGCTGTCGAGCATATTGTCGAACAGCGGGGCGACAAGCCATTCCGGTCGGTCTCCGATTTCGCCAGTCGCATCAATCCCAAGGCGATGAACAAACGCATCCTGGAGGCGCTCACCTCGGCCGGCGCCTTCGATTGCCTGGAACCGAACAGGAACAGGATGTTCCAAGGGCTCGACGGGGTGATGGCCGCCGCGGCCCACAGGCTGGAGCAGCAGCAAAGCGGGCAGAACGAGCTCTTTGGCGGTGGAGGTGAGCCGGAGCCGGTCCGCCTGCCGTCGGTTCCCAACTGGCTGCCTGAAGAGAAGCTGCAGCGCGAGCATACGGCCATCGGTTTCTATCTGTCCGCCCATCCGCTCGACGCCTACGAAGCGCTGCTCGGCCGCATGAGGGTGCAGACATGGTCGCAGTTCTCGGCATCGGTAAAGCGAGGAGCATCGGCCGGACGGCTTGCAGGTACCATCGTCGCCAAGCAGGAACGCAAGACGCGGACCGGCAACAAGATGGGAATCATCGGCATTTCCGATCCCACCGGCCAGTATGAGGCGGTCATCTTCTCGGAGGGGCTCGCCCACTTCCGCAGCCTGCTGGAGCCCGGTCAGTCGGTCATCCTGCTGGTCAATGCCGAGGACAAGCCCGAAGGCATCTCGGTCCGCATCGATTCCGTGGAGCCGCTCGATCAGGCGGCTGGCAAGCTGCAGAATGCGCTTCGCATTTTCCTGCGTGATGCCGAACCGCTTCCGGCTCTTCGTGACGTGCTGAAGCCCGGCGGGGAGGGGGATGTCTCGCTGATCGTGCTGGGTGACCGTGGACGTGGGGAGGTGGAGGTGAAGTTGCCGGGCGGATACCGGGTGTCGCCCCAGCTTGCCGGTGCGCTTCGGGCCGTCGATGGCATTGTGGACGTGGAGCTGGCGTAGGACCGGCCATCAGACACGCGTCTAGCGGTTGTCGAGATCACGGCGTACGGCGGCAAAGACGGCCCGGAACATGTCGGGCGTCAATACGCCCGTGTTGGTGTTGTAGCGGGAGCAGTGATAGCTGTCATACAGGCGAATACCCGGCAGGCTTTCGAGCTCGTGCACGGCGCCATGGGCGAACTTGTGGCGGACGAGCGGCACCCCCAGCGTCTTCAGCATTTGGTCGTGAGCAATCTTGCCCAGGGCAATGATCGCCGACAGCCTTGAAAAGCCGGCCAGCGTCGCAGCAAAGAAGCGCCGGCAGGTGTTGATCTCGTCATTGGTCGGCTTGTTCTCGGGCGGTACGCAACGCACGGAGTTGCTGATGGCGGCGTCGACCAGCTCGAAGCCATCATCGGGTTCGGCGCGGTAAACGCCTCGTGCAAAGCCGAACTCGCCCATCGTTTCGTAAAGGAGGTCGCCGGCATAATCGCCGGTAAAGGCGCGTCCCGTGCGGTTGGCTCCCCGGAGGCCGGGTGCGAGGCCGGCAATCAGCAGGCGAGCATCCGAGGTTCCAAAGGTTGGCACCGGCGCGTTGTGCCAGTCGGGATGTGCTTGACGCTGGGCATTCCGGAAAGCGACGAGGCGAGGGCAGAGACTGCAGTCCCGGTCAGGCTCGGTCGGATGCTCCAGGGAATCGACCAGGGCCTGTCGGCTTGACATGCAACTCTCCTACGCATCCGGGAATGGCAGCAAATGAACGGCGCCTGCTCGGCGCACACGATAACCGGGCTCAGAGTTGCCGGCGATCACCGATCAACCGGGAACAGTTCCGAGCTGCCATGCCTCTCCGGCCGGGAGAGCAGCAGCCTCGCCCGGAAAAGCCGGTCGGCGGCCGGCTACTCCAGATCGACATCAGGCCTCGTCGGTCGCGCTGGGGCGGTCGGAGGTTCGCACCGGACGCTCCGTCGGATCCCGGCTGATACGCCCTGAGAGATTGGCGAGGTCGATGAAGTGGTCGGCCTGACGGCGCAGTTCGTCGGCCACCATTGCCGGCTGTGTCTGCAATGTCGAGACGACTGAAACCTTGCGGCCCTTCCTCTGGATGGCCTCAACCAGCGAACGGAAATCGCCGTCACCGGAAAACAGCACGATGTGATCGACGTGCTCGGAGAGTTCCATGGCGTCGACCGCAAGTTCGATGTCCATCGAACCCTTGACCTTACGCCGACCGGTGGAATCGAAGAATTCCTTGGTCGGCTTGGTCACAACTTTGTAGCCATTGTAATCGAGCCAGTCGATCAATGGACGGATAGAGGAGTATTCCTGGTCTTCAGCGAGTGCGGTGTAATACAGCGCCCTCAGGAGGTACCCTTTGGCACTGAACTCTTTTAGCAACCTACGGTAGTCAATATCAAATCCGAGAGCCTTGGCAGTCGCGTAAAGATTTGCACCATCGATGAAGAGGGCTATTTTTTCGCGTTCGTCAAACATTAGTTTATTTCTTACCTCACAACCGGCAGTCGTTTATAACTCTTCGTTGTGCTGATTTGTTTTCGCGCTTTCGAAGAAATTTTTCAGAGGGCGCTATCAGCGTGCATCGTTTCGGCCCGCTAGAATTGGCACATTAGTCCGCCTGTTAGCAAGTTTCGGCCAAACAACCAAGTTAAATTGAATTCATCCAGAGGATTCCCACGAAAAATGCCAGAAAAGGTCGCTAATTCGACCAAGGGTGGATGCATTGGTAGTTCGATTTTGTAACGAGAAAGATTGGGTCACCGGATTTTGAGGCCGGCGTGAATGCTCGGCACGAGCGCCATGGCGGATGCTGGTGCGCATCTCCGCTTGCTTTTCGGCTTCCCGCCGCATATCTACACCTTGAGTTCGGCATCATTACCTCGCGTCGCTGGGGTGGTGTTGCTGGTGGCGGAAATCGCGCTATCTGGACGCTTGCCGGACGGGATGCCGTTCGTGCGAGCGAATTTCGTTTCTAGATCTGGAGTTGGACTATGGCACGCGTCACGGTCGAGGACTGCATCGACAAGGTGGACAACCGCTTCGAGCTGGTGCTGTTGGCCAGCCATCGCGCCCGCATGATATCGTCCGGCTCCCCTTTGACGGTTGATCGCGACAACGACAAGAATCCCGTCGTCGCCCTGCGCGAAGTGGCGGAGTCTTCGGTGTCCCCGCAGGACCTCAAGGAAGACCTGATCCACTCGCTGCAGAAGTACGTTGAGGTGGACGAGCCGGAGCAGGAGCCAGTGGCCGGCCTGATCGGCGCGCCCGGCGATGCAGCTGATGACGACGAGATCGTGTTCGACCAGATGTCCGAGGAGGATCTGCTGCGGGGCCTTGAGAGCATGGTTCCGCCCGAAAAGGTCGAAGAGATCTGATTGCTTCTCACGGCGGTTTTTCGCGGGCGGACCGGTTGCGGTTCGCCCGTTTTTGTTTGTCGACAACGGATTGAAAAGGCTCCCAGCGCTTTTCCTTCGATGGCCCGGTGAATGAGCTACTTTCCGGCTTGGTGTTGCTATAGCTTTGTTTTTGACGCTGGCCCGAGGATGGATTCGGACGTCCGCGGGAAAGAGGAGTGACCGTCCCCGATGATGCGGCAGTATGAACTCGTCGAAAGGGTGCAACGTTACAACCCCAATTGCGACGAGGGTCTGCTCAACCGCGCCTACGTCTATGCGATGCAGAAGCACGGCACGCAGAAGCGCGACTCGGGCGATCCATACTTCTCTCATCCCCTCGAGGTCGCGGCCATCCTGACCGATCTCAAGGTGGATGATGCAACCATCGTCATCGCGCTTCTTCACGACACGATCGAGGACACCGACGCGACGCGACAGGAAATCGACCAACTGTTCGGCGTCGAGATCGGTCAGCTTGTCGAAGGACTTACCAAGCTCCAGAAGCTCGACCTTGTGTCCAAGCGCACGGCACAGGCCGAGAACCTCAGGAAATTGCTGCTAGCCATCGCCGAGGACCTGCGCGTCCTGCTGGTCAAGCTCGCCGATCGTCTTCACAACATGCGGACGCTGCACTTCGCGCCGGAGGGCAAGCGCGGCCGCATCGCCGAGGAGACGATGGAGATCTATGCGCCGCTCGCCGGCCGCATGGGCATGCAGGACATGCGCGACGAGCTTGAGGACATCGCCTTCAAGACTCTGCACCCCGACGCCTTCAGCGCCATCCAGGCCCGTCTCGACGAGATGGAGGCCTTGCAGAAGGACCTCATCGCCGACATCGAGACGGAGCTTCACGAGAACCTCGAGGCGCGCGGCATCGTCGCGACCGTCAAGGGGCGGCGCAAGCAGCCTTATTCGATCTTTCGAAAGATGATCGACAAGCAGCTTGGCTTTGAACAGCTCAGCGATATCTACGGGTTCCGCGTTCTCGTGGACGATGTCGACACCTGCTATCGGGCCCTGGGCGTCGTCCATCAGTTGTGGCGGACCGTGCCCGGGCGTTTCAAGGACTATATCTCGACGCCGAAGCCCAACGGCTACAAGTCACTGCATACGACGGTGGTCGGTCCTCACCGTCAGCGCGTCGAACTGCAGTTCCGTACGCATGACATGCAGCAGGTCAATGAGTACGGCATCGCCGCCCATGCCCTGTACAAGGACAAGATCAGCGAAGGTGGCCATCTGCCGCAACTTGCCGACGACACGGCGGCCTATGCCTGGCTACGCCAGACCGTGGAGGCACTGTCGGAAGGCGCGAGCCCCGAAGAGTTCCTGGAGAACACCAAGCTGGAGCTGTTCCAGGACCAGGTGTTCTGTTTCACGCCGAAGGGGCTGCTGATCGCCTTGCCGAGGGGCGCCACCCCGATCGACTTCGCCTATGCGGTTCACACCAACATCGGCAACACTTGCGTCGGCTGCAAGATCAACGGCCGCATCACGCCGTTGGTCACCGAACTGAAGAACGGCGACGAGGTGGAGATCATCCGTTCCAAGGCGCAGGTGCCTCCGCCGACCTGGGAAACCATCGCCATTACCGGCAAGGCGCGAGCCGCCATTCGTCGGGCGACGCGCGAGGCGACGCGCAAGCAGTTTGCCGCGCTTGGGCGGCAGGTGCTGGAAAGCGTCTTCTCCCGTGAGGGACGTGAGCTCACAGACGCCTTGCTTGAGCAGGCTCTGCCTCGGCTTTCGCAGCCCACGGTGCCGGACTTGCTCGCCGCCGTCGGTCGTGCCGAAGTACCGTCGACCGATGTGCTCAAGGCATGCTTCCCCGACTATCGCGAGGAGCGGGCGGCGCGGCAGACCGCGACGCAGCGGCAGGAGGGGGGGTGGTTCTCCTTCGCCGCCCAGGCCGGCGTCAAGTTTCACGGCGATTCCGATTCGATCCGTGCCCATGGCCTGCCTATCCGCACCGTGGCCGCCGACTTGCCGGTGCGGTTCGCCCCCAACGGCGGCGCCGTGCCCGGCGATCGTATCGTCGGTATTGTCGAGCCGGATGTCGGGATCACCATCTATCCGATCCAGTCCCCAGCGCTTGTGGCTTTCGAAGACAAGCCCGACCTCTGGCTGGACGTGCGCTGGGATATCGACAGCGAAGACCCGATCCGATTTCCGGCGCGTATCTCCATCCAGTCGTTCAACGAGCCAGGTTCTCTGGCCCGCATCGCCAAGGCGATCTCCGACAGCGACGGCAACATCGACAACATCGGCATGGCGCGCCGCACTCCCGACTTTCACGAGATCGTCGTTGATCTCGAGGTGTGGGATATCAAGCACCTGACCCAGATTCTCAATGAACTGCGCGTCCTGAACAACGTCAGCAAGGTCGATCGCGTCAACGGATAGCCCATGATCATCGGTATCGGTTCGGACCTCATCGACATTCGTCGCGTCGAGAAGACGCTGGAACGCTTCGGCGACCGTTTCGTGCGGCGAGTCTTTACCGATGTCGAGCGGGAGCGATCGGATCGCCGGGCAAATCGAGCTGCTTCATATGCCAAGCGCTTCGCCGCGAAGGAGGCCTGTTCCAAGGCCCTGGGCACCGGTATTCGCATGGGCGTCAACTGGCGCGAGATGGGAGTCGTCAATCTCCCCACCGGCCAGCCTACCATGCACCTCGTGGGCTCGGCGGCGACGCGGCTGGCGGCGCTGACTCCGACGGGACTCATCCCACGCATCGACGTGACCATCACCGACGACTATCCCCTGGCGCAGGCCTTTGTGGTGATTTCGGCCTGGCCATCCGATTGGCCGACCGGCAGCAGTGCGTGAGACGCCACAATTCGGCTTGCTTTTCGGCTTTTCGTTGCGTCGCCGGTGCCGCTCCGATAAAAGGCGCCGAGATCCGGGCCGCCGCGGGTCGGCTGCTTCGGCGCCGACGCGGGGAGCCGGGCCGAGACATCGATTGAAGGGCAGCCATATGTCGGCGACCAAACAGCGCGCGGAATCCAAGGACGGTTTTTGGGAGACGGTCAAGGTGATCGTCGAAGCACTGCTTCTCGCACTCGTGGTGCGCACCTTCCTGTTTCAGCCCTTTTCGATTCCGTCGGGCTCGATGATGCACACGCTGCTCATCGGCGACTATCTGTTCGTCTCGAAATACTCCTACGGCTACAGCAAGTACTCGTTCCCGTTCGGCCTCGCTCCGTTCGAGGGACGCATCTGGGCGAGTGCCCCCAAGGCTGGCGACATCGTGGTGTTCAAGCTGCCGGCCGACCATTCGACCGACTACATCAAGCGCGTCATCGGCCTGCCGGGCGACAAGATCCAGATGAAGGGCGGCGTTCTCCACATCAACGGGCAGCCCGTGAAGCGGGAGAACACCGGCGAGTTCATGGAGAAGGGGCCGTTCGGCAACGATATCAAGGCGCAGATCTGGCGCGAGACCCTGCCCAATGGCGTCTCCTACGACACGCTCGACATGGGCACCACCGCCGGTGACGACACGCGCGAGTTCGAAGTGCCTCCGGGCCATTACTTCATGATGGGCGACAATCGCGACAACTCCGCCGACAGCCGCATCGACGGATCCGGCGTCGGTTATGTGCCGTTCGACCATCTGGTCGGCAAGGCGCAGGTCATCTTCTTCTCCATCGACCAGAGCGCCAAGCCCTGGATGGTCTGGACATGGCCCTGGACGGTGCGGGTCGATCGCATGCTTTCCGTGCTGAACTGATCTATGAACAATCATCAGGCACAAGTCCTGGAGGCGCTCGAAGGGCGCCTCCAGTATCGTTTCAAGGACCGCACCGGCCTCGTGCGTGCGCTGACCCACCGCAGCGCCGTGCCCGGCGATCAGGTTGCCCACGAGAGCTACCAGCGCCACGAGTTCCTTGGCGACCGCGTACTGGCGTTGGTGGTGGCGGAAATGCTGTTTTCCTCCTATCCGCGCGAAGAGGAGGGTGATCTCGCCCGTCGGCTGAACCAGTTGGTTCGCCGCGAAACGTGCGCCGAGGTGGCTACCGATCTAGATCTTGGCTCTGTGGTGCGGCTCGGAGCCGGCGAGCGCCAGTCGGGTGGTCGCCGCAAAGAGGCGATCTTGGGCGATGTGGCCGAGGCAGTGATCGCCGCCATCTACCTCGACGGCGGTTTCGACGCCGCGAAGGATTTCGTGCTGCGCAACTGGAAGCCTCGCATGGAAAGCCTGAGCGGCCCCTTGCGCGACTCGAAGACGCTCCTTCAGGAATGGGCGCAGGGACGAGGGCAGGGGCTTCCAAGCTATTCGATCGTCGAGCGTTCCGGTCCTGACCACGCGCCAACGTTTCGCGTCATGGTCACCATCGACGGCGAAGCTGCGGGCGAGGGGCAGGGCAAGTCGAAGCGCGATGCCGAACAGGCCGCCGCTGCCGAGGCGCTGGCCAAACGGGCGGGGTGAGACGGTCGCGGCACCGCAGCCTATGTGTCCGTTTGAGGCCGATCCCCCTTTCCGTCCGCTATTCAGCTGAAAAGGAATGACATAATCTTGGCCAACCTTCCGCCTCCGGAGAGAGACGCGATGACCGATGAAGCCGCCCCGTCCGTCGACACTCCCACTCGCGCCGGCTTCGTTGCGCTGATCGGCGCGCCCAACGCCGGTAAATCGACGCTTCTCAATCGTCTGGTCGGCGCCAAAGTGTCGATCGTCAGCCACAAGGTGCAGACGACACGGGCCATCATGCGAGGCATCGCCATGCATGGTTCGTCGCAGGTGGTCTTTGTCGATACGCCAGGCATCTTTGCGCCGAAGCGCCGGCTTGATCGCGCCATGGTGGATACCGCCTGGTCGGGGGCGGCCGACGCCGATGTCGTCTGTCTGCTGGTCGACGCCAAGCGCGGTTTGGCCGAGGAGGTGACGCAGGTCGTCGAGAAGCTCGGCGAGCTCAGGCATCCCAAGGTTCTGATCCTCAACAAGATCGATACGGTGAAGCGGGAGAGCCTGCTGGCCCTGGCTGCCGATCTCAACGCCCGAGTCGGTTTCGAGGCGACCTTCATGGTGTCGGCGCTGAACGGTTCGGGCACCGACGATCTGCTCGCCCATCTGGCGTCGCGCGTGCCGGAGGGACCGTGGCTCTATCCCGAAGATCAGCTGTCCGATCTGCCGATGCGCATGCTGGCCGCCGAGATCACCCGTGAGAAGGTGTTCATGCGTCTCCATGACGAGCTGCCCTATTCCTCGACGGTCGAGACCGATCAGTGGAAGGATCAGAAGGATGGCTCCGCTCGGATCGAGCAGACTATCTTCGTCGAGCGCGAGAGCCAAAAGAAGATCGTCCTCGGCAAGGGCGGTGAGACCGTCAAGGCCATCTCGATGGCCGCTCGCAAGGAGCTGACCGAAATCCTGGAGCGCCCGGTCCACCTCTTCATTTATGTCAAGGTGCGCGAGAATTGGGCCGAAGACCCCGAGCGGTATCGCGAAATGGGGCTTAATTACCCCCGCCACTGAGTGGAAAGCGGGGAGGGCGCGTTCTGCGCCCCTCTCAGGTTTTCGACCTGCAACGGCCGCGGCTCACCCCGCCATGCCTGTCCGCGCTTGTCTCGAAACGCGGAAAACCCTCATATTTGACTGTCCATGCGGACAGGGTGGAGAAGCCGGAGAAGGCCTCGTTTTGCCAGAGATCGGCCTCACTTGTGTTGCTGGCATATTGACATCGGTGTCACAACCTGATTTCCTAATACAACTGACAGCGATGTCATATGGGCGCAAGGGAGGGGGCTTTGGTTACGCTCAAGGATGTTGCCCGGGAGGCCGGCGTTTCCCCGAAGACCGTGTCACGTGTCGTGAACGACGACCCGGCGGTCAATGTGAAGACTCGCGAGGCCGTTTCCGAGATCATCCAGCGGATGCATTACGTTCCGGACCATGCGGCGCGTATGATGCGGATGTCCCACTCTTCGGTCGTTGGCGTCATGACGGACGCGGTGGCGACCACCCCATACTCGGTCGATATCATCCGCGGCGCCCAATCGGGGCTGAGGGAACAGGCGCGGACCATGCTGATCGCCAATACAGATGGCGATCCCAAGCAGGAACATGAGTACTGGCAGGTTTTCAGGGCCCACAAGGTGGCCGGCGCCGTCTATGCCACCACCTATCACCGGCCCGTCGACCTTGGCGCTCCCGATTTCGAGCGGGGTATCGTGCTCGCCAACTGCTACTCGGCGAGGCGTAGCCACTGCTCGGTCGTCCCTGACGATGAGGGTGGTGGCTACACGCAGGCGCGCCACCTGATCGAGCTTGGCCATCGGCGCATTGGCATTGTCTCGCTCAGCCCGGTTTTGCGTGCCACGGTGCTGAGGGGAGCTGGCTATCGCACCGCGTTCGCCGAGAGCGGACTATTCTACGATCCATCCCTGGAAGTTCCGGGCTTCGTCACTCGGCCCGACGGGGGAGAAGATCTCGTCGCCTATGATGCGGCGCTTGGCTTGCTGCGACGCGCCGAAAGGCCCACCGCCATCATCTGCGGAAACGATCAGATCGCCGTGCAGGTTTATGCCGCAGCCGCATCGCTCGGGCTGTCCGTACCCGAAGATCTGTCGGTCATGGGGTTTGATGACATGACGATCATCACCCACACGCTGAAACCCATGCTGACATCCGTCGCGTTGCCCTACTTCGAGATCGGGCGGATCGCCGTGGACCTGCTCGCCCGGATCAATGGAGAGTCAGAGGGGCCGGTTCCTCCGCAGGTGTTGGTGCCCTGTCCTCTGATCGAGCGGCATTCCTGCCGGCAAGTCTAGCGATCGGTATGCGCTCTGCTCAATCAACTGGACGGTTGGCCTGGCGCGCGGCGTCGACAATGCTCTCGTGGAAGATGGACTGGGCCCTGGTAAAGGCCGCTCGCACCTCCTCCGTTGCCTGCGCCAGCGCCTCTGGGTCGGGTGGATTTGCAGCCGCAAGGTCGAACATGTGTTCGCGCGCCGTGCGCAGGTCGGCAACCGCCGACCTCAGCTCACCGGCGTGATCCAGGATCTCCCTGCGCACCAGACGTCCGAAGTCCGGCTCGAACCGCCGCGTGGACAGTTCGGCAAATGCGGCTCGCCCCAGGCGATCCCCGGCGAAGTGGCTGACGGCATAGACATTGCCGAGCAGCGACAAGCCAAGCAGTCCGCTGAAAAGCAGAAGAAGGCGTCGCGGGGCGATCATGGCAGGTTTTCCAGACTATAGGCGTCGCCGGCGATGACGGCGACCAGATCCAGGTCTTCGGCGAGCCCGAAGCCACCGTCGTAGCCGGTCTTGAAGCCTATGGAAGCCGCAAGCGCTACGACCAATGCGCCTGCCGGGATCGCTTGCCTCCAGTAACCTCTCGCGACGACAGACTTGTCGGGTTTCTGGGCTGCCGCCATGATCCGCCCGACCAATGCTGTGTCGAGAGGGGCCTCAGTTGCTTGGTGAACGGCCCGGTCTACCGCCAGGGCCTCCGCCAGCAAGTCGCGGCTTTTGGCGTCAACAGCGAGCAGGCGCGCGGCGGCTTCGGCTTCCGTCGCCGGCCATCGATCAAGATCGCCCCCCTGAATCATCAGTTTGTTTTCGAACTCAGTCCGATCCATCGGCTGGCTCCCTCATCGCGGCCCGAACGCCTTTCCGGGCGCGGGCAATCAGTTGTTCTGCCGCGGAACGCGTTGTCCCGAGGAGTGCGGCTATTTCCTCAGCCGTGCGATCACCGACCGTGGCCAGCATCAGTGCCATTCTTTGTCGCGGGGGCAGGGATGCGATGACGCCCTGCACGCTCCTCAGCGTTTCGACGCCGGTGAGAGCGCGGTCCGCCGAGATATCGTCCGTCGGTACGTCCTCAGCCTCGTCGATCGGGCTCCATGGCCATCGAAAGCGCTGACGGCGGATGTCGATGCAACGATTGACGAGTATCCGATAGAGCCAGGTGGAGAGAGCTGCCCTGGACGAATCGTAGCGGCCTGCATGGCGCCAAAGTGCGATCAGAGAGTTCTGTACGGCGTCGTCAGCCTCGCCTGCATCCAGAAACTGACCGGCGATCGCTCTGAGCTTCGGGCCATGGCGATCGACGAGCCGGCGGAATGCCCGCTCGTCTCCGGCCGCCACGGCCCGCATCAGGTCCTCGTCCGATTGTTCCACGACGTTCCCCAAATGCCAGAACGCATCAACGCATGGCGCGGGCTGCCTCGATTCCGGTCAGAAACTCGGCTTTCGAGATCTTGCCATCGCCATCCTTGTCGAGCCGGGCTGCTAAACCACCTTTTGAATCGACGAACTCCTCATGGGTCAGCTTACCGTCGCCATCTACATCAAGGGCCTCAAAGCGGATCGCCATCGCGCCCTCCAGCGCTTCGGCCTTTCGGAACATCCGGTTGCTCGCTTCGGCCTGCTCGGCCGGCGTCACGACGCCATCTCCGTTGACATCGAGCCGCTGGAACCGCTGGGCGCGCGCCTGCCGCAGCTCTGCCGCATCCAGCTGACCGTCGCCGTTGGCGTCCAGGCGCGTGAACGCGACGTCGGCGAGGCGATCACCGGCCATGACGGCAGGTGCGGACAGGGCCACAAGGGTGCCTGCGATGAAAAAGCTGGTCAATGTTCGCATCATGAATGCTCCGTCTGGTTGGAACCGGTCCTGTTACGTCGGGAAGAAGCTGCGGCTGACGCTCGATCCGATGGAAAAACGCACCGCGAGAAAATGCTCCGTCGGCGTCAGTCCCCGTGGGCGGGCAACGTAACAGCACCATTCCGAGTGCTGGCGAACCAAGCCACCCGGACGGCTGAAACAACGGAGTTCACACATGCACCACGCACTCACGACCATAGTGGCTGGCGTCGCCGGCTTCCTGTTCGTCACCGGCGCCAACGCCCAGACCTCGGTCACCACCACGGCCCTCAATCTCAGAACCGGGCCGGCCACAGCCTATCCGATCATCGCCACAGTTCCGGCTCGACAGGCCGTCACCGTCTTCGGTTGCACGGCCGGTCCCGGGTGGTGTGACATCAGATGGGCCGGCTATCGCGGCTGGTTGGCTGCGGCGTATCTAGGGCCGGTCGCCGCCTATCCGGTGGTCGTCTACGACCCGGTCGGATACCACAACGCCTATTACGTCGGTCAGCCTTATTACGGCGTCGGTCCGGGACTGCCGCCTCGGATGGCCGCCCGTCGCGACGCGCGGATCGACTACAGGGTTCATCGGCGCATGGATCGGCGCTGGGACCGTTGGACCAGCGACTGAGCTGCCAAAGCCAGCCGGCAGGGAAGGGCGAGCATTGTTCAGCCGAGGGAGACAATGTGGCAACAATAGGCCGGCTTGTATCTGGGTGAATGGCCTTCTAGATTCCGGCCGAACATGGCCGCGCTGTGCGCGGTTAGGACGTCCAGCCTCGTGGCGACGCTGCGAGGCTCGACCTCCGGAAGGAAAGCTTGATCATGGCTGGTCTCGGTCGCCACTTTGCCGATCTTCCCACGACTCCCCGCATGCCGACGCTTTTCGTGGGCCACGGCAGCCCGATGAACGCCATCGAGGACACGCGCTATAGCCGCGGCTGGCGTGAACTCGGCGCCCGACTGCCCGTGCCCAGGGCGATCCTCGTCGTATCCGCCCACTGGATGACGCGCGGTGTCACATTGGTGCACGTGAAGGAGCATCCGGTCACCATCCACGACTTCGGCGGCTTTCCGGACGAGTTGTTCGCCCAGCACTATCCGGCGCCAGGGGCTCCGGGATATGCCGAGGCGACCATCGATCTCGTGAGGAACCACCACATCGAACCTGACGAACGCTGGGGATTGGACCATGGCGCCTGGTCGGTGCTGATCCAGATGTTCCCGAAGGCGGACATTCCCGTGTTTCAGCTGTCGGTCGATCTCAGCCGTTCCCCCGAGGCGCATTTCGCGCTGGCCGAAGAACTCAAGGCCTTGCGCGAGCGAGGCGTGATGATCATCGGCTCTGGCAACCTCGTTCACAATCTTCGGGCCATCGCCTGGGGAGGCGGGCCGGCCTACGACTGGGCGGAGGCGTTCGACGCTCGCATGGCCGAGGCGATCGCCAAGGGCGATTATAAGTCGGTCGTTGACGCACCGAAGCTTGGACGCATCGCCCAGCTGTCGCATCCGACTTTCGAGCATTTCTTCCCGGCTCTCTATCCGCTGGCCGTTGCCGACAAGGCCGACGAGCTCAGCTTCTTCAACGAGGGCATCGACCTCGGCTCGATCTCCATGCGGTCGTTCATGCTGGCGTGATGCCTCGGTGCAAATCATCGAGGGGAGAACCCGGAGCTGGAAGGACGTCCAGATCTGTGATTCGCATAATAGATATTATGGAACCTAATTGTGCCGGCCAAAGCGGGTGTTCTCAGGGACTTCGCAGCGCTGGGCCAAGCCGTGCCATCTGTATGACGTCCCGGTACTCGTCGCCAAAGCGAGCCGCCGCGCGCATTGTGCCCTCGCGAACGAACCCGCTCGCCTCATAGAGCGCTATGGCCCGGAGGTTGTCGGAGAACACCGTGAGTTCGATCCGACTGAGATCCGATCGCTCGGCGGCGGCAATGGCCGTATCGAGCAGCACCTTGCCGAGGCCTTTGCCGCGCCACTCAGGCAACAGCCCGATGCCGAGCCTGCCGACATGGGCCTCGATCTCGAACGAACCGCGGCAGACGTCGCACCAGCCGACCAGCTTTCCGTCCCCGACGACAGCGAGGTGCGGATTGCCGGCGCCGAGGCTCTCCCGCAGGAACTCGATGGTGCCGTCCATTGGCGGCGCGTCGACGAATCTCAGATAGCGACGCTCGCGGGCCACGACACCGACCACCGAGTTGAACTCGGCCGCGTCATCGACCGACATTGGACGGATGAGAAATTCTCTATCAAGCACGGGCATGCTCACTATTAAAATAGTTTAATTTCAATAGATTATTTGCTTTTTTTGAGATAGGCAAGAAAGTACGATATGCAACTTTCCGGCCTTGAATATAGGAGATCTTCGTGGCGCCGACCCTCAGGATTCTTCTCCTCGTTATCGCCATTGCCTTCATTGTGCAGGCCGCCGTTCTCTATGCCATGGGGCAGCCGCCAATCTGTGCTTGTGGCACCGTGCGTCTTTGGACCGGAACCGTTCTCAGCCAGGAGAACTCGCAACAGCTCACCGACTGGTACACTCCTTCGCATGTCATTCATGGCATGCTGTTTTTCGCCTTCGGCCGTCTGGTGTTTCGGGGGCACTGGTCTCCGGTCCTGGCAGTGGCCTTGGCGCTCGGCATCGAAGTCGCTTGGGAGCTCATCGAGAACTCGCCGCCCGTGATCGACCGCTATCGCGAGCAGGCGTTGGCGCAGGGCTACTCCGGCGACAGCATCCTGAACTCGCTCTCCGATACCCTGGCCATGCTGGTCGGGTTCTGGATCGCGGCCCGGCTGCCCGTTCGTGCAAGCATCGCACTGGCGCTGGCCGCCGAGTTGTTCACAGGCGTGATGATCCGAGACAACCTGACTCTCAATGTCGTTCAGCTGCTCGTGCCGAGCAAGGCGATCTCCGCATGGCAGGCGGAAGGTGGCATCTACGGCGCTCCCTCACAGGAGTGAGGCCTTTCACAGCGCGTCCGGGAAAACCTCCGCCAAGACTTCGATAGCTTCGCTCCAATGGCGAATGCGCGGATAGCCGGTGACGTTCGCGTTGTGCGGCGAAGAGAAGACGATCCCCTGCCCGCCGAACCGCTGGAAGTGGCGCGCGTTGTCGTCGATCAGGCAATCGGCGGCGATGATGCTCTTGTCGCCGCAGAAGACGATGTTGAGCGGGTCGACGAACGGGAAATGCCGCCTCAGCCAGAGAAACTTCGGGCCAAGCGAGTTGGGGAACTCCATGGCCGCCGAAGTGATGAACAGCTCGCAACGGGACGCGATCGCCGAGAGCGCCTCCTGACTGCCGTCGATGACCGATAGCTCGGCAAAGAAGGCCCCGTCATGCATGGCCTCCCTCAGCGCATCCGCGGCGTCCAGCTCGAGCGTGTCGAAAATCTGTCGACCATGGAGCATCTCCGGGCTCCAGCGTGGTCCATGTCGCTCGGTCAACCAGCCCAACATGGCGCCGTACGTGTCCGCGATGACTTCGTCCATGTCGACGGCGACGCGAATGCGCTTCACGATCCCTCTCCCTGACAGCCTGTCGTATGAATCGAATCAATCTATGCTCGACGGGTTCAGATGTGCAAGTTCGGCTTAAAGTTTCTTCCATGATGTTCTATTGAGCGGCCAGCAGGTAGCCGCTTTGCGGCCCCGTCCGTCAAGGAGGCACCGATGGCCCTCGACCGCGTTCTCGCCGACGCCTTTGTTCCCGAACTGCCGAACTACTACAAAGGCAAGGTGCGCGAGAATTACGACCTGCCGGATGGCAGCCGCATCATCATCGCCACCGATCGCATCAGCGCCTTCGATCGCGTGCTGGCGGCCATTCCCTTCAAGGGGCAGGTCCTGACGCAGACCGCGCGTTTCTGGTTCGACGCGACCGGCGACATCTGCCCCAATCATGTCATCGCTTACCCCGACCCCAATGTCGTGATCGGTCGACGGCTCGACATTCTTCCAGTCGAAGTGATCGTGCGCGGCTATCTCGCCGGCACCACCAGCACATCGGTGCTGACCAAGTATCGGGCCGGCGAGCGGCACATGTACGGGCTGACGCTGCCCGACGGCCTCCACGACAACGAGAAGCTCCCCTCCCCGATCCTGACTCCCACCAGCAAGGCCTTCGACGGCGGCCACGACGAACCGCTGAGCGGCGAGGAGATCGTGGCCAAGAAGCTGTTGACGCCCGAGCAATGGGCCACGGTGTCCGAATATGCGCTGAAGCTATATGCGCGTGGCGCCGAGATCGCCGCCGCTCACGGCCTCATCCTGGCCGATACCAAGTACGAGTTCGGGCTCGACGGCAACGGCACGATCGTACTGGCCGATGAGATCCACACCCCCGATTCGAGCCGCTACTGGATTGCCGCCTCCTATGCCGAGGACTTCGCGGCAGGCCGGCGTCCGAAGAGCTTCGACAAGGACTTCATCCGTGCATGGGTGGGAGCGCGTTGCGATCCTTACAAGGATCCCATCCCCGAAATCCCCGAAAGCCTGATAGCCGAGACCTCAAAGGTCTACATCGACGCTTTCGAGGCAATTACCGGCACGAGTTTCCTGCCGGACCTTTCCGGCGAGACGCCTCTCGCGCGGGTGAGATCAAACCTGGCCCCGTATTTCGTTCGTTAGCCAGGTGCGGGGCACGGCGGCCGGTGACGGGCGGGTCAACTGGCAACCTCCTGTGAACCAATCCCGGGTTATGCTACTGTCAGATTTGACTAATACGGCCTGGGCCGCCGTAGCGACACTGGGGTTGGGGCAGAATCATGGGGCAGATCGCCAGCGGAGCCACTCCGCTCGATGACAATCCGGGCCTGAAAAGAGCGCTCGACACACTGGAAAAGCTGACTTCGGTGCTTCGAAAGCCCGAACCGGTCCGTGCCATAGCCTCCGAAAACCCCGTGCACGCCTTGCAGGCGACCACGGAAGCGGCGTTTGCAGCAGCACCGTCCGACGACGCGGAGCCGACGCCTGCTCCCGGTCGGAAAGCAAAGCCGGCAGCCTCCGCCACGCCAACGCTGCTGTCGATGAAGCAGGCCTCAGCCATGACCACGCTTTCGGTGTCGTCGATCAAGCGCATGATGGCCGCCGGCACCTTTCCCAAGCCGGTCAGGCTTGGCGAGAGCCGTATCGCTTTCGTCGACGCCGAAATCCACGCCTGGGTGCGTGCTCGGATCGCCGAACGGGGCTGAGTTCAAGCCTCCCGAACCTCTTGCGAGACGGCACTTGCGGCATTGCGGACCAATCCGGCCAGCGTCTCGTAACGCTCCGGCGTGATCATGTCTGCCTGACCGACGGTGGCTATGGCGGCCACCACACGGTTGCGACCATCGAACACCGGCGCGGCGATGCAGGACGTGTCGTCGAGGACCTCACGATCATCAAGAGCCCAGCCGCGCTGCCGTATCAGCTCGAGTTCCCGACGCATGGCGTCCGGCGACGCGATGGAGCGTGGTGTCGCCTTCGTCCAGTCGAGATCGGCGAGAAGACGCATTCTGTCCGTTTCGTCGAGGAAGGCCTGTAGCGCCTTGCCCGTTGCCGCCCGGTTCAGGGGCCAGCGCATGCCTTCGTATCCTGCGCAGCGAGCGTCGCCACCGGGGCGCGCACTGGCGAGAACCACGGCGTCCCGTCCCTCGAACGTGGCGATCTCGCAACGGAATCCCGACTGACCGGCCAATAGTTCCAAATGCTTGAGCGAAAGGCTGTCGATGGTTCTCTGCCGCATTCCGAGAGATCCGAGCTCGCAGATCTTCGGCCCCAGCACAAATCGGCCATCGGCTTGAAGCTGGACGGCGCTGATGTCCACAAGTGCCTTGAGAAGTTGATGTGTCGTGCTCTTCGGGAGATCGAGCGTCTTTTGAATCGTCGAAAAAGCCAGTCTGCCGCGACGCCCGATCAGGTCGAGAATCATCACCGCCTTTCGCAATGACGGAACGGCAACCGCGCGGCGCGATGCGGCTGTATCTTTACCTTCTTCACGGACCATTGCCCGCCCTCATAGAATTGTCATCGGTGACAAGCTTACGACGTGCGGGAAAACCGGCCATCCGTGGCGACACGTGGATATGTACAAAAAGTCGCATTCGTTGAAGGACAATGCCGGATGCCGACGGGAAATTCGCTTGCGCCCAAGACCGACTCCTTGCACAAACCACCCAGCCGGCGATCGTTCCGCTTCTTGCCGCCTTGTCTTTTCCTTCCTGCCAGGGGTTTGAACGGTCCGGTGGAAACGTCGGTCTGAACCCCGGAGCAGCCAAATGCCAACCCTTCCCGAAGCGTCTGGAGAGGCGCCGTCGCAGCCGTCTCGGGACACGGAGCGGACTTTGCTGGCCATTCTGCTGGTCGTTGGCTCGACGATCTTCTTCGCCGGAGGTGACGTTGGTGCCAAGCTGATGAAGGAAACGGCCCCCGCCCAGCTCGCGACGTGGTTTCGCTATTTCGTGCTTTTTCTCGTCGCGTTTCCCTGGGCCCTGTCATCCCGCGGCCTGTCTGTGTTTCGTCCGGCAAGCTATCGCCTGCAGATCGGTCGCGGCCTGGCTGCCGTGGCCTCCACCAGTTTTTTCATCTTGGGCTTGGCCTACCTCGACGTTCCCTCCAACACGGCTATCCATTTCATATCTCCCATCATCGTGATGGTGCTTTCCATCTTCGTTCTGGGAGAGATGGTCGGGATTCGTCGCTGGCTGGCGGCGGTGGTCGGGTTTGCCGGCGTGTTGCTGATCGTTCGGCCGGGCACCGACAGCTTTCAAATCGCAGCCCTCTTCCCACTCGGATCGGCGACGGCCTGGGCATTGGGGGCGCTTTTCACCCGCCTCATGAAGAGCGAACCGACTGAAGTCACGTTCATGTGGACCGGCATGATCGGCCTTGGCGTATCGACGCTTTTGGTCCTGCCCGTGTTCCACATCCCCACCGGCCGCGAACTCATCTACGGAATCGGCGGCTCCTTGAGCTTTACGCTGGCTCACATGCTGTTCATTTCCGGCTTGAAACTGGCGCCGCTCTCGCTGCTGGCGCCCATCACCTACGTGCAGCTGGTGTCAGCCGGTATTCTGTCCTATCTGTTCTTCGGCGATTTCCCGAGCTATTATACGTTGTTAGGGTCGGCACTCATTGCTGGTTCGGGCCTGTACTCGGCTCACCGCGAGCGGATCCGGCAGAGAATGCCTGCGATGCCGGCACCACCCGTGCAATAGCGGTCCGCGCCTCGCTTCGTCTGGACGGAACCATCAAGCGCAATCTTCGTTTGTTGTATGCGGCGCTGTCGGACTCCTGTTCTTCGGTGCTTTTGCAACTCAGCAAGCGATAGGAGAACACCCTATGAAGCGATCTTCAGTTATTTGGGTCGTCATTGCGGTCATCGTGGTGATTGGCGCTATCGTCTACTTCTCGGGCAACACCGGCACCACCACGCCTCCACCGCCTGCCACCTCCAGCGCGCCTGCGACCCCCGTCGAGCCTGCACCGGCGACCCCTGCGCCTGCGACCCCCGCCGAGCCTGCTCCCGCCACGCCGGCCGCTCCGGTGACCACCGCGCCTGAAACTCCGGCTGCTCCCGCCGAGCCGGCAACTCCGGCGCCGACCACGCCTGAGACGACGCCGGCCGCTCCGGCCACGCCGCCCGCCACAACGCCCTGACGTCCGTTGTCTCGACTGATCGTCGAGCCAGGGATTTGTCGGCTATGAACGCAAAAAATCGGCGCCCTGATGAGGCGCCGATTTCATTTGAACGAACGGAGTTCAGAGCGTGCGGTCGATAGCCGAGGTACGGGGTGTTCCGCCCGTTCCCTCCCAAGCGTCGATCATCGCCTGCATGCGCATGGCGAACTCCTGGCTGTCCTGAACAACCGCGGTATTGCCGGGCGAGTCGACAGGCTGCTCCGTCGGCTTGCTTTGATCCGACATCAACACGTCGAAGCCGGACACCTGATCGAGTGGACTGGTCTTGACGGTGTTCGCCTTGGTCAAGGAGTTGGCCGAAGCCGCTCCTCTACCCTGCTCTTCGTACTTGTCCGTTGCCGTCTCGACGGCGTTGCCATCGGTCTTCTCGGCGACCTTGACGGCCTTCTCTGCGCTGAGGTCGGTTGTCGTCGACTGGTTCTGCTCGCTCGGCGTTCTCGGCACCGGCGAGGTCACACCGGTAAGGACCGGTTTTACGCTCCCGATATCCATGATCTGTCCTTTCGCGCCGGATAGCGGATGATCCGGATCATCGAAGGAAGTCTATCTTGAGGACCTGAAAGGAGTGTTCTTGCCATCGTTAAATTTTTAACGATGTGCATGACAATCGTCGCCGCCACTTGTCTGGACGTGGCCGCTCCCATCTTAGGGAGGCGGCCACTAAACCAGAGAAGATGTTAATGCGCCATCAACGGCATGCGGATGACATCTTTATGGCGTGGGATGGATGAACGGCCAGGGCGACGCTTCGCCGTCGGGCGGTATGGCAACGTGGATAAGCACCGTTCGTTCGGCTGCGAGCGCAGCGGGCAGTATGGCGGCCAACTCGGTCGGCGATTCGACCGAATGCGCTTCGATGCCAAAAGCTTCGGCCAGCTTGAGAAAGTCTGGGTTCTGGAGTTCCGAGGCGATGAAGCGTCCCTCGAAACGGGTCCTCTGGTCCCGACGGACATTGCCATAGGCGCCATTATCGAACACCACGGCCACCACGCCTATTCCTTCCTGTGCCGCGGTCGCCAGCTCCTGCACGCCAAACATGAACCCACCGTCGCCGCATACGGTGATGACTTTGCGACCGGGGTTGGCGACCTTGACGCCGAGGGCCGTCGGGAAGCCGTAGCCGAGCGTGCCCTGGTAGCCTTCGCTGACGTAGGTTCGGGGCATCCGGGCGTCCCAGGCGAAGTAGGACGCAAAGCCAACCTGACAGAGCTCGGTCAGGAAGAAGCCATCGTCCGGCAACGCCGCTCGAACTGCCTTGAGATAGTCGACTTCGGGCTGAACTCGCGCAACTTCGGCTTCCACGATCTCCTTGGCGGTGCTGATCTCGGAGCGAATGACGGCGCCGTCGCGTCTGGGAGCATCCATCGCGAGGCGACGGATCGCCGCGATCAGCGCCTGGGCTCCGGTCTTGGAATCGGCGACTATGGATGCGTCGGCCTTGAGGCGGATCATTTCGTCGGGGTCAATGTCGATCCGGACGAGCTTGCGCCCGCCGGGTAAGCGCTCATGATAGGTCATCATGCCGGTCCAGCGCATGGTCGGCAGCTCCAGCCGCGTACCGATACCCAGCACGACGTCTGTTTTCGGATAGAGGCGATGGGCGACAGCCGACGATAGGCCGAGCGGTTCGCTTTCGGACAGAATGCCCCGGCCGCCACGCAAGGCGGTCACGGGTGCATCAAGAAGGGTGGCGAGCGCCCTGACCTCTTCCGCGGCATGCTGAGCGCCGCTGCCCGTCATGATCATCGGTCGACGAGCCCCGATGAGCAGCTTCGCCGCCGCTTCAACCGCCCTCGCCTCGGGTTCCATCGGCGAAGGCAGGATCGCACGTCCAGGCGGCTCCGTCACTGCCGTCGCCGCCATGCTGTCCCAAGCCATTTCGAGAGCGACCGGACCAGGGCGACCGGTCAGCATTTCTTGAAATGCCTGATTGACGAGCGCCGATGCGTCCTCGACCCGCTCGATCCGCGCCGACCATTTGGTCATGCGTCGCAGAAGGCCGAGTTGGTCGGGGATTTCGTGGAGATGTCCACGCCCCTTGCCCTCGAAGGTCGAAGGAACATTGCCGGTTATCATCAGGACCGGCGCGCAACAACCGAGAGCGGTGATCAGAGCCGCGCCGGCGTTCAGGATCCCCGGTCCCGGAACCACCGAAAACACGCCGGGACGTCCAGTGGAGCGGGCGTAACCGAAGGCCATGTAGCCCGAGGCCTGTTCGTGACGGGCGCTATAAGTGCGGATCTGGTCCGTCGACAGCGCCAGCGCGTCGAAAAGCGGATAGGTCTGCGCACCCGGCAGGCCAAAAACGGTGTCCACACCATTGGCGATAAGCGCGTCAACGATCGCGCGACCGCCGGAGACGGCGTCACGGACTTGCAGCATGGTCTTCCTCCCGAAAGGGCCGGTTGGTCAGTCGACGGGGTAACCCACGGCCTTGAGAGCCGTCACGAAGGATGGAATGTCGCGAACATGGAGGCCGGCGACATTGATCCGACCCGAACCTGCCATGTAAACGGCATGGTCCTTTCTGAGGGCAAGAACCTGTTCGGGGCTGAGCGCCAGCGTCGAGAACATGCCGGTCTGCGTTTCGTGAGCCTTGAGGCCCGGGCCGGCTGCCGCGAGCGCCGAGCGCACGCCGCGAACGCGCGCGCCCATGCGGTCGATTTCCTCGCGCCAGACGCGTGTCAGTTCGGGATCTTCGAGAATGGTGCGGACGATGGCGGCGCCGTGGTCCGGCGGCATCGACCAGGATACCCGGCTGAAGGCGGCGAGATTGGACATCACCACCGAGGCCGTCTTGGCGTCGCGTGCCTTGACATAAAGGGCGCCGACGCGCTCGCGATAGAGGCCGAAGTTCTTGTCGCAGGAATAGGCAACCATCACCTCATCGAGGTTATCCGTCAGCAGACGCACGCCATAGGCATCGCCCTCGAGTCCCTTGCCGAGGCCGTGATAGGCGAAGTCGATCAACGGAACCACGCCGGTTTCCTGCAGCGCCTTCAGCACCGTCCGCCAATCCTCTGGCTCCAACTCGCCACCTGTCGGGTTGTGACAGCAACCGTGAAGCAGAACGATGTCGCCGGCCGACGCGCCCTCGATTGCCGCCACCAGCGAGGCGACGTTCACTGTCTGCGTCTTCACGTCGAAATAGGGATGCGGCACCGCCTTGAGACGCGTGGCGTTGAGAATCTGAAGATGGTTCGGCCAGGTCGGGGCGCCGTAGAGGATCTTGGCGTCGGGACGTGCCAAAGCCACCAGATCCGCCGCAAGCCGAACGGCGCCGGTGCCTCCGGGGGTCTGGATGCCGACGACGCAATCGCCCGGATCCTTGCCGAAGACGATCGGCTTGAGGAGATCGGTATAAGCCGGATCGCCTTCCGGCCCGAGATAGGCTTTGGTGGTTCGCGTATCGAGAAGCACCTTCTCGGCGGCCTTAACCGCCGCCATGATCGGCGTGACACCATTGTCGTCGCGGTAGACGCCGACGCCGAGGTCGAGCTTCTGTGGACGGGGATCGGCCCGGTAAAGTCCGATGAGGGCAAGCAAGGCGTCGGCGGGCTGTTCGGGAAGGGTGTCAAACATTTTGGGGCCTATCCGGCTGGCGGTGAACGGATCCACCTTATCGGGGTTCGGTGGAAATTTCTCTGCGATTTCCTGAAAGGCAATTGCTCGCGGCGAAGATTTTCAGCATTATGCCACCCGCTCACGCATGTTTCTTGCGCAGTCGCTTTCGGAGTTCCGCGCCTTGGAAGAGTTGGATGTGTTCGACCTGCGCCTTCTTGCCGCCATCCAGACGAAAGGCGACATGACCCAGGCGGAACTGTCGGAAATCGTGCACCTCTCCCCTACCCAGTGTGCCCGCCGTCTGCAGCGACTCAGGAGCGACGGCTATGTTCGCGACATCGTGGCAATCCTCGATCCGGAAAAGCTGGGCATCAACATCATCGCCCATACGCTGGTAGGGCTTCGCAATCACGATGACGAGACGGGCAAGGCGTTCCGGGCCTTCGTCGATGCCGCCGATGAAGTGGTGGAGTGCTGGTCGCAGACGGGCGATGCCGACTACCTTCTGAAGATCATGGTGAAGGATCTGGGTGAGCTGGCCAGCCTCATCGAGCGTCTGATCACCGCTGTCGGAGGTTTCGCCTCGCTCCGTTCCTTCGTGGCCTTGAAGGCCATCAAGCGCACGACGACGGTACCCATCCGCGCGTAAGGTCCGTCCTACCCCGCTTGCATTCCATTCTTGCCCATGAACCTTGGCGTCGCTTGCTCGAGCGCTCGCCGGGTGGTCTGGCGCGCGCTTTTGTCTGCGCTTTCCAGGCCTAAGCCCGCGGCCCTGAGAACAAAATGGCGACTTTCGTTTTATCTTCATTTGATTTCGGATATTTGCTAGCATCGCAATCAATTGAAAGCGTCGACGAAAAGGACGCGATTGGCGGAGACGGCGATGGCGAACGTAGACATCCTGGTAATCGGTGGCGGCATCAACGGCTGCGGCATTGCCCGCGACGCCGTTGGGCGCGGTTACTCCGTGCTGCTTGCCGAGATGAGGGATCTCGCGTCCGGCACCTCGTCCGCTTCGACAAAGCTGATCCATGGCGGGCTCCGTTACCTTGAGCACTACGAGTTCCGCCTCGTTCGTGAGGCGCTGACGGAGCGGGAAGTGCTTTGGGCCATGGCGCCCCACATCATATGGCCTTTGCGTTTCGTCCTGCCGCATCACAGAGGTCTCAGGCCGGCCTGGCTGCTTCGGCTGGGTCTGTTCCTTTACGATCATCTCGGAGGCCGTCGTCGCTTGCCCCCCACCCGATCGGTGGATCTTCGCTCGGACCCCACGGGAAAGCCGCTGAAGGCCGAATATGAGCGCGGGTTCGAGTATTCCGACTGCTGGGTACAGGACGCTCGCCTCGTCGTGCTGAACGCCGCCGATGCAGCGGCCCGTGGCGCCACCGTTCTCACTCGCACGCGCGTCACGGCGTTCGCCCGCGCCGAAGACCGCTGGATCGTGACGCTCAGAGACCTGGAAACCGGAAAGGATACGACGATTACCGCCCGTTTCCTGGTCAACGCCGCCGGGCCATGGATCGACGAGGTCCTGCGATCGGCTGCCGGCACGCCGGAAGCGCGCCATGTCCGCCTTGTTCAGGGCTCTCACGTCATCGTTCGGAAACTCTACGATCACGACCGCGCCTACATTTTCCAGAACGCCGATGGGCGCATCATTTTCGCGATTCCCTACGAGGGCGACTTCACCCTGATCGGCACCACCGATCGCGACTACGTCGGCGATCCCGCCGACGTGCGAATCACGGCCGAGGAGATCGCCTATCTGACGTCCGCCGCTTCGGAGTACTTCGAGAAGCCGATTACCGAGGCCGATATCGTCTGGACTTACTCCGGCATTCGCCCGCTCTACGACGATGGTGCCTCGAAGGCCCAGGAAGCGACGCGTGACTATGTGCTGAAGCTCGCCGGCGAGGAGGACGAGCCGAAGTTGCTCAACGTGTTTGGAGGCAAGATCACCACCTACCGCCGTCTCGCCGAAAGCGCCTTGACCCTGATCGAGGGCGCCCTTGGCGCGCGAGGCGCCCCCTGGACGAGAGGAGCATCTCTGCCGGGCGGCAACGTTCCCTCCGGCGACCTTGGCGCCTATCAGGCGCGCATTGTCGCCAACCGCCCCGGCATCGACCCCAGCCTGATCGAGCGATTGGTTCATACCTATGGCACCAAGACCGAAGCGATCCTTGCAGGGGCTGCCGTCACCGCCGATCTCGGACGTGATTTCGGTGCCGGCCTTAGGGAGGCGGAGGTGCGATATCTCGTTCGCAGTGAGTGGGCGAGAAGTGCCGAGGACATCCTGTGGCGGCGCACCAAGCTTGGGCTTCGCATGACCGAGGCCGCGCCGGCGGAAATCGACGCCTTCATCGCCAGTCTGCGCTGAAACGGGGAGAAGCCCGAGAGCGGCGCTTGCGCCGCTCCTGTGACCAACTACAACTCAAGCAAACCAAGGGACGGGAGGAGACCGACCATGGCCGCATTCGTACTCGCGATCGATCAGGGCACCACGTCGACGCGGGCCATCGTGTTCGACGAGGAATACCGTGTCAAAGGTGTGGGCAAGCAGGAGTTCCCGCAGCAGTTCCCGGATTCGGGCTGGGTGGAGCACGAGCCGGAGGACATCTGGCACACCACGCTCGAGACCATGCAGTATGCCCTCGCCCGGGCCGCCGTCTCGCCACAGGACATCGCGGCCGTCGGCATCACCAACCAGCGCGAGACGACGCTGATCTGGGATCGCGACACCGGCAAGCCCATTCACCGCGCCATCGTCTGGCAGGATCGTCGCACTTCCGACCGCTGCGCCGCGCTGAGGGCCGACGGCGCCGAGGACATGGTGCGCGAGAAGACCGGCCTGTTGCTCGATCCCTATTTCTCAGGCACCAAGATCGCCTGGCTGCTCGACAATGTCGACGGTGCTCGCGCCGCCGCCGAAGCCGGGCGATTGGCGTTCGGCACCGTCGATACCTTCCTGCTTTGGCGCCTGACCGGGGGGCGGGTCCATGCCACGGACGCCACCAATGCCTCTCGCACCCTCCTCTACGATATTGCCGCCGGAGACTGGGACGACGATCTCCTGCGTCTCTTCGGTGTGCCGCGGTCCGTTCTGCCCGACGTGCGCGACAGTGCTGCCGATTTTGGAGAAACCGATCCCGATCTCTTTGGCGTCGCCATTCCGATCCGGGGCATTGCCGGAGATCAGCATGCCGCCACGGTCGGTCAGTCCTGCTTTTCGCCAGGCATGCTGAAATCGACTTACGGTACCGGTTGTTTCGCCTTGCTCAACACGGGCAGCGAAATCGTCAGGTCTTCCAACCGGCTGCTCTCGACCATTGCCTATCGCCTTGACGGGAAGGTCACCTACGCTTTGGAAGGCTCGATCTTCATGGCTGGCGCCACGGTGCAGTGGCTTCGCGACGGGCTGCGCTTCTTCGAACGGTCGGATCAGGCCGGCGCGCTGGCCGACCACGCCGATCCCAGCCAGAACGTCTATCTGGTGCCGGCCTTCACCGGCCTTGGCGCGCCTTGGTGGGATGCCGAGGCGCGTGGCGCTCTCTTTGGCATGACGCGCAACACAGGCCCGGCCGAGATTGCCCGCGCGGCGTTGGAAGCGGTATGTTATCAAACGCACGATCTGCTTGAGGCGATGCGTCGCGACTGGACGGGTTCGTCGGAGACCGTGCTGCGTGTCGATGGAGGAATGGTGGCGAGCGACTGGACCATGCAGCGCTTGGCCGACCTTCTGAACGCGCCGGTCGATCGGCCTCTGGTCCTGGAAACGACCGCCCTCGGTGCCGCCTGGTTGGCCGGACACAAAGCTGGGGTCTGGCCCGACATGCAGGGCTTCTCGGCCAGCTGGAAACGCAACCGACGCTTCACCCCTCAGATGGATGACGCGACGCGACAGAAAAAGCTTGCCGGCTGGGCCGACGCTGTGAAGCGGACCCTGACGACCTGAAGCGCCCCGGCCCGCCGTCTACCGAAGGCACGGCGGGCCGATTTCGCTTGGCGGCTTCGTGCTTCCCAGCCCCTGCCTAATTCTTGTTCAATCTTCTCGTAGTATTTTCGCGGAGTAGAAGATGGGATTGAGTGTCAACACGAGCGGCAAAAGCGTTCTTTCTGTTGTTTGAAGCCAACTGGGCGACCATTCGACTTGTGCGCAACACGCCAGGGCAATCACATCCACGTAGTTTTGATCCATGTCATCGCCGGAACTAGCCTTAGGGCTGATCATGACGCATCGGATAGCGTGAACGTGGAGGTTTGAATGATCGACAAATCGTCCTCCAAGACGGGCGGCGACGGTTGCGACTGCGATCGGGAGCCGGAGCTCATGCGCCGCATGGCGGTGACGCTTGATGCCGACCAGTTCTTGCAAGGCATCGAACGCAAGCTGGCCGCCGATCGATGCCACGAGTGCACCGAACTTGAAGCCTGCAAGGTGTGGCTGGACATCACGGCAATCCGCGGCGCCGTGCATCCTCCCAAGTTCTGCCGAAATGCCGATCTCTTCGAAGAGATCAGCAACGACGCCGCCAACTCGTCCTTCTGAGGTCGCTTACGAAAACAGGCAGGCGGCTACTATGCGGCGCTGGCTTCGTCTTCGCCCTCGTCATCGACCGACACGGTCAGCGAGGCGAAGCTGTCGGACACCTCGACCGGCTTGTCGGTACGGGCGCCGAGGCCTGACTTGGAGCGCTCGAGCGACTTCAGGGCGAACTCTCGGAAGGCCTTCACGGGGATGGGCGGCGAGTAAATGTAGCCTTGCGCCTGGACAACGCCGATCGACTTGAGATGCTCGACCTGGTCCGGACGTTCGACGCCTTCCGCAACGATCCCGAGGCCGAGCTGATGACCAAGTTCGACCAGGGTGTCGACGATCGTCTGGGACGAATGGTCGGTGCCGATGTGGTCGATGAACATCTTGTCGATCTTGATGATGTCGACGCCCAGCTTCTGAAGATAGGCCAGACCGCCGTGCCCGGTGCCGACGTCGTCGAGCGCGACCGAAGCGCCGAGCGCCTGGATACGCCCGATGATGGCGCGCGACAGCGCCAGGTCCTTGAGCGGATGCTGTTCGGTGACCTCGAAGCAGAGCTGTTCGTAGCGAATCTTCGAGTTGCCGTAGATCCGCTTGATGTCATCCATGATCTCAAGGTCGTTGAAATGCATGGCCGTGAGGTTGATCGCCAGCTTGAGGCCTGGATTCTTGTCGTAGATGTCGGAGACGTCGGCTACCGTCTGAGCCATGAGCTGGCGGGTGATGTCGCGAATGGCGCCGGTCGCCTCGGCATAGGGCAGGAACTGGCCTGGTGCCACCATCGTTCCGTCGGGGCGCTGCCACCGGACCAGCACCTCGCAGCCGCGAATCTCGCCGGTCATCAGATCGAAGACGGGCTGGTAGTAAGGAATGAACTCGTGATTGTCGACGGCGCGGGAGAAACTGTCGCCATCGGACTGGCGCCACATCGACCAGGTCACGATGATGAACACCCCGAGGCCGGCGAGCGTCGACAGGATGATGGTGATGGCCCGAAGACCGGCGATCGACTTCTGGGCCGCCATTTCATCCACCGCGACCCGAACCTTGATCGGGTAGCGTTCCGAGGAAATCGTCGACACCAGTGCCGCCGACTGGTCACTCTCCGTCCACTTGCCGGAAAACTTGCTCCATTCCGAACCGTCATCGAGATAGATGGAGGTAACGCTGGCATCCTCGAAATAGCTGGCGCCGGCTTCGATATCGAGCGAGCGCGAAGCGAGACGGGCCACGAGACGCAGGCGGTCGTCCACACGTAGCGTAACCACTGCCTGCCGCTTGTCCTTGCCGTCGCTCAGCACCGACAACATGACCGAGGGATCGCCCTTCTCGGCCACTGGTAGCCGGGCTGGCGCGGCGAGCGCGCCCATCGGTTCGCCGCAGATCAGCGTACCGGCCTCGTCGGTCAGGCCGATCTGCACGATGAACTCCGAGTTGAAGGCTGTCATTCCGAATGCGGTGCGATCGGCCAGGCCGCAAGTGATGCGGCCGCTGGTCCGGAGATCGGCGAGCACCCGGAGCGCTTCGGCAACGGTCGTCTCCGCGCGCGCCAGATAACGCGCGGCCATGGAATCAGCTTCGGCCTGTCCGACCGAAAGGGCGTGCTGGGAAAGAACGTAGTCCGCGGCAGCGATCGGAACGGTCGTGACGACCGCCGACAAAGCAAGAAGCCTGAGCCATTTCAACCACCTGAACTTCACTTCGCTTCCATTCGGTCTTTAGCCCAGCCGCGCGACGGCTCCGTGTTCTTGCTCGCGGAAACAGATACCGCCATTCCGATAAATCATCTTGTTGGGACCGGATGAAGAAATGGTTTCCCAAACCGAGTGGGCTCTTCTTTTCTTTTGAGGGAGCGAGATCACCGACCAGGCTACCAAAATTGGTCGGAGGCATGGCTTGTGCGGCGACCGTCATTTAGCCACAATGCCGGTCTCGAAAGACATGCCTTATCTCTCTTTTCCGATAAAGACTTATTGGGAGTATGAAATGACGATTTCCAGTCGCTGGTCCCTTACCGTGGCTGTCGTTGCATTGACCGCAGGCTTCGCGGGGCCTGCCTTCTCGGCGGCGACGCCCGAGCAGGTGACCGCGGCTCTGACCAAACTTCTGTCGGAAGACAAGGGTGCGACCTTCACGTTGGGAGAGCCGACCCAGTCGGATGCTGGAGTCGTCTACAACAACGTGTCGATCAAGTCCTCCGACGGCGGGGAAACCAAGATTGCAGCGTTGACCTTTGCCAATCCCACCGTTGAAGGCGATACGCTGAGCGCCGACTCCGTGTTGGCCGAGAACATCAACGCGACCGACAAGGGCGACAACTTTACCGCCTCCTCCCTCGAGCTCACCGCGCCCGTTTTTACCGGCAAGGAGGAAGGCAACCGGATGGACGCCGTCTCCATCATGGGGATTTCGATCACCCAGGACGGGAAGGTGCCGGTAACGATCGACAGCGCCAACATCGATCTCTCCGATTTCGCCAATGACGTGCCGCATGCCATCGATATTTCCGTCGAAGGGATCGACGTCGATCCGATGGCAATGGACGCCGGCGGGCAACTCGGCTCTCAGCTGAAGGCCATGGGGTACGACAAGCTGATCCTCGGGTTCTACGGCTCCGGTTCACTCGACGAAGCGAGTGGCGATCTCGTCGTGAACGAGATCACCGTCGATGGAACCGACCTCGGCACCGTGACGCTGGCCGGAACCTTCGGCGGCCTCACCGCCGATGTCATCAAGGAGCTCAAGCAGCCCAATCCGCCGCAGGACGCTTTCGGCAAGGTTACGCTGAAGGAGGCCTCGGTCTACTATGGCGATGCCTCGCTGGCCGGTCGTATCATCGCCGAGCAGGCCAAGCAGATGGGACAGGAGCCGGCTGCCTTCGTGGGGCAGATCACCGGCGCCCTGCCCTTGCTGCTGTCGTCGATTGGCAACCAGCCTTTCCAGGACAAGCTGGCTCAGGGGGTGACCACCTTCCTGAAGGACCCCAAAAATCTGACGATCACCGCCAAGCCGGCAACGCCGATCGCGCTGATGGAACTCCTCTCCACGTCGCAGACCGCTCCCCAGACGCTGCCTGACGTTCTCAAGGCGGATGTGATCGCCAACCAGCCGGAAACCGAAGACGACGAAGCGGGTGAAGGTTCCGACGCGAACTGATCGGGGCCCGGCCCTCCCCCGGGGCTGGGTCACCCTTTCAAGGTTACGCACCGACACGACTGTTTGTGTTTTTCGCTAGCAAGAAGACGGGCCGTCAAGCCGGCCCGGGATAACGCGCATCCGGGAGGATCGTCGATGAGAACCAGCGCTTCGCTTGGAGCGGCTTTGGCGCTTGCCGCCTTTGCTTGCCCTTCGCTTGTCCATGCAGAGACGCCCAGAGAGACCCTGGTGCGGCAGTGGCTTGCCTCCACGGCTCTCGGGCTGCCAGTCACCGTTGGCAAGAGCAGTTTCGACCCGGCAACGCAAACCGTGACTTTGTCCGACGTGAGCATCGGCGACCTCGATGATGATTTGATCGCCGTTCATTTCGACGAGATCTCCGTCGAGGATCCTCGCGTTGCGCCGGGCGATGCCTTCGCCGCCCACGCGGTTCGCGCCACGAACTACACGGTCGATGTGCATTTCGACGTCGGCAAGTGGTTCCCGGGACTGGTCGCGCTGGAGTCGGGCGTGAGCGAGGAGATCGGCAAGACGGAGACATCGCCGACTCCGAAACAGAAACCCGTCAAGAAAATGCAAGAGAGCCGCGCCACCGATCCGGCGGGCAAAGAAGAGGCCGTACCCGAAGCAACCGCCGAGGCC
>JAUVXG010000265.1 GCA_030603685.1 Pleomorphomonas sp.
AACATAATGTTTGGCTATCAAGCAAAACCCTTGGTGTCACCGGCGGCGCGTCTTTTGCCGCAGCAAACGACGCCCGGTGTGGATGAATTGACTAAGTTATTGATATGCAGATAGAGCGGCCGACCGTAGTTGGGCTCCCGCTATCCACCTATCCGAAAAGTCTGCAACTTTTCGGGCTGACGCTAGATCTGTCCCACCGTCTTCAGGCGGACCTTGGGGTGGACCTCGGCCTGGCTCATCACCGTGGTGTGGGCGCGGAAACGCTCGACGATGGAGCGGACGAAGGGGCGGTTCATCGGGCTGGTCATCAGCACCGGCAGCTCGCCCTTCTTGGCGGCTTCCTCGAACTGGTCGCGAACGGTGCCGACGAACTCCTGCAGCTTGCTGGGCGCCATGGCGAGGCGGCGGTCGTCGCCTTCGCCGACGATGCTCTCGATGAAGGCCTGCTCCCAGGCTGGCGACAGGCTGATGAGCGGCAGGTAGCCGCCCTGCGCCATGTTGGAGGCGCAGATCTGGCGGGCGAGGCGGGCGCGCACGTGCTCGGTGATGGTCTGCGTGGCGTGCGAGATGGACAGGCCCTCGGCGATGCCTTCCAGGATGGTGCCGAGGTCGCGGATCGACACGCGCTCGGCCAGCAGCAGTTGCAGAATGCGCTGGATGCCGGAGACGGTGATCTGGCTCGGCACGATCTCGTCGATCAGCTTGGCCTGATCGGACGGCACTTCGGCCAGCAGCTTCTTGACGTCGGCGTAGGAGAGCAGCTCGGAAACGTTGGTCTTCAGCGTTTCGGAGAGGTGCGTGGAGAGCACGGTGGCCGGATCGACCACGGTGTAGCCGCGGATGGCCGCTTCCTCGCGCAGGCGGCCGTCCACCCAGGTGGCCGGCAGGCCGAAGGTGGGCTCGGTGGTCTGGGTGCCGGGAATGGTCACCTTGCCGCCCATCGGGTCCATGACCATGTACTGGCCGGGGAACAGCGTGCCCTTGCCGGCGTCCACTTCCTTGATTTTGATGACGTATTCGTTGGCGCCGAGCTGCACGTTGTCGAGGAGACGCACCGGCGGCATGATGTAGCCGAGGTCGGAGGCGATCTGCCGCCGCAGCGCCTTGATCTGGTCGGACAGCTTCTCGCCGCCCTTGCCGTTGTCGTTGATCAGCGGCAGCAGGCCGTAGCCGAGCTCGACGCGCAGGTCGTCCATCTTGAGGGCGGTGGCGATCGGCTCTTCGGCCGGCGGCGGGGGCGGCGCTTCCGCTTCCGCCTGGGCCATGACGGCCTCGATCTCGCGCTTGGCGTTCTGGCGCTTGGCCCAGAGGGCGAGGCCGCCGGCGCCGGCGCCGAGGGTGGCGAACGGCAGGAAGGGCAGGCCGGGCAAGAGCGCCAGCAGGCCCATGACGACGCCGGAGATGCCGAGCGCGGCCGGATAGCCGGTGAGCTGGCCGGAGAGCGCCTTGTCGGCCGAGCCGGACACGCCCGCCTTGGACACCAGCAGGCCGGCGGCAGTGGAGACGATCAGCGCCGGGATCTGGCTGACGAGGCCGTCGCCGACGGTGAGGAGGGTGTAGGAATGGCCGGCTTCCGACAGCGTGATGCCCATCTGCATCGTGCCGATGATGATGCCGCCGATCACGTTGATGAAGGTGATCAGAAGGCCGGCGATGGCGTCGCCGCGCACGAACTTCGAGGCACCGTCCATGGCGCCGAAGAAGGCGCTTTCCGCTTCCAGATCCTTGCGGCGCTTGCGCGCCTCGTCTTCCTTGATCAGGCCCGACGACAGGTCGGCGTCGATGGCCATCTGCTTGCCGGGCATGGCGTCGAGGGTGAAGCGGGCGGCCACTTCGGCGATGCGGCCCGAACCCTTGGTGATGACCACGAAGTTGACGATGATCAGGATGGCGAAGACGATGATGCCGATGACGAAGTTGCCACCCATCACGAAGCCGCCGAAGGCCTGGATGACATGGCCGGCCGCGTCGGTTCCCTCGTGACCGTGGCTGAGGATGAGGCGCGTCGACGCAAGGTTGAGCGACAGGCGCAGCATGGTGGAAATCAGCAGAATCGTCGGAAAGGACGTGAATTCCAGCGGCGTGTGGATGAACAGCGCCGTCATCATGATCAGCACCGAGAAGATGATCGACACCGCCAGCATCATGTCGAGCAGCACGGCCGGCATCGGCAGGATCAGGATGACCATGATCAGCATGATGCCGACGGCGAGACCGATGTCGCCGCGCAAGAGCGTCGAGCGCAGGTCCGAGCCCGTGGGCACGCTGAGACCGAAGGGAATCCTGGAGGGCGCCGTCTCGGGGGCTGAGGTGATGTCGCTCAAGTCGATCGTTTCCGAATTGCCGGCTGCGACGCACCCTGCGCCACCCGGCAGAATTTGCCGAGTGCATGGTTAACGGGTGGTTAACGGTGACGGCTGCGTCCCCGACTGTTTGTCGACGGGCCTTCGCTGCCGCCCGCGAAATGTGTCGAACAGGTGGCCGGCAGATGGCGGAAGTTTGAAGAAGAGCGGGGTGATTAATATTTGAATCAATCATCGGATGTTGCTTACGATGCGGCAACCTGAAAGCGCGCATGCGGAAAAGCGGCTGATTTCCGAAAGGCTTGGCATGCCCGGTAAACCGGAGTCCGAAATGCGGAATAAAAAGGACTAGCTGTGGCTCCCTATGATCAAATCGGCGTGTGAATCTAGTCTATTATTTTCTTCCGGCTTCGGTGTTGGTGTTTAAATCGGATCAAAGTGCCGGGTAAATCTATTATACTTTAGATTTCGCATGTTGTTATCGAAGTAAATTTGAAGTTGCCTTGGGAATATTGGCCTATATACTGCTCGCGCGTGTCCGGAAGTGGCGGACACGTCGACGAATGACTGAACGCCCAGTTCCGAAGGCATGGCGCCCCGCTATTTGGAGGTCCGGGGTCGTGGGCTGTCTCACCATTCGCACCGAACGAAACGCGAAGCCCGGAGACCAAGATGAAACAGCTTCTCGCGACCACGTTTTTCGTAGCAGCGTCGGCTTCCCTTGTTCCGGCGCTCGCGGCGGACAGCACATGCGGACGCGTCACGATTGCGAACATGAACTGGCAGTCCGCCGAACTCATCGCCTGGCTCGACAAGGCCATCCTCGAAAACGGCTACGGCTGCGAGGTCGATCTCGTACCCGGCGACACCCAACCGACCTTTGCCTCCATGACCGAGAAGGGCGAACCCGACATCGCGCCCGAGGGCTGGATCAACGCCATGCGCGAGCCGCTCGACAAGGCGGTCGCCGAGGGCAAACTCGTCTACGCGGTCGAGGCTCTTGGTGAGGGCGGCGTCGAGGGATGGTGGATCCCCGACTACATCGCCGAGGCCCATCCCGACATCAAGACGATCGACGACGCGCTCAACCATCCCGATCTGTTCCCCGACCCGGAGGATCCCTCGCGGGGCGCCGTTTACAGCTGCCCTTCGGGCTGGAACTGCCAGGTCACCACCGGCAACTTCTTCAAGGCCTACGATGCGGAGAAGCGCGGCTTCAACCTGATCGACCCCGGTTCGGCCGCCGGTCTCGACGGATCGATCGCCAAGGCCTTCGAGCGCAACCAGCCCTGGCTGGGCTACTACTGGGCGCCGACCTCCATTCTCGGCAAGTATCACCTGGTCCGCCTGGACTTCGACGTGCCCTATGACGAGGCCGAGTGGAAGTCCTGCACGACCGTTGCCGATTGCGACAAGCCCAAGAAGAACGCCTGGTCCAAGTCGGAAGTGTTCACCGTGGTGACCAAGTCCTTCGCCGACAGGGCGGGGCCGGCCTACGACTACATCAAGACCCGCGCCTTCCCGACCAACGAGCCGGTCAACGAGATGCTGGCCTGGATGACCGACAACCAGGCGACCGGTGAGGAAGCCGCGCGCTATTTCCTCAAGGAAAAGGCCGACATCTGGACCAGGTGGGTTCCGGCCGAGGTCGCCGACAAGGTCAAGGCGGCGCTCTGATCCTCACGAGTTGAACGCCGGCGGCCCCCGGGGCGCGCCGGCATGCGTAGGCGGAGCCGGCGGTTCGGCTCCGTTTCCCCCTCAGGATAGTGCGACTCCCGGTGAGGGTATTGGCGTGGC
>JAUVXG010000146.1 GCA_030603685.1 Pleomorphomonas sp.
CTTCATCCGTTCGGCCAAGTCCGGGAACGGTCACGTTCAACTCGCCGGCCGAGAGGCGCTGCATGGCGCGGGTGATCGATACGATCGGCCTGGAAATACCGCGACCGAGGAGAAGGGCGAGCACGAGCCCGACGACGAGACCACCGGCGGAAATTCCCCACAGCATGGTCTCGGACGATGCCAGCATCTGCTCCGATTTTGCCTGCAGGGCGGCCTGACTCTTGGTGGCAACCCCCATGAAGGCGTCGAGCGTGCTGATGATGGCCGTGACCTTGTCGTTGAGGGCGGCGACGTCCTTGATGTTCTGGAGGCTTGACGCCTGAATGACCGTGAAGTCCGATTCAAACTGCTGCGCCTGGCTCAGAAGTTCGGCGAATGTCGAGCGCAACTCCTTGGGGCCGGACTTGGCGGAGGAGTCGATCCAGCTGTCGGCGGTGGTCAGCGTGTCCAGTGCCGCCTGCAGAGAGTCGTCATCAAGGTTGGCGAGGGCGACATTGGCCTGGTTCTGAACCAGCAGCACCAGTCGCAGGATCTCGTTGACGGTGTCGCGCGTCGAAGCATCGCTGGTCGCCAGCGCAATGGCGGCGACGTCTTCGAGGCCCTTCTGCACGGCAGCGATGGCCGGCTGCATGGACTCGACACGCATCGTCGCCAGCTTGGCCTTTTCCGAGCCGATGCGGGCTAGCTCGGTCGCGTAGGATTCGAACTCGAGGCTCAGTTCCTGCAGGGTGTCGCGCTGTCCGAAGTCCGAAACCTTGCTGACACCGTCGGCGATGGCCGCACGCAGAATCTCGGCCTGCTTCTCGGTGGCCTGGGCCGTGCCGGGAAGCGAGGTGTAGATGAGCTCCCGGCTCAGGCGACGGTACTCGAGGAACTTCGCCTGGATATCATTGGCGATGCCGACCTCGACGTTGCGAGTGGCGAGATCGGTTACAACGCTGTTCGACTGAGAGAAGGTCCTGAGCGAGACGCCGGCCACGACAGCCATTAGCGTTAGCGCTATCAGGAAGCCGGAAACGATCTTTCCGGATATGCCGAGCCGCAAGGCCTTCACCTTGAGTTTGCCAACAGTCCAGCGCATCTCTCTCTCCCAAAAGCAATCGCCCAGCCAACTTTGTTGTCCGAACCGCGCATTTAATTGTGTAGCCACATTTCAGGGCATGCGAGGTTAAGCTGTCGTTTACTCGGGCACCAAACTTGGGAGGCTGGTGTGTCGAGCTGAACAAATGTCGAGATACTTATCGTTGTGCGTTGTTTTGACTTAAGATGAAACGATACAACTGACGCTTATAACACTATCGATGCTATGTATAATTATCTTGTTGCCATGTTTATTCTGTTGCATGCATGAGTGGTTCTCTCTTGCGAGCGATAAAAGCAATGTGCTTTTGAAAGCGAAGAGGGCTTTCCGTCTCGATGCTTCGTTCTGTTGCCTTGCGTCACCGGAGCTGGATATTGAATGATTGGCCCTACGGTTAGGCGGTCGGACAGATTTTCTTTCCAGGCCCGGGAGAAGGACGCGACCTCCCAACCGCCCTCATAAAAATACGTATAAACGAAAGGCTTAGGCGTTTTTGCGGTTCAGCGCGACGCGCAGTGCAAGCAAAGTCCCGGGCCAAGCCGGAACACGCATCCGGCTATCGTCCTGGGGGGCGTCCATGGGCGTCACCGAACCGTCACGCGTCGGCAATGCCTCTGTCACATGCCGCTCCTACTGGTTGCCGTCACCGACAACCTCGAGAGTAGGAAGACGCCATGCTGACGCGGTCCCTCATCGCCGGACTTGCCCTGACCTTCTTGTCCGGTTCCTCCTTTGCCGCCACCGAAATCACCTGGTGGCACGCCATGGGTGGCGAACTCGGCAAGAAGCTCGACGAGATCGTCGCCAAGTACAACGCCTCGCAGGATGAGTACAAGGTAACCGCCGTCTACAAGGGGTCCTATCCTGAAACGATGACGGCTGCCATCGCCGCCTTCCGCGCCAAGCAGCAGCCCGACATCGTGCAGGTGTTCGAGGTCGGTACCGGCACGATGATGGCCGCCAAGGGCGCCATCTACCCCGTCTACCAGCTGATGAAGGACACCGGGGCCGCTTTCGATCCGAAGGCCTTCCTGTCGGCCGTGGTGGGCTACTACACCGATGCCGACGGCAACATGCTGTCGATGCCGTTCAACTCGTCGACCCCGATCCTCTATTACAACAAGGACGTCTTCAAGAAGGCCGGTCTCGACCCCGAGCAGCCGCCGAAGACGTGGGAAGACGTCGAGTCCTATTCGCAGAAGATCATGTCGTCGGGCGCCGCCAAGTGCGGCTTCACCACCGGCTGGATCTCCTGGGTGCAGCTCGAGAACTTCTCGGCCTGGCACAACAAGCCCATCGGCACCCTGCAGAACGGCATTGGTGGCATGGACGCCGAGCTGACGGTCAACGGCGACCTGCAGGTGCGTCATTGGACGAATCTCAAGAAGTGGCAGGACGAAGGGCTTTTCCAGTATGGCGGCCCGGCCGGCGGCAACGACGCTCCGCCGAAGTTCTACAGCCAGGAGTGCGCCATCTACATGAACTCGTCGGCCTCGCGCGCCGGCGTGATCGCCAACTCCAAGGACTTCGAGGTCGGTTTCGGCATGCTGCCGTATTACTCCGACGTCCAGGGCGCTCCGCAGAACTCGATCATCGGCGGTGCCACGCTTTGGGTTCTGAAGGGTCATGACGAAGCCGAGTACAAGGGCGTCGCCGACTTCTTCAGCTTCCTGTCGTCGCCGGAAGTGCAGGCCGACTGGCACCAGTACTCGGGTTATCTGCCCATCACCGAGGCCGCCTATAAACTCGGCCAGGAGCAGGGCTTCTATGCCAAGAACCCAGGCTCGGACGTCGCCATCAAGCAGATCACGCTCAACCCGCCGACCGACAACTCCAAGGGCCTGCGCTTCGGCAATTACGTGCAGATCCGCGACGTGATCGACGAGGAGTTCCAGAACCTGCTCGCCGGCCAGAAGAGCCCGAAGGATGCGCTCGACTCGGTCGTGACGCGCGGCAACAAGCTGATCGCCGACTTCCGCGCCGCGAACGGCTGATTACTCGCTTCAAAGTGACAGCCGGCGCCGGCGGGCCTCCCGTCCGGCGCCGGCCTTCTTGCGGATAGCTGCCGAAAGTCGCTGCATCCGCGTTTCTCGATCCGGTTTCCTTCATGCAGACCAAGCGCACCGTCTTCGGCAATCGCCTGCTGCCCTATGCATTCCTTTTGCCGCAGCTCGCAGTGACCGTCGTTTTCTTCCTGTGGCCGGCAGCCCAGGCCGTCATTCAGTCGTTTCAGCGTGAGGATGCCTTCGGTCTGTCCACGACTTGGGTCGGCCTTGCCAACTATGTCGATCTCCTCCACGAGCCGACCTATCTCAACTCATTGAAGGTGACCGCTATTTTTGCGCCAGCGGTCACGCTGTTGTCCGTAGGGCTCGGTCTCGTCTTCGCGGTCAGTCTCGACCGGCTCGTGCGGGGCAGCCGCGTCTACGCGGCACTGCTGGTCTGGCCCTATGCCGTGGCTCCGGCCGTCGCCGGCATCATGTGGTGGTTTCTGTTCAATCCCACCATCGGCTTGTTGCCTTACCTTCTTGCCGCGGTCGGTTATCGCTGGGATCACTCCTTGCAGCCAACGGATGCGATGATCCTGGTGGTGATCGCCGCCAGTTGGAAACAGGTGTCCTACAACTTCCTGTTCTTCATGGCCGGGCTGCAAGCCATCCCAAAATCGATGATCGAAGCGGCGGCCATCGATGGCGCCGGTCCCGTGAAGCGCTTCTTCACCATCGTCTTCCCACTGCTGTCGCCGACCACCTTCTTTCTCGCCGTCATCAACCTCGTCTATGCGATGTTCGACACCTTTCCGGTGATCCACGCCACCACCGGCGGCAATCCGGCCCAGTCGACCAACATCCTGGTCTACAAGGTGTTCGTAGACGGCTTCATCGGCCTCAACCTCGGCTCGTCGGCCGCTCAATCCGTGGTGTTGATGGTCATTGTCGTGACGCTCACGGTGATCCAGTTCAAGTGGGTCGAGCGCAAGGTAAACTATTGAGGAGTCGGCCATGATCGACCGCCATCCGTGGCTCGACGCGCTTGCCCATGCCGTGCTGATCGCCGGCGTCCTGATCGTCGCCTTTCCCGTCTATGTGGCCGTGATCGCCTCGACGCATGGTCCCAACGACTTCATGTCGGGGCTTGTCCCTCTGTTGCCGGGCAGCGACGCGATCGCCAACTACCGTTCGATGCTGACCGATGGTCTCTCCAGTTCGGGGGCTCCACCTCTCGGCGGCATGTTATGGAACTCGCTGGTCATGGCGCTCTCAATCGCCTTCGGCAAGATCGCCATCTCGATCCTGTCGGCTTACGCCATCGTCTACTTCCGCTTTCCTTTCCGCGCGGTCGCCTTCTGGATGATCTTCGTGACGCTGATGCTGCCGGTCGAGGTACGCATCGTGCCGACTTTCAAAGTGGTGGCCGACCTCGGCTTGCTCGACAGCTACGCCGGTCTGACCATCCCGCTGATCGCCTCGGCGACGGCCACTTTCCTGTTCCGGCAGTTCTTCCTGACGGTGCCGGAGGAGCTGATGGAGGCCGCGCGGATCGACGGGGCGGGGCCGCTCAAGTTCTTCCGCGACATACTGCTGCCGCTCAGCCGCACCAACATCGCCGCGCTGTTCGTCATCCTCTTCATCTACGGCTGGAACCAGTACCTCTGGCCGATGATGATCACCACCACATCCAGTCACTACACCATCGTCATGGGCATCAAGCGCATGTCGGATGTCGCCGATGCGCTGCCCCAATGGAACGTTGTCATGACCACCGTGGTGCTGGCCCTGCTGCCGCCCGTGATCGTGGTGGTCGGCATGCAAAGGCTGTTCGTCAAAGGCCTCATCGAAACGGAGAAGTGAGCATGTCCGCCATTGAAATCACCGGCGTGAGCAAGGTTTACGCCGGCGGCGTCCGGGCCGTTTCGGATGTCAGCCTTTCGATCGCCGATGGCGAGTTCATCGTTCTCGTCGGTCCGTCCGGTTGCGGCAAGTCGACGCTGCTCAGGATGATTGCCGGTCTGGAAACGATCACCTCGGGGACCGTCGCCATTGGCAACCGGGTGGTCAACGAGATCGACCCGGCGGCGCGCAATATCGCCATGGTGTTCCAGAACTACGCGCTCTATCCGCACATGAGCGTCTATGACAATCTCGCCTACGGCCTCAGGAACCGGGGCGTGCCCAAGACGGATATCGATGCCCGTGTCGCCGAGGCGGCGCGCATGCTGGAGATCGAGCCCTTCCTCACGCGAAAGCCGAAGCAGCTCTCCGGCGGTCAACGTCAGCGCGTCGCCATGGGGCGGGCCATCGTGCGCAAGCCGGATGCCTTCCTGTTCGACGAACCGCTTTCAAACCTCGACGCCAAGCTGCGCGTGTCCATGCGCGGCGAGATCCGTCAGTTGCAGCGGCGTCTGGGCGTGACATCCGTCTACGTGACGCATGATCAGCTTGAGGCGATGACGCTGGCCGACCGCATCGTCGTTCTGAACGGTGGGCGCATCGAGCAGGTTGGGCGGCCGCTCGACGTCTATCACAACCCCGCCTCGACCTTCGTGGCGAGCTTCATCGGCTCGCCGGCCATGAATCTCGCCGAGGCCGAGGTGACGGGAGGCGCCGTGGCGATCGGCGGACAGGTGGTGGCGAGCGGGGTCTCAGGCGTCAAGGACGGCCAGGTGATCGTCGGACTTCGCGCCGAGGACATCCAGCCGGCGGCACCCGGTACTGGTGTCCCCTTTGCCGTTCGCTATATCGAGGAACTGGGAGCCCTGCGGCTGGTTCACGGGTCTGTCGAGGGGCGTCACCTCACCATGGCGCTGTCGCCCGACCTGCCGCTCGCCGATGAAATGAAGGTGGTGGTCGCCGCCGACCGGCTTCATTTCTTCGAGGATGGCAGTGGCCGGCGGATGACGAGGTAACGAGAAAAGGCGGTCGCCGTCAGGCTGGCAGATAAGCGATCGCCTCGTCGGTGCTCATGACCGAGCAGTAGATCATGTTCATGATCTCGAGTTCCCGGTCGTGCAGGTCCATCGTGCCGGCCGCGCAGGCGTCCTCCGCGACGATGACGTCAAAGCTCTCGTCGGCCAGACTGCGTACCGTCGAGGCGACGCACTGGTCGGTGAAGATACCGCAGCAGACCACGTGGGTGATGCCGAGGTTTGCGAGCACCAGGCGAAGATTGGTGCCGGTGAGCGCACTATCGGTGGTCTTGGTGACGACGATCTCGTCGCCTGCCGGTGCGATGGTCGGAACGATCTGCGACGCGAGCTCGTCCTTGGGCAGCAGGAGGTTGTTCCAGCCCGGCTTTTTCTGGCTCAACGAACGGTCGCGCCCATCCTCGCGCAACGCTGCGATACGGGCATAGAGCACGTCGAGCCCGCGGCCGCGAAAGGCGGCGAGCAGCTTCTGGATCGAGGGGATCACGGTGCCATTCATGCGCTCATGGAACGGCGTCCAGGCGTGATAGCGGGCGAGATCATCTCCGGCCAGTGTCGAGGGATCTGGGCGATCGAGGTAGACGTTCTGAACGTCGATGACGAGGAGCGCCACCTTGCCGGCGACGAGCAGGGGATCCTCGGGTTCGGGAGCGCCGTCATAGTAGAAGGAACGGCGGGCGGTCTTCCAGGTCATGGTCGTTCCTTTGCGGACAGGTGATCGGTCGGCCTGAATGTCGATGCGTCATAGGGGGCCGCCCTCGCTTCCGCCGCGGCGATGCGGAAGGCGAGGGCGGCACAGCCCTCCGGGTGGCTGGCCCCACGTTTGCGGAGGGCGAATGCGTTACCGTCAGCCCTCAACAGCCTTCAGGAAGTCCGACACGGTCGCCAGGCATTTCGCCTCTTCTTCGACGTGCGGCATGTGGCTTGAGTGCTCGAACAGCACCCAGCGGATACCCGGGACCTTCTCGACATAGGGACGAACCACCTCCGGCGTGGCCTCGTCATACTTGCCCGAGATAAGCAGGGAGGGAACGTTGATCTCAGGCAGCCGATCCTCGATCGTCCAGTCCTTCATCGTGCCGATGACGTGGAACTCGGTGGGACCGTTCATGTTGATGTAGACGGTGTTGTCGAGGTCCATCAGCTCGAAAGTGCGGCTCACTTCCTTGGGCCAGGGATCGAGGCGGCAGACATGGCGGTTGTAGAATACCCTTGAGGCGGCGATGTAGTCCGGGTGGGTTATGGTGCCGGCTTCTTCGTGCTTCAGCAGCGTTGCCTGCACGTCCGGCGGCAGTTCCTCGCGCAGGCGGTTGGCCTCGCTGACCCAGGTGTGCATGTTGGCCGGCGAGTTGGCGATGATCAGCGCCTTGAGCCCCTTCGGCCGACGTACCGCGTGCTCGGCGCCCAGCATGCCTCCCCAGGACTGGCCGAGATAGGCGTAGCGGTCGGCGATGCCGAGATGCGAGAGCAGGGCCTCGAGCTGATCGAGAAACAGCTGGACTGTCCAGAAGTCCTTGCCCTTGTCGGGCAGGTGGGTCGAATTGCCGGAACCGAGCTGGTCGTAGTGAATGACGGCGCGGCCATCCAGATCGGCGATGTGCTTGAAGCTGTCGACATAGTCGTGCGTGCATCCCGGACCGCCATGGGCGATGATCAGAGGCAAACGAGGAGACGACAGCGAACCACTGACGCGGTACCAGGTCTCGTAAGCGCCAAAGGGCGCAAATCCTTCCACGACTTCAACCACCGCTCACCCTCCGCTGCATATGCGTTGGGCAAAAACATAGCGCGGCGAAAAGCTAAGCAGCAGCTATCAGAAGTTATAGGTCGGGGGTTCGTCCAGCAGACGGTAGTGGATGGCGCGCACGACGGCCTGGGTGCGATTGCGGGCACCGAGCTTGCGGATCGCCGAGTTGAGATGCATCACGACGGTCGGCACAGAACGGTCGATGATGCGCGAAATCTCCTTGGCCGACAGCCCTTCGGCGGAGTGGCGCAGGCACTCGCGCTCGCGGTCGGTCAGCCGCGGCATGGCGCCGACGCGGGCTGGAGCGTCGAAGGCCGAATAGGCCGTTTCATGGAAGAGATGGGCGAGCAGTCCAAAGTCGGCGATGGCGCCCTCCGCCGTGCGTTGGAAGTCGGTGCCGGCGCCGAAGCGAACGCCCGTGACGGTCGCATAGTCGCCGCGCGGCAGGTGAACGGGCACCGTGACGCCGGAGGTCAGACCTCGATCCCTGAGGTAGCTCTCGACCGGACGACTGTCGTCGCACAGATAGCGGCGGATCGCCGTATCGGCGTTGCGGTCGTAGTCCCAGAAGAAGGGGGTCGACGTCCTGAGCGCGAGCTGCTGCACCGGATCAAACCGGAAATACCCTCGGCCGCACCAGTACTCGTGCATGTCCTCGGGCACGTTCCTGAGCTTCAGAAGCGAGGGGATGTTCATGCTGCCGTCGACGTCGTAGGGCACCGGCGTGTAGTCGTAGATGAACGCATCGAAGCCGAAGCCTTTCACCATGTCGAAGGCTTGGTCGATGCACCCTTCCAGGTCTGCTTTGGTGGTGAGCCGCTTCCTGACGGCGGCCATGTCGACGGACATATAGCTACTCCGGAGTGAAAAGCCTCCCGGACGGCGGCTCAGGCTCCCCCATCTGCCCAACCCTATCACTTCTAATAGCTGGTGTTGAGCGTCAATTCATCCAAAATTTGATCACGCTCAAATCCTGGGCTTTGAATCGGATTGAGGAGATCGATCATGTGGCGGGAAATCGCCCCGGACGCCATGCATGTGGTGAAGGTCGACGGCCATGACGTGGTGGCCTACGAGTTCGGCACGGGCGACGACGTGGTCTTTCTCGCCAATGGCGGTCCGGGGCTGCCTTGCGACTATCTGCGCGAGGCTCACTCCTGTCTGGTCGACCATGGCTATCGCGTGGTCGCTTTCGATCAGCTCGGAACCGGCGCGTCCGACCGCCCGACCGATCCCGCCCTTTGGACGATCGATCGTTACGTCGAGGAAACCGAGACGGTGCGGAAGGCACTCGGTCTCGGCAAGGTTCATTTCCTGGGGCATTCCTGGGGCGGATGGCTCGCCATCGATTATGCGCTGACCTATCCGGATGCTCTCAAGACGCTGATACTAGAGGATACCGTCGCCGACATGCCGCATCTCATTACCGAGCTCCAACGGTTGCGCGGCGCGCTCGGCTCCGAGACGGTGGCGATGATGCAGGCTCACGAGGCTGCCGGCACCATCGATCATCCCGAGTACGTGGCCGCGATCACGTTGCTCAACTATCGCCACGTCTGCCGCCTGAAGGAGTGGCCGGCGCCGGTCAATCGGTCGCTTTCCGATTGGAACATGGGCCCCTACGGGACCATGCAGGGGCCGAACGAGTTCCTTTACACAGGCAATCTCAAGGATTGGAACCGCGTCCCGGACCTCCACAGGATCAGCGTGCCGACACTGATTACCTGCGGCGAGCACGATGAGCTCACGCCGGCCTGCGCGTTGCGCATGAAGCTGCACTTGCCGGATGCCGAGCTCAAGGTGTTCGCCAACGCCAGCCACATGCCGTTTTACGAGAACCCGGGGGATTACTACCCTGCGCTCCTTGCCTTCCTGGGGAAACACAGCCAGCGATGACGCTCGCCCTATCCATGACAATCGTCGCCAAGCCCGGGAGCCACGATGCACCGGTATAAGTTCGTCCTCTACCGTCCCCTGCAGTTCCTGCCGGTGCTGCTGGGCATCAGCATCATCACTTTCGTCCTCGTTCGCCTCATTCCGGGCGACCCGGCGCGCGTGCTGCTTGGCACCAAGTCGACGCCGGCCGCCATTGCGGCCATCCGCGCCCAGTACGGCCTCGATCAGCCGATATGGCTGCAATACTTCTACTTTCTCCAGAACCTCGCCCACGGCGAGATGGGCAAATCGATCCTCTACAAGATCGACGTTCTGAGGCTGATCACCACCCGCATCGAACCGACCCTGGCGCTGGTGCTCTCGGCAGTCCTGCTGTCCCTCGTGATAGCCGTGCCGCTTGCCTCGCTGGCTGCCCGTTCCAACGGCGGTCCCGCCGACCATGCGGTGCGATTCATTTCGACTTTCGGCATCGGTTTTCCGCCGTTCTGGCTGGCATTGATGCTGATCATCTTCTTTTCCGTGCGGCTCGACCTGTTCCCCGTGTCCGGGTATGGCGAGAGCCTTGCCGACAAACTCTACCATCTGATCCTGCCGTCGCTGACCATCGCGCTGTCGCTGTCGACGGTGCTGATCCGTTCGCTTCGGACGGCGATGATCGCCGAACTGAAGGGCGATCTCGCCACGGCGGCGCGGGCGCGCGGCATGCCGGAAAGCATCGTCTTCTGGCGGCACGTCATGCCCAACTCGCTGGTGCCGACGGTCAATCTGCTGGCGGTCAACATCGGCTGGCTGATCGGCGGCACCGTCGTCGTCGAAAGCGTGTTCGCACTGCCGGGCATGGGCCAGTTGCTCGTCCGCGCCATTTTCTCGCGGGACTATATGGTCGTTCAGGGCGTCGCCATGGTGTTTGCCTGCGCCACCGTTCTGGTGAACTTCATCGCCGACATCGTCACCGTGGCCATCGATCCGAGGGTGAAGCAATGATCGCCGCGCTTGCTCCTGCCTGGAGGGCGGTTCGCCGGCGGCCGACATTGCTCGCCGGCCTGATCCTTCTTTCTCTCTTCGTGGTCATCGCGTTGCTCGCGCCGCTGATCGCGCCCTATGACCCGATCCTCCAGAACGGCGACCTTCGCCTTCAACCGCCATCATGGGGTCATCCCTTCGGGACCGACAACTTTGGCCGCGACATTTTCTCGCGCGTCATCTGGGGCGCGCGCGTCGACTTGCAGATCGCCGTGATCGGCGTGCTCTTTCCCTTCTTGATCGGCACGACGGTCGGCACGATCGCCGGCTATCTCGGCGGCAAGGTCGATATCGCTTTCATGCGGTTCATCGACATCATTCTCGCCTTTCCCTTTCTGGTGCTGATGCTCTCCATCATCGCCATTCTCGGGCCGGGACTTCAGAGCTTCTACATCGCCATGGCGCTGGTCGGCTGGGTTTCCTACGCCCGACTGATCCGGGCGCAGATGCTGGTGCTGAAGACCGTGGACTATGCGACAGCGGCGCTCAGCCTTGGTTTTTCCGGGCCGCGCATCATGTTCCGCCACCTCTTGCCCAACGCCATCGCGGGATCTGTGGTGTTCTCGATGTCCGACTGCGTGCTGGTGCTGCTGTCGGGCGCGGCCATCAGCTACCTCGGTCTCGGCGTGCAGCCGCCGATCGCCGAGTGGGGCGTGATGGTGGCGGAGGGGCAGAGCTTCATCACCACGGCCTGGTGGATCACACTGTTCCCCGGCCTGTCCATCGTGACGCTGGCCTTCGGCTTTTCGCTGACCGGCGATGGCCTTGGCGACCTTCTGGGGGTGCGCGAATGAGCGAGACACTGCTCTCCGTCCGCGACCTCAGCGTCGTCTTCTCGGGCGACGATGGCCCGCGCACGCTGATCGACGACCTGTCGTTCGATCTCGGCAAGGGCGAGATTCTGGGGCTCGTCGGCGAAAGTGGCTCGGGCAAGAGCCTGACCTGCCGGTCTCTGGTCCGGCTGATGCCGTCGCCCAAGCTGAAGATCACCGCGGGTACGGTGATGCTCGACGGTCGCGACCTCACGCAGGTGTCCGAGGCCGACATCCGTTCGGTGCGTGGACGCGACATCGGCATGATCTTCCAGAACCCGACCAGCCATCTCGATCCGCTGATGCGCATCGGCGACCAGATCGCCGAGGGCGTCCGCGTCCATCGCGGCGTCGATGGCAAGGAGGCGAGGGCGGTCGCGCTGGATATCCTGGCGCAGGTCGGCTTCCCGCATCCGGCGCGGCAGTACAACGGCTATCCGCACGAGTTCTCGGGTGGCATGCGCCAGAGGGCGATGATCGGCGTCGCGCTGTCCTGCGATCCCCGCATCCTGATCGCCGACGAGCCGACGACGGCGCTCGACGTGACGATTCAGGCGCAGATCCTGAGGCTGCTGCGGGAACTGCAGAGCGAGACCGGCATGTC
>JAUVXG010000109.1 GCA_030603685.1 Pleomorphomonas sp.
GCGCACCGTCGGGTAGGCCTCCTCGACCAGCGCCCGTTCGAGCGCACCAAGGCGGACGGCGCCGCCGGCTTCGGCGCGACGGCAAACGGTCTCGCAGGGGTGTTCGCAGATGTGGGCTATGATCGCCGGAAAGGGTACGACCCGGGAAAACACCGCCATGGCGCCGACGAAATCGCCAGCGGCCATCTTCTCGGCCATGGCGCGCGCATCGACGCGCAAGGGACAGGCGGCGGCACAAGCCGGCGGCTGTTCCTCGATGCAAAGCGCTTCCCAAGCCTTGACCTGATCGCCATCCATGATCGTCTCGATGCGTCGTTGGGGAGGCAAAAGGGTTACGGGCGGCCCGGGAGAGGTCGGGCCGCCCGCATGTTCGAGGAGCGGGCGGGAAGCTCCTCGACTGTCGGAACTCAGTTGTGCTGGAGTTCAGACTTCGTGGTGGACTTTCCGGCCTTGGCCTCAAGCCCCATCCTGATCACCTCCGGCAGGGCGGGAACGCGGAACACGCGCACGCCGCAGGCGTTGTTGATGGCGTTGAGAATGGCCGGATGTGGCGCGGTGAGCGGCGCTTCGCCGACACCGGCGGCCCCGAACGGCCCGAGGTCGCGCGGCGTTTCGAGATAGAGGATCTCGATGTCGTCGGGCACATCCTTCGGATAGGGGATGCCGCAGTCCTTGAGGGTGGTGTGCAGCTCCAGATCCTCGAAGTCCTCGGTCAGGGCAAGACCGATGCCCTGGGCGAGACCGCCGTAGATCTGGCCGTCCACCGTCGCCTTGTTGATGATGGTGCCGACGTCGACCGAGGTCGTGAACTTGACCACCTTGGTCTCGCCGGTCTCAAGGTCGACCTCCACCTCCGGCAGGAACACTTCGTACATGTAGATCGGGAACGGGTTGCCCTGGGCGGTGTCGGGCGAGCAGTCGGTGCAGGCCGCCGCCACCCACTTGCCGTCGTAGGACAGCGGGATGTTGTCGGCCACCATCTCCTTGTACGTGCGATAGCTGCCATCCGGCTTCTTCATGGCGTTGAGCATCATCTCCGCCGAAACGCGAATGGCGTTGCCGGAGAAGACGTTGGAGCGGCTGCCGCCGGCCGGGCCTGAGTTCGGCCCGAAGGTGTCGGCCATGACGAGGCCGATCTGCTCGGGCTTGACGCCGGCCGCGCGCAACACCTCATGCGCCATGGTCTGGGCGGAAAGGTCGGCGCCCTGGCCGTGGTCTTCCCAACCGGAGTGGACGATGAAGCCGGACGGCGTCATCTCGACGCGAGCTTCCGAGCTGTCGGGACCGTCGAGACCGCAGCCGTAGATGCCGAGGGCGACGCCGACGCCACGCTTCTTGTCGCTGTTGGCCTTGTTGAACTCGGCGCAGCGCTTCTTGGCTTCCTCGTACTTCGGCCGGATCATGTCGAACAGCTGCGGCAGAACCAGCACTTCCGGCTTCTGACCGGTCGGCGTCGTCGAGGTCTCGTTGTAGAGGTTCTTGTAGCGGAACTCGAACGGGTCCTCGCCCATCTTCTCGGCCAGCATGTCGATGGCGATTTCCGAGGCCAGGAAGGACTGCGGCGAGCCGTAGGCGCGGAAGGCCGAGCCCCAGGCATGGTTGGTCGCCACCGTACGGCCCTTGCCGCGAATGTTCTCGAGGTGGTAGCCGGCGCCGGTGAACTGGGCCTGACGCAGCGTCACCAGGTCGCCAAACTCCGAATAGGGGCCGTGATCGAGCCACCAGTCGGTTTCCATCGCCGTGAGCTTGCCGTTCTTGTCGCAGGCGAGGCGGATGTTGATGTTGGCCGGGCTGCGCTTACCGGTGTAGGTGATGTTCTGGTACTGGTCGTAGACCAGCGACACCGGCTTCTTGGTGACCAGCGCGGCGACGCCGAGCAGCGCCTCCATGGTCGGCGAGAACTTGTAGCCGAAGGTGCCGCCCGTCGGGTTCTGGATCAGGCGCAGCTTCTCGGGAGGAATGCCGAGGCCGGGACAGATCATGGCGTGATGCAGATGCACGCCGATCGACTTCGACAGGATCGTCAGCACGCCGTCGTCATCGACGAAGGCCTCGCCGCAGTCGGGCTCCAGATGAAGGTGCGGCTGGCGCGAGCAGTAGGTGGTGATGTCGACCATGGCGGCGGCGCTGGACATCAGCGGCGCGGTGTCGGAGCCCTTGACGACGCCCTGCTCGTAATAGGCATTGGGAACGCCGGGGTGGATTTCCATGGCGTCAGGTGCCAGGGCGGCGAAGCCGGACATGTAGGCGGGCAGCACTTCGAGCTCGACCTTGACCTTCTTGGCGGCGGCGCGGGCATGCTCCTCGGTGTCGGCGGCGACGATGGCGATGGCATCGCCGAACTGGAAGATCTTTTCCTTGCAGAGGATCGGACGGTCCCAGCCGTCGCCCTTGTTGGTCGGGAAGGTGATGAGGCCGGTGATGGCGTTCTTGCCGCCAACGTCCTTCCAGGTGATGATCCGCTCGACGCCGATCATCTTCTCGGCTTCGGACGTGTCGATGTCCTTGATCAGGGCGTGGCTCACCTCGGCCTGGACGAGCGCCAGGCGCAATGTGCCGACCGGCATCTTGAGCGCCACGTCGGCGCCGAAGTCCCAGGTGCCCGTGACCTTGGCGACCGCCGACGGACGGATGTACTCGGTGCCGAGGATGGAGCCGTCTTCCTTGGCCTTTGGCATGACGTCGTAGATGGTCTTCTCGCCGCGCATGATGGCGGCGGCATCCATCACGGAGTCGATCAGCGGCTTGTAGCCGGTGCAGCGGCAGAGGTTGCGGTTGCGATGGAACCAGGCACGGACTTCCTCACGCGTCGGGGTGAGCGTCTTGTCCAACAGCGCCTTGGCCGACATGATGAAGCCGGGCGAACAGACGCCGCACTGGGCGCTACCGTGGGCCATCCAGGCGATCTGCAGCGGATGCAGGTTCTCGGGCGTGCCGATGCCCTCGATGGTGACGATCTTCGAACCGGCGGCGAGCTTCTCCATCGGCGTCACGCAGGCGCGGATCGGCTTGCCGTCGATCAGCACCGTGCAGGAGCCGCACTGGCCGTCGGCGCAGCAGACCTTGCAGCCCGTCAGCATCATCTGCTCGCGCAGAACGTCGGCGAGCGACCGCTTGGGATCGGCGACGACCCAGCGCTCAACGCCGTTCACATTCAGGGAAATGCGTTTCATGTCTTCCTCCTAGGTTGTAGCGTCCGTCGCAGCATCCCCAATCAGCTGGCAACGGAGAGAGGCTTTCCTTCCTCGGCCGACCCGCACCAATCCATGGTCCGCGACAGCGAACAGGCCTTGTCGGCACCTCGGATGTGGGCGATCATTTCGGCGGTCACGGAGACCGCGATTTCCTCGGGCCCTTCGGCACCGATCTCGAGGCCGACCGGGGCGCGGACGCGGGCAAACGCGTCGGGCGCAAAGCCTGCCGCCACGAGATTCTTGTAGACGGTCAGCACCTTGCGCTTGGAACCGATCATGCCGATGTAGCCGGCAGGCGTGCCGAGCGCCCAGGCGAGCGCCTCCTGGTCGAGGGCGTGGCCACGCGTGGCGATGAACACCAGCGACGCGGCGTTGGGCGCAAGATCGGCCGATGTCTCGGCGAGCGGGCCGGCGTAGGTGCCGGCGGCGGCCGGGAAGCGCTCGGGGTTGGCGAACTCGCCGCGATCGTCGACGACCACCGTCTCGAACCCGAGCGTCCGGCAGATGGCTTCGGTCATCAGGCCGACGTGACCGCCGCCGAAGATGTAGACGGTCCGGTTGGGCATGATCGCCTCGATGTAGAACTGAAGGTTGCCGCCGCAGATCATGCCGAGATCGAGCGTCGGGTTCTTGTGAAGGTCGATGGCCAGCATCTGCGACTGGCCCGTTTCGATGACCTGCCGGGCCACTTCGATCGCCTTGCCCTCGGCGGCGCCGCCACCGACCGTGCCGGCGATCGTGCCATCCGCCCGCACCAGCATCTTGGCCGCCGTCGCCGAAGGCGTGGAGCCCGACTGGGTCACGATGGAGACCAGCGCCGAACGGCGGCCGGCGTCGCGCTCGCGGATGAGTTCCTTGTAGATGTCCATGTCGTCCTCCGGCGGCCTGCTCGACGCAACGCTCCCGGACGGTCAGCCCTCTTCTTTTGCCTGCCGACCCCGACTCTCCTCCTCGGGGCGGCGCCGAGCGGCGACCTGTCCATGTTGGGCAGGTTCGGCCAACGAGAGGACGAATTCTGTCCGATACAGGACTCGCAGCCGGAAAATCGCTGTCGCCTGAACGACTGCTTCGGAGCGCAGGAAAGGAGGATTTGGGGATAATTCGGCGGTAATCCGCCACTTTTTCGTCCGGCGGCCCGGCCGACACCCCGCATACGTATGACCACTCAGGGGTGTCGGTGTCGGATCACGCGCCCGTTCGGGCGCCGGTGGCTGGCGTGTCAGCCACCGGTCATCGGCGGAAACAGGGCGATCTCCCGCGCCGCGCCAAGCGCTTCGTCCTGCTCGATGTGCAACTGGTCGACCGCGACGCGAATGGTCGAGGGCGCCTCCAGCGCATAGGCGTAGTTGTCGCCGCGCTCCGACAGCCAGGCGATCATCTCGCCGGCCGTGCGGATGCCCTCGGGCAGGCGGACGCGTTCGTCGGACAGACCTATGCGCTCACGCACCCAGGCAAAGTAGACGAGGCGGACCTCTCGACCCGATGTTTCCATCGCCCTCTCCCGATCAGGCTGCCGCCGGCGCGGCGGCATGGGCGGCGGCGATGTCGTCGGCGAGCCGGTCGAGTTCGGCGAAGGCGGCTTCCCTGGGCAGTCCCTTGACCATCACCGGCTCGAAGAAAGTAGCGTTTAGCTTCGGCAGCATCGACTGGACGATCTCCGGCAGGTTGCCCTCCCAGCCGAAGGACCCGATTACCGCCGCGTATTTGGCCTTGAGGCCGAGCACGTTGGCAAGCAGCGCCGCATAGGCGACACCCGGATGTGGCCCCGACAGCACCGTCGGCGAGGCGAACACCACGGTCGACGCCTCGACGAGGCTCATGGCGAACTCGCCGGTATCGAGGTCGACGACGTTGATCGGCTTGACGCCAAGACCACGCTCGACAAGCCGATCGGTGAGGTAGGCGACCATCAGCGCGGTGCTCTCGTACATCGACACATAGGGGATGACGACGAAGGGCTTGGGCGCATCGGACGCCCAGCCGCGGTAGAGGTCGAGAATGAAGGGCGGACGGGCGTAGATCGGCCCGTGGCTCGGCGCGATATATGCGAGGTCAAGCGCGCCGACCTTGTCGACCGCCTCCTTGGAGAAGCTGCGGTAGGGCATCATGATCTCGGCGTAGTAGCGCTTGGCCGCCGTTTCGACCCGCGCCTCGTCGTCGGCAAAGAGATCGGTGGTGGCGAGATGCGCGCCGAGGAAGTCGCAGGTGAATGCGGTGCGCGCCTCCGGCACGTAAGTGCACATGGTGTCCGGCCAATGGACCCAGGGCGTCATCAGGAACTGCAGCGTCTTGTCGCCGAGCGACAGGCTGTGGCCATCGCCGACGGTGATGAAGGCGTCGCGCTCCACCGGCAGCGTGTCCATGATGAAGCGCTTGCACTTGGCGTTGGTCACCACCTTGGCGTCGGGGAACAGTTCGAGGACCGCCGGAATGGAGCCGGAGTGATCCTGTTCGGCATGATTGGCGACGATGTAGTCGATGCGCTTGACGCCGGACGCCTTGAGGGCGGCGATGAACTCGGCCGTCTTGGGCGGATAGATGGTGTCGATCAGGGCCGTCTTTTCGCTGCCCTCGACGAGATAGGCGTTATAGGTCGTGCCCTCCGGAAGCGGCACCAGTTCGTCGAAAAGCTCGCGATCCCAATCGATCGCCCTGTAGGAATAAATGCCGTCCGTTACCTTTTGCGGGATCATCTCCGGCTACCTTTCACTTGAAGACACAAGACATGGCGTTGAGGATCAGCAGCACCCGGACGCCGGGGCTTCCTCGATCTCCGCGCCGCCGCCCGACGACGAACAGTCGAACCGGCCGAAATGCACGGTCCGGCTTCCATCCACGCGAAAATGCTTGCCGAAGCGGCTCTCGCCGATCATGGCGGCCGTGTTGCCGCAGATTAGCATCGGCTTTCCGGCTATGAAGCGGTGATGATCATCGAGAAGGAAGGCGTTGGGCGAGTCGGGCAGACTGCCTAGGTAGGTCGCCACCTGCCCGTAGTCCTCGCAGCAGTCTTCGAGCCCATCGAGCTTGAAGGCGCGCACCGTCATCGACCAGAACGTGGTGGGGCCGACCATGAGTTCGGCGTAGGGATGGCCGATGATGATCTGGCGCCTGGAAAGCAGGCGGAAGTCCGGCCAGCCGCTTGCCGCCATCAGGCGGCGGAAATCCTCGACATAGAGCGCCCCGCCCAGACATTCGCCCACCAGGAGCGGGTCGCCCGCGACCTCGGCCGGCAGGCGGCGGCTCGCAAAGACATCCGAGAACAATAGTTCGCCGCCGGGCTTCAGCACCCGATGGATCTCGGCGAACACCCTCGCCTTGTCGGGAGAGAGGTTGAGGGCGCAGTTGGAGATCACCACGTCGATCGATCCGTCGGCGATGCCAAGTGACAGGAGATCCTCGAACTGTCCCTCAATGAAGCTGACGTTGGAGGCACGGTGACCGAAAACACGCGCCTGCTCGGCCTGATGGTCGCGGCCGACCGCCAGTTGCTCCGGCGTCATGTCGACGCCGATGGACCGGCCGCCCTCCCCGACCAGCGCCGACACCATGAACACGTCGCGCCCTGTGCCGCAGCCAAGGTCGAGCACCGTCAGGCCCTCGACATCATCCGGCATGGGCGAACCGCAGCCATAGAAGCGATTGACGACCTCCGGGTGGATCGCATCGAGAATCGACCGCAATCGCGGCGACAGCGGCTCCAATGAACAACAGGCACCGGTCTTGAGGTCTCCGCTCCCCATGAGCCGTGTTCCGTAATAGTCCCGAACCGTTGCCGTCAGCCCGTCCATCACGACACCACTCCCTGGAACTGCGTTCGCTGAACGCCGCGAGCCCAACGCCGGATCATCGCGCCACACCACCACCGGGTCTGTCACGTAGAAGACAAAGGATGAAAATGGCAGTCGGGATCGAGGCGGTGCCCCGTGAATGGAGCGGCAAGAAACAAAAGGCCCCGCCGTTGCCGGCAGGGCCTTTTGTTGAATGGTGGGCGCGACAGGGATCGAACCTGTGACCCCTTCGGTGTGAACGAAGTGCTCTCCCGCTGAGCTACGCGCCCTGACCGTCATGCGGTGGCGCGATATAAGGGCCCTCGGCAGGGCAAGTCAAGGCGTCATGGAAACGAAAATTCGCTGGCTGGGGATGGCGGCGGCGAGGCCGGGACTGCGGCGCGCCGCGGACGAAAACGCGCCTCCGGCAGCGCGGACACACAAGGCTGGCCCCGAAAAAATTCCGCGGCGCCCGGGGGGATCTCCGGGCGCCGCGCGCAGGGCGCTGCGTAGGGGAAGCGCTCTTCACCGGGTCAGGCAGCGGTGTCGAGCAAAGTACGCAGCGAAGGATGAATGTCCGGGCTTTCCTCGGACAAGAATTTCAAGAGCGCCCTTTCATTGGCGTGGATGACGCCATCGCGACCGATGCGATCGGCCAGCCATTTCACTTCCTCGGAGGTGACCGCTTCCGCCTCGCGGATGCGCGCCTCGTCGGCCTCGATCGGCTTCGAGGATGCGTCGTCTTGCTGGCTCCAGGCTGACCAGACGCCGCGCAGCCCGTTGGACAGCATGCTGGAGAGCATGTCGCCGAACAGCGCGGTGACGCCGCCGGATGGCGCGTCGAGCCAGGCGTCGCGGCTCAAGGTCTCCTCGCGCGACATCAGCGTGTATCCCCGCGCCGCCATCAGGAAAGAGGCGATGGCCTTGACGAACAGGTCCGACCAGGACGGATCGTTGTCGGCCTCGCGACTGCGGTCGTTGAGGTCGAACAGGACCTCCGCTTCCTCGCGGCTGATGCCGACGGAGCGCTCGTTGCCGAAGGCGTAGAGGATGGAGCGCATGCGCTCGACATCGGTGGCGGAGATGACCCCGCCCTCGCCGTCATCGGCACCGTTCAGCACGGACCGCGACACCTCGGCAAGCGCGAAGGCGGACAGCTCGACCGGCACCGAATCGGCGCGGCGCATGATGTTGACCAGAACGTCGACTTCGAGATCGGTGGTGATGCCGTCGGCCGACAGCACGCCGATCAGCCAGCGGGCCATGTCCTCGCTGACGTGGCCGCTCGGGGCCGTCTGCAAGGCGACGGAGTCGGTCAGGGCCTCGATGTAGAGCTGGCGGCCGGCGGCCGTGGAGAAGCCTTCCTTGGCGGCGAGGCGGCAGAGATGGCGGATTTCCTCAGCGTCGACGCTGCCATCGGCATAAACGGCGGCGCGAAGGCGAGCGACCGCGTCGAGCGGCGCGGCGCCGGGCGCAATCGTCTTTCCGCTGTCGGTCATCGTTCCCACTCCCCGTGGCTTGCGTTCAACGACGACGCTACACCACAATTCCGACTTCGAGCTTAAGGGAACGGGTTAAAAAACCATTGAAGACAAATGGTTAACGGCGAGATTCGGCGGATTACCGCCCTTGGCGCAGCCATATCCGATGGTAGCGTCCCGAAATCGGTCGGATTACCCGCAATCGGTTCGCAACTCCGGCCACCGAAGCGCCGCGCGCGTTAACCTCACCCCTCGCCTTGTCGCTCACGGCGCAAGCGCGCCCAGTAGTCGAGGCGCTTCCTGAGCTCGCGCTCGAAGCCGCGCTCGACCGGATGATAGAAGGAGCGGCGGCCCATCTTCTCGGGGAAATAGTCCTGACCCGAAAAGGCGTCCGGCTCGTCGTGGTCGTAGCGATAGCCGGCCCCGTAGCCCTCGCCCTTCATCAGCTTGGTCGGGGCGTTGAGGATATGGCGCGGCGGCGCGACGCTGCCGAACTCCTTGGCCGCCGCCATCGCCGTCGTGAAGGCGGTGTAGACGGCGTTGGATTTGGGCGCCGTCGCAACGTAGACGACGGCCTCGGCGATGGCGAGTTCGCCCTCCGGTGAACCCAGCATCTCATAGGCGCCCTGGGCGGCGATGCAGACGGGCAGCGCCTGGGGGTCGGCGAGGCCGATGTCCTCGGCCGCCATGCGGATCACCCGGCGGATGACGTAGAGCGGGTCCTCGCCGGCATCGATCATACGGCAGAAGTAGTAGAGCGCGGCGTCCGGGTCCGAGCCGCGCACCGACTTGTGCAGCGCTGAGATCAGGTTGTAGTGGCCGTCCTGCGCCTTGTCGTAGACCGGCGCCCGCCGCTGGACGATCTCCTGCAGCGTCTTGGCGTCGAAGATCTCGCCCTCGCCGGCGGCGCGCCAGACGTCCTCGGCCAGCGTCAGCGCGGCGCGGCCGTCGCCATCGGCCATGCGGACCAGCGCCGCCCTCGCCTCCTCGTCGAGCGGCAGGGGCTTGCCGGTCACCTCCTCGGCACGGTCGAGCAACTGGCCGATCGAGGTTTCGTCGTGCGCCTTGAACACCAGCACGTGGGCGCGCGACAGCAGGGCCGCGTTGAGCTCGAAGGACGGGTTCTCGGTGGTGGCGCCGATCAGCGTCACCGTCCCGTCCTCCATCACCGGCAGGAAGCTGTCCTGCTGGGCGCGGTTGAAGCGATGGATCTCGTCGATGAACAGCAGCGTGCCGCGCCCGAGCGCCCGGCGCTGACGGGCGGCGTCGAACAGCTTCTTGAGGTCGGCGACACCGGTGAAGATGGCCGAGGCCTGCTCGAAGGCCAGATTGGTCTCGTGAGCCAAAAGACGGGCCACGGTGGTCTTGCCCGAGCCCGGCGGCCCCCAGAGAATCAGCGATCCGAGGGAGCCGGACGCCAGCATGCGGGTGATTGTGCCGCTCGGTCCGACCAGATGGTCCTGGCCGACCACCTCCGACAGGCTGGCCGGGCGCAGGCGGTCGGCCAGCGGCCGGCCGGCGCGATTGTCCGCCGTGCTGACGCCGAACAGGTCGCTCATCGGAAGGCCATGCGCAGGATCTGGCCGTTGCGGTCGATGGCGACGCGCCAGAACATCGGATCGGAGGCAGCTGCCGCGGCGAGCACTCTGGTCTTGGTGATGTCGTTGCCGTTCACTGACAAGACGATGTCGCCCTTCTGAAGGCCGATGCGGTCGGCTGGCGAGCCGGACGCCACGGCGGTGATGACCACGCCGGTCTGGCCGCGATAGGACAATCCGATCTCGGCGGCGACGGCGGGAGAGACGTTGGCAACCGTCGCGCCCTGGAAGGGAGAGCGCGCGTCGATCGTCAGCGTCTCGCGCGGGGTGGTTTCCGGCGCCGTCATCAGCTTCACCGGCACCTCGATAAGCTTGCCGGCCCGATTGATGGTGAGCTTGGCGACATTGCCGACGCCCTTGGTGGCCAAGCGATAGTTGAAGACGCGCGGGTCGCTCACTTCGACGCCATCGACGGCGACGACGAGATCGCCGGCATCAAGGCCCGCAGCCTCGGCCGGGCTCTTGCGCAGGATCGAGGTGATCAGCACGCCCGAAGGACGATCGAGGCCCAGGCTTTCGGCAATGTCCGACGTCACCGCCTGCAGCTCGGCGCCGATCCACGGCAGCTCCACGGCCGAGCCGCCACGTCGGGCCGAATCGACGAACACCTTCACCATGTTGGAGGGGATGGCGAAGCCGATGCCGTTGGAACCGCCGCCCCGACTGAAGATCGCCGTGTTGATGCCGACGAGCTTGCCGTCGATGTCGACCAGCGCGCCGCCCGAGTTGCCCGGATTGATGGCGGCGTCGGTCTGGATGAAGAACTGATAGTCGGAGATGCCGACCTGGCTGCGGGCCAGCGCCGAGACGATGCCCTGCGTCACCGTCTGACCGACGCCGAACGGGTTGCCGATGGCGAGCACGAGGTCGCCGACCTGCAACTGGTCGGAATCGGCGAGCGGCAGCGTCGGCAACGCCTCCTTGGGATCGCGGACCTTCAGCACCGCGAGGTCGAGCTGCTCGTCCTTGAGGACGACGTCGCATTCGAGCTCGCGCCGATCGGACAGCGCCACCTTCACCTCGTCGCCGTCCTCGATGACGTGGTTGTTGGTGACGATGAGGCCGGAGGGATCGACGATGACGCCCGAGCCGAGCGACTGCTGGTGCCGCTCGCGCTGACGGCCGATGCCCGGCATGTTGCCGCCGAAGAACTGGCGAAAGAACGGGTCGTCCATCAGCGGCGACGAGGCGACCTTGATGGTCTTGGTGGAGTAGACGTTGACCACGGCGGGACCTGCCACCTTGGCCACCGGCGCAAAGGACAGCTTGACCTGCGCCTGCGATGCCGGCACCACCCGTTCGGCGGCCATCGCGCCGCCAAGCGACACGCAGACAGCAAGGCCCAGAGCGAGAATGGGGCGGGTCAATCCGTTGGGTCGCATCGCATGTCTCCGAAAGCGCTGGAGCATCCGCCGATCAGGTCTTCTCAACCTGATCGAAAAACGGCTGCTCCAGCAAATGAGCCCGGAGCATTCGCTGGGCGACCAAATGATCCAGTCTGGTCGGCGAATGCTCCAGGTCGACAAGCCGTCTTGTACGCCGCCGAATATGGCAACGGAAGGACGCCCAAACAACAAGGGGCGACCCGACGGGCCGCCCCTTGCTCAACTTTCAGCGAAACGCTTCGATCAGGCGGCGGCCGTCTCGGCCTCGACCGGCTCGGCAGCCTGGCGGGCCTTGTCGGCGGCGCCCTTGGCGGCGACGTCGCGATCGACGAACTCGATCACCGCCACCGGGGCCGAGTCGCCATGGCGGAAGCCGGCCTTCAGCACGCGGGTGTAGCCACCGGCGCGGGCCTTGTAGCGGGGGCCGAGCACGTCGAACAGCTTCTTGGCGGCGATCTCGTTGTTCTGCAGCTCGGAGGCGAGCTGACGACGAGCGGCGAGGTCGCCCTTCTTGGCGATGGTCACCAGCTTCTCGACGATCGGACGCAGGTCCTTCGCCTTCGGCAGGGTGGTGACGATCTGCTCGTGCTCGACCAGCGAGATGGCGAGGTTGGCGAGCATCGCCTTACGATGGCTCTGAGTGCGGTTGAACCGACGGCCCGCATTACCGTGACGCATGGCCTACTCCTATTTGTCTTTCGCGCGGCTCACGCCGGGCATGTTGTTTTGAACGAGCCGGAGAGCCACGCCCTCCGGCGAGCGTGGTGCTCAGTAGTTGTGGTCTTCGTAGCGCTTGGCCAGGTCTTCGATGTTCTCGGGCGGCCAGTTCGGGACTTCCATGCCGAGATGCAACCCCATCTGCGCCAGCACTTCCTTGATCTCGTTGAGCGACTTGCGGCCGAAATTCGGCGTGCGGAGCATCTCCGCCTCGCTCTTCTGGATCAGATCGCCGATGTAGACGATGTTGTCGTTCTTCAGGCAGTTTGCCGAACGGACCGACAGCTCGAGCTCGTCGACCTTCTTGAGCAGCGCCGGATTGAAGGCGAGCTCCGGAACGGTCTCGACCTTGGTGTCCTTCTGCGGCTCTTCGAAGTTGACGAAGATGGCCAGCTGGTCCTGGAGAATGCGGGCGGCGTAGGCGACGGCGTCCTCGGGCTTCACCGAACCGTCGGTTTCGACGGTCAGGGTCAGCTTGTCGAGGTCGAGATCCTGGCCCTCGCGGGTGTTCTCGACCTTGTAGGACACCTTGCGCACCGGCGAGTAGAGGCTGTCGACCGGGATCAGACCGATCGGAGCGTCCTCGGGACGGTTGCGGTCGGCCGGGACATAGCCCTTGCCGGTGTCGACCGTGAACTCCATGCGGATCTCGGCGCCCTCGTCGAGGGTGCACAGGACCAGCTCGGGGTTCAGGATCTCGATGTCGCCGACGGTCTGGATGTCACCGGCAGTGACGACGCCCGGACCCTGCTTGCGCACAACCATCCGCTTCGGGCCCTGGCCCTGCATGCGGACGGCGATTTCCTTGATGTTGAGGATGATGTCGGTGACGTCTTCACGCACACCGGCGATCGAGGAGAACTCGTGCAGCACGCCGTCGATCTGAACCGCCGTCACCGCCGCACCCTGCAGCGAGGACAAGAGGACACGACGGAGCGCGTTGCCGAGGGTCAGGCCGAAGCCACGCTCGAGCGGCGAGGCGACGACAGTCGCGAAGCGCTTCGGATCGCGGCTCGGGATGACCTCGAGCTTGTTCGGCTTCTTGAGCTCTTGCCAGTTCTTCTGGATGCTCACGTTGATACCCTTTCATATGAAGCGGTTCGCCGCGGGCCGCATCCCCCGCGGGGACCACCGCCTTGACGGGCCATGCCCGGCGCCATCGCGGCCACCGGACGTTCGCGGATGAGCGTCAGACGCGGCGACGCTTACGCGGACGGCAACCGTTGTGCGGGATCGGGGTAACGTCGCGGATCGAGCTCACCAGGAAGCCGGCGGCCTGCAGAGCGCGCAGCGCCGACTCACGGCCGGAGCCCGGACCGCAGACTTCGACTTCCAGGGTCTTGACGCCATGCTCGGCCGCCTTGCGGGCAGCGTCCTCGGCGGCCATCTGGGCGGCGTACGGGGTCGACTTGCGCGAACCCTTGAAGCCCATCGTGCCGGCCGACGACCAGGAGATGGTGTTGCCCTGCGCGTCGGTGATGGTGATCATCGTGTTGTTGAAGGTGGAGTTCACGTGGGCGATGCCGGACGTGATGTTCTTGCGTTCGCGACGGCGGACGCGGCCTGCGGCTTCCTTGGCCATGCTCTTCACTCTCTCGTTTTCGATCTCGTCACCGCCGTAATGCCAGCGGCTACACCGGAGCGCATGCCTCTAGGAGAAACCCCGCGCACCGGAACGAACCGGGGACGGGCACCCTGCCCTTCCCCTCAAGGCGAACGATCCTTCCAGACCTTCCACCATGGACAAAGCGCCGACCGCGATCGCTCGCGGAACCGGCGCCATGTCCGAACCTTTTCGCCGGACCGACGCAGAGCCGGACCGACGAAAGGGAATTACTTCTTCTTGCCGGCGATCGCCTTCGCCGGGCCCTTGCGGGTACGGGCGTTGGTGTGCGTGCGCTGGCCGCGAACCGGCAGGCCCTTGCGGTGACGCAGGCCGCGGTAGCAGCCGAGGTCCATCAGGCGCTTGATGTTCATCGCGGTCTCGCGACGGAGATCACCCTCGACGACGTAGTCGCGGTCGATCACTTCGCGGATCTGCAGAACTTCGGCGTCCGACAGCTCGTTCACGCGCTTGGCCTGATCGATGCCGACCTTCGACAGGATCTCCTCGGCGAACTTCGGGCCGATGCCATGGATATACTGCAGCGCGATCAGGGCGCGCTTGGCGGTGGGAATATTGACGCCAGCGATACGGGCCACTTCACTTCACTCCTGTCGTCGCGATCCTCTGGATCGCTCCCTCCCCCGTTCGAGCCGTGGAGGTCGGTGTCTTGACGGCGGCCCCATGAAGCGGCGCCGGCCGGGTTACCTTTTCGCGAGACCTGCGGCGAAACGTCCGACGTGGACAAGCGCCTACGGGCCATCGCACGAAGAACCCGTGGATAGGTGGCGGTTAATAGCCGGATACGGCCTCTCCGTCAACCTTTCGGACACGGGTTTATCGCCGAAATCGCCGCCGGAAAGCCCGGTCGGCGACCGATCGCCCGGCGGCGGAACCAATGGTCCTCGCCGGGCGTCCGTCTCACTCGAGGGCGGCGCGAATCGCGCCGGCGACCTCTTCGATGGGGGCCATGCCGTCCACGGGCTTCAACAGCCCGCTCTTGGCATAGAAGGGGGTGAGCGCCGCCGTCAGCGCCCGGAACTCCTCGAGGCGCTTGCGGAACACTTCCGGATTGTCGTCCTTGCGCACCGGCTGTCCGGCGGCCTTGGCCTCCTCGGCGCGGCGAACGATTCGATCGACGAGCTTCTCGGCATCGACCTTGAACTCGATCACGGCGTCGAGCTTCAGATTCTTGTCGGCCAGCAGCTTGTCCAGCGCCTCGGCCTGAGCCACGGTGCGCGGGAAACCGTCCAGCACGAAGCCATTCTTGGCATCCGGCTCGTCGATGCGGTCGGAGACGATGCCGATGACGATCTCGTCGGACACCAGCTGGCCGGCATCCATGACGGCCTTGGCCTTCTTGCCGATCTCGGTGCCGGCGGCGACGGCGGCGCGCAGCATGTCACCGGTCGACAGCTGAACGATGCCGTAGCGGTCCACCAGTTTCTGCGCCTGCGTACCCTTGCCGGCGCCCGGCGGCCCGAGAAGAATCAGCCTCATCTACGCTTCCCCCGAAGTTTGCTCTTCTTGATCAGCCCCTCGTACTGATGGGCGAGGAGATGTCCCTGGATCTGGGACACGGTATCCATGGTGACCGAAACGACGATCAGCAGCGAGGTGCCGCCGAAGTAGAACGGAACACCGGTGGTCGAGATCAGGAACTCAGGCAGCAGGCAGACGACGACGAGATAGATGGCACCGAGGACGTTGATGCGGGTCAGGACATAGTCGATGTAGGAGGCGGTGCGCTCGCCCGGCCGGATGCCGGGGATGAAGCCGCCCTGCTTCTTGAGGTTCTCGGCCGTGTCGGTCGGATTGAACACGATGGCCGTGTAGAAGAAGGCGAAGAACACGATCATGGCCGCGTAGGACAGCATGTAGAGCGGCTGACCATGCGCCATCAGGGTGCCGAAGGTCTGCACCCAGCCGCCGGCGGCGTCGGTGCCGGCAAAGCCGGTGATGGTGCCGGGGATGAGCAGGATCGACGAGGCGAAGATCGGCGGGATGACGCCGGAGGTGTTGAGCTTGAGCGGCAGGTGGCTCGACTCGCCCTGGAACATCTTGTTGCCGACCTGGCGCTTCGGATACTGGATCAGCAACCGGCGCTGGGCGCGCTCGAAGAAGACGATGCCGCCGATGACGACCACGGCCAGCACCAGAACGGCCAGGATGATCGGCGTCGCAAGCGCGCCCTGACGGCCCAGTTCCAGCATGCCGACGAGGGCGTGCGGCAGGTTGGCGATGATGCCGGCGAAGATGATCAGCGACGTGCCCTGACCGATGCCGCGCGAGGTGATCTGCTCACCGAGCCAGAGAAGGAACATCGTGCCGCCCATCAGCGACAGCACGGTGGAAATGATGAAGGTCGGGCCGGGATTGAGGACGATCGAACCCTGCCCCTGCAGGCCGACGGCAATGCCGTAGGACTGGACGGCGGCCAGCAGCACCGTGAGATAGCGGGTGTACTGGTTGATCTTCTTGCGGCCCGACTCGCCTTCCTTCTTGATCGCCTCCAGCGACGGGATGACCGAGGTCAGCAGCTGGATGATGATCGAGGCGGAGATGTAGGGCATGATGCCCAGGGCGAAGATCGCCATGCGGCCGACGGCACCGCCCGAGAACATGTTGAACAGGCCGAGGATGCCCTGGCTCTGCTGCTTGAAGGCATCGGCCAGCGCCTGGAGGTTGATGCCCGGAAGCGGGATGTAGGTGCCGAGGCGATACACAAGAAGTGCGCCAAGGGTGAACCAAATCCGCTTCTTGAGCTCTTCCGCCTTGGCGAGCGCGCCGAAATTCAGATTTGCAGCGAGTTGTTCTGCCGCAGAGGCCATGTCTCACTCCGCCCGAATGGGATCCCGGTTGCGCGCCTCCCCATCGCTCGCGATGAGGTCGCATCGCCTTGAC
>JAUVXG010000296.1 GCA_030603685.1 Pleomorphomonas sp.
GAAACACTTGGTCGGCGAAGGCTCTCGTCATCAACGTACTGGCCACAAGCGTCGAACGGCCCCTCCGGAGAGGGACCGTCCGCACCGGGCGCGCCGCCCGAGGAAGAAAGATGCGTCGATTCCAGTTCAGGACGTTCGCCCTCAGGCGGCCTTGAGGGCGGCCTGGTTGGCCGAGCCTTCGGCGATCTTCGTCAGGCCGGCATCGGTCGCCTCTTCCTCGGCCAGCGTCTCCTTCAGAAGCTTGGCGGCCTGCTTCTGCCCGATCAGATCCGCCCAGCGACACATGGTGCCGTAGCGCGCGATTTCATAGTGCTCGACCGCCTGCGCGGTGGCGATCAGGCCGGCGTCGATGGCATCGGAGCCAGCGAAGGACTCGAGGACTTCCTCGCCCTCCTCGATAATGCCCTCGATGGCGGGGCAGGTCTTGCCGCGCGCGGGCTTGCCGATGAGCTCGAACACCTGCTGGAGACGCTCGATCTGAAGCTCGGTTTCCTCGCGATGCTTCTCGAAGGCGGCCTGCAGCTCCGACGACCGGGCGCCACGCGCCATTTTCGGCAGGGCCTTCAGGATCTTGCGCTCGGCGTAGTAAACGTCCTTGAGCATGTCCAGGAAAAGATCGTCCAGCGACTTGGTCTTCATGGCTTCACCTCTAGGCTGAAAGGAAGTTGCCCCTTTCAAACCGTCGGCAGAACGGATTGTTCCCTCGTGCCCGGAATGTCCGAACTGCGGCCGCGTCACCTCCTCTCCGGGAACAATCGGCGACTTCGGCGATTTCACGACCTCCAATCACCGGAGGTCAAAAATGCCTTTTCCGTCTTCCCCTTCGCTCCCGGCTGCCGACGCGTTCTGCATTCTACTCGCGGGGGGACAGGGAACGCGGCTTCACGAACTGACATTGAGCGAATGCAAACCCGCCATGCCCTTTGCCGGGGGAAAGCTGGTGGACTTCACCATCGCCAATGCGATGCGGTCGGGACTGCCGCAGTTGCTGGTCGCGACGCAGTATCAGCCGGCCGGTCTGACCCGGCATCTTCAAATCGAGTGGCAGCACCAGTTTCCGAACGGGATCGAAACACGCGACGGATACGGGCTGCGCCCCGAAGGCTACAGAGGCACGGCAGATGCCGTTCGCGCCAACCTCGCCGAAATCGCGGCGAGCGGCGCCGAAGAGATGCTCGTCCTCTCGGCCGATCACGTCTACCAGATGGACTACCGTGCCATGCTCGAAAGCCACCGCGCTTCCGGCGCAAAGGTGACGGTGGCCGTTGCGAGAACGCCGCTGGCGCAGGCCTCCAGCTTCGGCGTGCTGTCAACGGACATGGATGGTCTTGTGACCGACTTCGCCGAGAAACCGGCTTGTCCGCATGCCATCGCCGACGCCCCCTCGCATGCGTTGATCAGCATGGGCGTCTACGTTCTGGACCGCTTGTGGCTGGAAGACATGCTGGCTTTGCCGGACGGCATGGATGATTTCGGACGGGACATCCTGCCCGAGGCGGTTCGTCAGGGGGTGGCCCGGGCCTACCAGCCCGACGTCGACGGCGGCTTCTACTGGCGCGATGTCGGCACGCTCGACAGCTACCGCCTCGCACAGCTGGATTTCGTCGATCCCGCCCGCGCGCCCATTGCGTTGCCGGCCGCCACGGTCAAGCCCTCGCGCCAGATGCTGCTGGCCGCCGAGCGGGGTTCCGTACTGTTGCCGGGTGCCCGTCTCGGCTACCGATCACGCGTCGAGCGCGCCATCGTCGCTCCGGGCGCAACCATACCGGACGGCCTCGTCATCGGCGCGGATCCGGATGAAGACCAGCGCTGGTTCCGCGTCACGCGGGACGGCACGGTCCTAGTGACCGCCGCC
>JAUVXG010000022.1 GCA_030603685.1 Pleomorphomonas sp.
ATCGAACCAGGAGTTCACCCAGACGATCTTGACCTTGAAGTCGGGGTTGATCGACTGCGCGCCGAGCATGAAGGCGTTGATGCCCATCACCACTTCCGGGATCGGGAAGGAAACGATGTAGCCGGCGAGCCCTTTCTTCGATTCCTTGGCAGCGATCTGGCCGAGGATGTAGCGGCCCTCGTAGAAGCGAGCGTTGTAGAGGCCCATGTTGGGGGCGCTCTTGTAGCCGGTGGCATGCTCGAACTTAACGTCCGGGAACTTCTTGGCCACCTTAAGCTCGGGATCCATGAAGCCGAAGGACGTGCCGAAGATGATGCCGCAGCCTTCGCGGGCGAAACGCTCGAAGACGCGCTCGGCATCCGGACCTTCGGCGACGTTCTCGACGTAGGCGGTCTCCACCTTGTCGCCGAGTTCCTTCTCGACCGCGAGGCGGCCCTGGTCATGCTGGTAGGAGTAGCCGAAGTCGCCGATCGGGCCGGTGTAGACCCAGCAGGCCTTCAGCTTGTCGGCGGCCGAGGCGCCCGAGACGGCGCCGATAGCGAGCGCCAGGGCCGTACCGGCAAGAAGCGCAAGTTTCTTCATGTTCATTCTCCCCTGGTGTGGGTTTTCCCACGGTCTGTCACGGTCTTGAATGAGGCGCCGGCCGACCGTATCGCCGACGCTTGTCGATGGCCTCTTCCGCCTTAGCGGTCGGGCACAAAAGACTTGCCCAGGCTGCTGGGTGTATTGAACAAGGTCGCCCGCCGGTTGCCGGAGATGGCGACCAGCACGATCACCGTGGCAAGATACGGCAGCATTGCCAGGAACTGCGACGGAAAACCAATGCCGAGCGCCTGGGTATGCAGCTGCAGCACGGTCACCGCGCCGAACAGGTAGGCGCCGATGGCGGCCCGCCACGGTATCCACGATGCGAACACCACCAGCGCCAATGCGATCCAGCCGCGGCCGGCTGTCATGTTTTCCACCCAGAGCGGCGTGTAGGCGACCGACAGATAGGCGCCGCCGAGACCGGCCATGGCTCCGCCGAAGATGACCGCGAGATAGCGCACGCCGACCACCGAATAGCCGAGGGCGTGTGCCGACGTGTGGTTGTCGCCAACGGCGCGCAGGATCAGGCCGGCGCGCGTCCGGTTGAGGAACCAGGAAACGCCGAACACCGCCGCGAAGGACAGGTAGACCAGGAGGTCCTGCCCGAACAGGATCTTGCCGACGAAGGGCAGATCGATGAGGCCGGGAACATGGAGGCTCTGGAGCTTGATGCCCGGTTGACCGACGAAACTCTCGCCCATCAGGCCGGAGAGGCCGAGACCGAACAGCGTCAGCGCGAGACCGGACGCCACCTGGTTGGCGACCAGCGTCAGCGTCACGAAGGCGAAGATCAACGATACGAGCATGCCGGCGATGGCGCCGCCGACGATGCCGAGCAAGGGGCTTCCGGTCGATATGGTCACGGCGAAGCCGGCAACGGCGCCCATCACCATCATGCCCTCGACACCGAGGTTCAGAACGCCAGACTTCTCCACGACCAGCTCACCGGTGGCCGCCAGCAGAAGCGGCGTCGCCGCCGTGATGATGGTGAGGATGATGGCCTCAAGCATGGGCGCCCTCCCCCTCGCGACCAGGAACCAAGCGCACCTTGTAGAGGATCAGGGTGTCGGCAGCCAGCACGAAGAACAGCAGCACGCCCTGAATGACCGTGGCGAGCTTGGAGGACATCTGCAAGGACGTCTGGATGGCTTCGCCCCCGAGATAGGAGGAGGCGATGACGAGGCCGGCAATCAGGATGCCGATCGGATTGAGGCGACCGAGAAAGGCGACGATGATCGCCGTGAAGCCGTAGCCCGGCGAAATCACCGGCTGCAACTTGCCGATCTCGCTCATCACCACCATCATGCCGGCAAGCCCGGCCAGCGCGCCCGACAGGGCAAAGGCGAAGGCGGTCATGCGGCGATTGGAAAAGCCGGCGAAGGCGCCCGCACGCGGGCTCTGCCCGAGCACACGGATTTCAAATCCCTTCAGCGTCGAGCGCATGACCACCGCAAGGACGATGACGAGGAGCAAGGCGATCGGCGCGGATAGATTGAGATAGACGCCCCCGACGTCGACGGCATTCAGCACCGCCCACTCGTGAAAGTCGACGGTGATCGGGAAGTTGTAGCCCTGGGGGCTGCGCCAGGGGCCGCGGACCATCCAGTCAAGGAACAGGTTGGAGCAGTAGACCAGCATCAGACTGGTCAGGATCTCGTTGGTGCCGAATACGGTCTTGAGCTTGGCCGGGATCAGCGCGAACAACGCGCCGCCGGCCATGGCCATCAACAGCATCAGGGGCAGAACCACCGGGTTGACGAAGTCCGGGAAAAGGATCGGCAGGATCGATCCGACGATGGCGCCAATGGTGAGCTGCCCCTCGGCGCCGATGTTCCAGTTGTTGGAGAGGTAACAGACCGAAAGGCCGAGCGCGATGATGACGAGCGGCGTGGCCTTGGTGATCAGCTGCTCGACGCCCCAGAGCGACGTGATGGGCTCCAGGAAGAAATACCAAATGCCGGTGAGAGGGTTATGTCCCTGCGCGGCAAAGACCATGCCGGCGAACACCACGGTCAGGGCCACGGCGACCACCGGCGACAGCACGCTCATCAGACGGCTTTTCTCGCTCCGCTTGACCAGTTCCAGGCGCATCATGCCGCCGCCGCTCCCTTCTTCTCGGCGCCGCCGGCCATCAGCAGGCCGACCTTTTCCGGCGTCAGAGTGTCGGCGTCTTCCGCCTTGGACAAATGGCCGCGCGAGATGACCGCGATGCGATCGGCGATCTCGAAGATCTCGTCGAGATCCTGCGAGATGACGAGGATGGCGGCCCCCTTGCGCGACAGGTCGATCAGCGACTGCCGGATCACCGCCGCCGCGCCGGCATCGACCCCCCAGGTGGGTTGGGCGACGAACAGGATCTTCGGCGTGCGCTCGACCTCGCGCCCGACGACGAACTTCTGCAGGTTGCCGCCCGAAAGCGACCGTGCTTCGGGGTCCAGAACGCCCTTTCGGACGTCGAACAGACTTGTCACCGTTTCGACGATGCGACCGGCCTTGCCGAAGCGGGTAAAGCCGCGCCGGGCGATCCCTTCACCGGTGCCATGGCGAGTGAGCACGACATTCTCGGACAGCTTCAGCGCCGGAACGGCACCATGACCGAGACGCTCCTCCGGCACGAAAGCCGCGCCAAGCAGGCGACGTTCGTTGATGTCCATCAGGCCGGCGGCTTCGCCGGCGAAGATCACCATGTCTTCCTTTTCGAGCGGTTCCTCGCCCGACAGCGCATCGAACAGTTCCTTCTGGCCGTTGCCGGCGATACCGGCGATGGCCACGATCTCGCCTGCGCGGACGGACAGGTCGATGTCCTTCAGCGACACGCCGAATGCTTCCTGCGAGACCTGCGTCAGGCCCTTGAGGAGAATGGCCTCCGGGCCGAGCTTGCCTCTTTCTCGAACGACACGGGTTATTTGGTTGCCGACCATCAGTTGGGCCAGCGTGTTCACCGTCTCCCTGGCGGGATCGGTCTCGGCCACCACCTTGGCGCGACGCATGATGGTTGCGTGATGGCAGAGCGCCCTCACCTCTTCCAGGCGGTGCGAGATGTAGAGAATGGCGCAGCCCTCGGCAGCGAGACGCCGGAGGGTCACGAACAACTGGTCGGCCTCCTGCGGCGTCAGCACCGATGTCGGCTCGTCCATGATGATCAGTTCGGGGTTCTGCAGCAGGCAGCGAACGATCTCGACGCGTTGCCGTTCACCCACCGACAGGTCGGCGATGTGGGCGTTCGGATCGAGCGGCAAGCCATAGTTGGCGGAAACGCGCGCGATGGTATCGGAAAGCTCGCCCGTTGCCCTGCAGTTGGGAAGCGCCAGAGCGATGTTCTCGGCGACCGTCATCGCCTCGAACAGAGAGAAATGCTGGAACACCATGCCCACGCCGAGCGCACGCGCTTCGGCGGGCGAGCTCACCGTCACTGGCCGGCCCTTCCAGAAAACCCCGCCGCTGTTGGGCTGCAGCGAACCGTAGATGATCTTGACCAGCGTCGACTTGCCGGCGCCGTTCTCGCCGAGCAGCGCATGGATCTCGCCCGGCATGATCTTCAGCGATACGGAATCATTTGCGGTAAAGCTGCCGAAACGCTTCGTAACGTGACGAACCTCAAGAAGCGGCGTATCGCCCCCCACCCGGCGGAGCATTTCTCCGGTGCTGTCCCCAGTCCCTTCGCCCATCAGAGCTGTCGTCCCCGTTTCACCGCGCTTTGTCTATTTTCTGTGCAACATAGAAGCACGATTTCGCCCGTCGGACGCGCCAAAAGATTCAGCCGGAATGTCCGAATAAATGGGCAGACTGCTTAATTTCTGAGCTGACGGCCGCCCCACCGGCCGCGAACCCTCCGCCCCGGGTCCTACGAAGTTTCTCGTCGACAATCAACAGCTCTGCGACCACGGAGACAGCGATATGCTCCGGTTCTTTCGAGGTTATCCCCGGCACACCAATCGGGCAGGTGAAAGCCCTGATACCGGCTTCCGAGTGGCCGAGCTCGGCGAGGCGATGCTCGAAGCGGGCGCGCTTGGTACGCGAGCCAATCAACCCGACATAGGGGAATCGGTCTTCTGACAAGGCGGCATGCAGAATGTCGAGATCGAGGCCATGATCGTGGGTCATGATCAACACGAAGGCATCGGCGGAAGCGGTTCTGAGCTCCCCCGGCGGCGTGCCGGTGACCACCCGTTCGAGCCGGGCCAATGGCAGGTCGGGAAAGGCGCTCTGCCGGCCGTCGATCCAGCGGACACGGAAGGGCAACGGTGCCAGCGCCAACACCACGGCCCGCCCCACGTGCCCGGCGCCGAACAGCAGCAGGTCGCGCAAGGGTTCGCCGAAGCTCTCGTCGATCCGGCCATCGTCGATGATCGCGGTCGGCTCACGCCGCTCGGCACCGATCACGCGCCGGTCGATCGGGGCGGTGCCGGCCCAGTTGCCGGTGGTCTGGAAAGGCCCCGCCGCCTCGGCTTTCGCGAGTTCGGCGACAACGGCCAACCGGGAAACCGTGAAGGTTTCGATCATCACGCTGACCGCGCCGCCGCAACACTGGCCAATGGACGGGCCTAGCGCGAGATCGAGCCGTTCGCTGCCGTCGCGCCCCGCATGCAGCGCGGCCATGGCGCGCTCCATCGCGTCGAGTTCCAGCCGGCCGCCACCAATGGTGCCGGAGATGGCCCCGCCGATCGAGACGACCATGCGAGCGCCCGCCTCGCGTGGCGTCGACCCCTTCGCCCCAACGACCGTCACCAGTGCCGCGACGCCGTCGCGGCTCAGGAGACGATGAAGCGGGGCGAAGACGTCTTTCATGCCTCGCCCCGCCGCATGACCGCCACCGCCCGCATGATCGACTCCGGCGTCGCCGGCGCGTCGAGCGGCGGCACGGCACCGGGTTTCAGGCTGGCGACAGCATCGAAGATCGCCGAGAACACCGAGCAGGCGAGCATCAAAGGCGGCTCGCCGACGGCCTTCGAGGAATGGATGGTCTCTTCGCGGTTGGCGCCATCCCACAGGCGAGTGTTGAAGACGGTCGGCACGTCGCCGGCCGTCGGGATCTTGTAGGTGGACGGGGCATGGGTAGATAGCCGCCCCTTGTCGTCCCACACCAGTTCCTCGGTGGTCAGCCAACCCATGCCCTGGATGAAGGCGCCTTCGATCTGGCCGATGTCGATGGCCGGATTGAGGGAACGGCCGCAATCGTGAAGGATGTCCACCCGATCGACCTTCATCTCGCCGGTCATGGTGTCAATGGTCACCTCGGCGCAGGCGGCGCCATAGGCGAAATACAGGAACGGGCGCCCCTCGGCTTTCTGGCGGTCCCAATGGATCTTGGGCGTTGAGTAGAACCCCGAGGCCGAAAGCTGAACGCGGCCCTCGTAGCAGGACTTGGCGAGATCGGCGAAGGACAGCGAACCGCCGGCATGACTGACACGCCCGTCGGCGAACACCACGCTCTCAGGCGGCGCATTCGTCGTCGCCACCAGATGGGCGATCATCCGGTCCTTGATCTCGTCGCAGGCGGCGAGCGCCGCCATACCGTTGAGGTCGGAACCGGAGGAGGCAGCCGTGGCCGACGTGTTCGGCACCTTGGACGTGTTGGTGGCGGTGATGCGGACCCGGTCGAGCGGTATGCCGAAGGCATCTGCCGCCACCTGCGCCACCTTGGTGTTGAGCCCCTGCCCCATTTCGGTGCCGCCGTGGTTCAGATGAACCGAACCGTCGGCGTAAACGTGCACCAACGCGCCCGCCTGATTGAGGTGGGTCAGGGTGAAGGCAATGCCGAACTTGAGCGGCGTCAGCGCGATGCCCTTGCGAAGAATGCGGTTCTTCGAGTTGAAGGCGCGGCACTCCTGTCTGCGCTTGGCGTAGTCGCAGGAACGTTCGAGGTCGGCGACCAGCTCCGGCAGGATGTTGTCCTCGACCTTCTGGCCATAGGGGGTCACATCGCGGCCAGGGCCGTAGAAGTTGCGCTTCCTGACCTCCAGCGGATCGATGCCGGTGACGATGGCGAGCGTATCCATGATGCGCTCGGCGGCGAGGATGCCCTGCGGGCCGCCGAAGCCGCGGAAAGCTGTGTTGGTCACCGTGTTGGTCTTGAGCCGCTCCGATTTAAGAGCGACGTTGGGATAGAAATAGGCGTTGTCGGCGTGAAACAGCGTGCGGTCGTTGACGCCGCCCGAGAGATCGGCCGAGTAGCCGCAACGGGCCATGAAGTCGATGTCGGCGGCCAGGATCTTGCCGGAGCTGTCATAGGCGACGGAAAAGGCCGTCGTCATGTCGTGCCGCTTGCCGGTCATCACCATGTCGTCGTCGCGGTCGAGCCGAAGCTTGCACGGCCGCCCGGTAACGCGCGCGCCCAGCGCGGCAAGACAGGCCCACTGGCTCGCCTGGCTCTCCTTGCCGCCGAAGCCGCCGCCCATGCGACGAACCTCCACGGTCACCATGGCATTCGGTAGTCCGAGCATATGCGCGACGCAGTGCTGGACCTCGGACGGGTGCTGGGTCGACGAGTAGACGTGCATGTCGCCCGTCTCGCCGGGGATCGCCAGGGCGACCTGCCCCTCCAGATAGAAATGCTCCTGCCCTCCATTGCGGATGACGCCATCGAACCGCCGCTGGGCGCTGGCAAAGGAGCGCGCCACATCGCCGCGACCATAGCCATAATCGTCGAGCACGCGCAGCCCCTTGGCCTTCGCTTCCTCGATTGCGAGAACCGGCGTTTCCGCCTCGCCCTCGAACAGGGCCAGGCGGGTGGCTCGACGGGCGGCGTCGCGCGTTTCCGCCACGACGCAGAACAGCACCTCACCCCAGAACTCGACCTCCTTGTCGGCGATGATCGGATCTCCGCCGGTCGAGGTCGACCAGTCATTGCGGCCGGGAATGTCCGCCGCCGTCAGCACGGCGACGACGCCCGGCGCCTGCCGAACGCGGGACAGATCGATGTCTCGGATGCGGCCGCGCGCCATGTCGGGGCAGAAGCCCGGCGCGAGGTGCAGCGTGCCGGTCGGCTCGACCATGTCGTCGATATAGACGGCGCGGCCGGTGACGTGCAGCACGGCGCTGTCATGGGCTGTCGAGCGATGGATGACCCGCTCGGCAGTCGCCTCGGAGATTTCGGATTCGGGCGCGTTCATCAGACAACCTCCGCTTCCGGGGCCTCGCGGCGTCCGATGACGCGGGTGCGGCTCGTCGGCGCGCCGGCGCATTCGACCAGAGCCTTGGCAAGAAGCGCCTTGGCCGTTTCCATGCGATAGGCCGCCGAAGCCCGCATGTCGGAAATCGGCGCGTAGTCCTCGCCGAGCGCCTCGATGGCCGCCCCCCAGCTTGCCGCCCGCGCCGGCTGAGCGCCGACAAGGCGGGCCTCGGCATTGAGGGCGCGCTTCGGCGTCGCCGCCATGCCGCCAAAGGCGATGCGCGCTTCGGTGATGACGCCGTCATCTATGGTGAAGCGGAACGCCCCCATCACGGCGGAGATGTCCTCGTCGAACCGCTTGGAGATCTTGTAGGCGCGGAACACCTGGTTTGGCGCCAGCTTGGGCACCAGGAGACCGGCGACGAACTCACCCGGCTGGCGATCCTGCTTGCCGTAGGCTATGAAGTAGTCTTCAAGCGGCAGCGCGCGACCGTCCTCGCCATGGGCGAGCTCGAGCGTGGCGCCCAGCGCGATCAGCGCCGGCGGCATGTCGCCGATCGGCGAGCCGTTGGCAATGTTGCCGCCGATGGTGCCGACGGCGCGCACCTGACGCGAGCCGAGGCGGCGAATGAGTTCACCCAGATCGGGGTCGAGGTCGGCGAAGGCGGCGGCAGCGTCCTCATAGGTCGCACCGGCCCCAAGGATCAAAGCATCACCGACATCCTCGATCTGCCGCAGCGCCGAAACGCGACCGACGTGGATCACCTGCGAAATCGGCTGCATTCCCTTGGTCACCTTGAGGCCGACGTCGGTGCCGCCGGCAAGAAGCGTCGCCTCGGGGTATTTCATGACCAGTTGCGCCAAGGCCGAGAGATTGGCCGGCGCGGCGAAGAAGGCGCTGTTGGAGCCGATGAACACGTCCTGCCCGTCGGCGAGAAATTGCAGGAGCCCGGCGGTTTGCGGCATGGCCTCCGTGAACCGATCGGCCGGCGGCTCGGCCATGGCGGCGAGCGCGGCATCCACGATGGGCCTGTAGCCGGTGCAGCGACAGAGATTGCCGGCAAGCGCCGTGATCACCTCATCGCGTTCCGGCGGACCTTCGCGCCCCTCCTGGTGGTAGAGCGCGAACAGGCTCATGACGATGCCCGGCGTACAGAAGCCACACTGCGAGCCATGGGCGTCGACCATCGCCTGCTGCACGGGATGCAGCCGGCCGTCGGGCCAGGCGATATCCTCGACTGTGACGATCTCCTTGCCGTCCATGGCGCCGAGGAACTGGATGCAGGAGTTGACCGGACGATAGACGACCCGGCCGTCCTTCCACTCACCGATGACGACGGTACATGCGCCGCAATCGCCTTCGTTGCAGCCTTCCTTGGTCCCGGTGGCGCGCTCCCTGAGGCGCAGATAGTCGAGCAGCGTCTCGGTTGGCCTGATGTCGTCTATTTCGACAATTCGCCCGCGGCGGACGATGCGGATGGAGTCGCGCATGGGGTCAGCTCCCGCGATAGGTTGAGTATCCGTAAGGCGAGATCAGCAGCGGCACATGATAGTGGGCCGAGGCATCGGCGATACCGAAACGGATGGGTACGAGGTCGAGAAAGGCAGGGTCGGCAAGGGCATGGCCAGCCGCTCGCAAATAGTCGCCGGCATGGAAGACCAGTTCGTAGGTCCCGACGGCGAACGTGATGCCGGAGAGCATCGCCCCATCGATACGACCATCGTCGTTGGTGATCGCCTCGCGGACAAGGTCACGGGAGCCGTCCAGGCGAATCGCCCAGAGTTCGATCCTCAGGCCGGCGGCCGGACGGCCCGCCGCCGTATCGAGCACATGGGTCGTCAGACGCCCCTCAGCCAACGCACAGTCCTTCCCTGTTGGCGCCGGCGCAAAGCCGGCTTCTGTCGCAGACGTTTTGTCTGGCACGACTTGCCGCCTTTAGGAAGGCCCATTTCCTGAAACGGGGCCGTCGATCATAGCTTTTCCAGCCGGAAACCATGATCCGCCCGAAAGGAATTAGTATGGGCGGCCAAACCCGTCGCGCGACTTTTGAAAGTAAGAGATCAAGATATGGATCGGGCGCCGAGGCACAATAGCCATCGGCGCCCGCCAAAAACTCAGTGCAGGATCTGACCCAGGAACAGCTTGGTGCGCTCGTGCTTGGGATTGGAGAAGAACTCCTCCGGCTCGTTCTGCTCGACGATCTGCCCTTGGTCCATGAAGATGACGCGATTGGCCACCTGGCGCGCAAAGCCCATTTCGTGCGTCACGCAGATCATGGTCATGCCTTCCTCGGCGAGTCCGACCATGGTGTCGAGCACTTCCTTGACCATCTCGGGATCGAGGGCCGAGGTCGGCTCGTCGAACAGCATGATCTTAGGCCGCATGCAGAGCGAGCGGGCGATGGCGACGCGCTGCTGCTGTCCGCCCGAGAGCTGGCCGGGGTACTTGTGGGCCTGCTCGGGAATCTTGACGCGGGTGAGGAAGTGCATCGCTACCTCCTCCGCTTCCTTCTTCGGCATCTTGCGCACCCAGATCGGCGCCAGCGTGCAGTTCTCGAGGATGGTCAGGTGCGGAAAGAGGTTGAAGTGCTGGAACACCATGCCGACCTCGCGGCGCACTTCATCGATGCGCTTGAGATCGTTGGTGAGCTCGATGCCGTCGACGATGATCTTGCCCTTCTGGTGTTCCTCGAGGCGATTGATGCAGCGGATGGTCGTCGACTTGCCCGAACCGGAGGGACCGCAGATGACGATGCGCTCGCCACGTTTGACCGAGAGATTGACGTCGCGCAGGACATGAAACTCGCCGAACCACTTGTTGACGCCGATCATTTCGACGGCGGTCTCGGACTCGGGGGCGGTGGCTAGGGCAGTATCGGCCATGAATAGGGTCCCTTTGGAAGCAAGCGGGGAGCTGAAAAGCGCGGGTTACCGCTTGTGTCCGGTGTTGAGCTTTCTCTCCATGTACATCGAATAGCGTGACATCGAGAAACAGAAAACCCAGAAAACGGCTGCAGCGAAGATCAGGCCCGTCGGAGCGATCGACGGCGTCGACCAGTTGGCGTCGGAGAAGTTGCGCTGGATCGAGCCGAGCAGGTCGTAAAGTCCGATGATCATCACCAGTGACGTGTCCTTGAACAGCGAGATGAAGCTGTTGACGATGCCAGGAATGACGATCTTCAGCGCCTGCGGCAGGATGATCAGACGCATCGACTGCCAGTAGCTGAGGCCCAGCGAAGCGGCGCCTTCGTATTGCCCTTTCGGAATGGCCTGCAGGCCGCCGCGAATGGTTTCGGCCATGTAGGCGCCGGTGAACAGGGCCACGCCGATGAGTGCGCGCAACAGCTTGTCGAAGTTGACGCCGGTGGGAAGGAACAGCGGCAGCATCACCGAGGCCATGAACAGCACGGTAATCAGCGGCACGCCGCGCCAGACTTCAATGAACACCACCGAGACGATCTTGATGAACGGCATCTTCGACCGTCTTCCGAGCGCCAGAAGGACACCCAGGGGCAATGAGGCGACGATGCCGGTAACCGCGACAACGAGCGTCACGAGAAGGCCGCCCCAGTTGGAGGTCTCGACGATCGGCAGCCCCAGGCCGCCGTAGAGCAGCCAGAAGGTCAGGACCGGAAAGGCCGTCAGCATCAGCCAGGTGCCCTCGCGGCGACGCGGCATCTTCGGGATGGCAATCCAGGCGAGGCCGACGAAGAAGCCGACCATCACCAACGCCGGCCGCCAGCGTTCTTCCGCCGGGTAGGAGCCGAAGGTGAACTGGGCAAGCTTGGCGTTGATGAAGGCCCAGCAGGCGCCCACCGCCTCACCGTCCTTCGGCAGGCAGGCGTCGCGGTTGGTGCCTGTCCAGACCGCATCGACGAACAGCCACTTGAACAGCGGCGGGAGGGTCCAGGCCAGCAGGAACAGCATGGCAAGGCTGATGACGATGTTGAGCGGCGAGGAGAACAGGTTCTTGCGCGCCCAGCCCGGAAACCCGCCGAGTGAGGCCGGCGGCGCCTCCGGCTCGAGAAAGTCGCGACGGACGAAGACGGTATCGGTTTCGATGCGGCTCATGACCGTCTCCCTCAGCGTTCGACCAGCGCCACGCGGGCGTTGAACCAGTTCATCAGCGCAGCGGTGATGAGGCTCAGGGCAAGGTAGACCGCCATGGTGATAGCGATGACCTCGATGGCGTGGCCGGTGATGTTGAGCGTGGAGCCGGCAAACACGGCGACCAGGTCCGGATAGCCTATGGCCAGCGCCAAGGACGAGTTCTTGGTCAGGTTGAGATACTGGCTGGTGAGCGGCGGAATGATGACGCGCATGGCCTGCGGCACGACGATGAGGCGCATGGTCTGGCGCGGACGAAGGCCCAGCGAGAACGCAGCCTCGCTCTGTCCGGCCGACACGGCGAGGATGCCGGCCCGCACCGTCTCGGCGATGAAGGTGGCGGTATAAAGCGAGATGCCGAGCAGCATGGCGATCAGTTCGGGGTGCACGACCATGCCGCCGGCGAAGTTGAAACCCTTGAGTTCGGGAATCTCGAACGACAGCGGGGCTCCAAGGGCCAGGAAGATCCCTAGCGGCAATCCGATGACAAGCCCGAGCGATGCGCGAAATACCGGAAAAGACTGCCCGGTGGCGGCCTGGCGGCGCTTCGCCCAACGGGCCATGGCCCAGGCAAGGGCGACGGCGACAGGTACCGACCACATGACGATCTCGAAGCCCTCGCCGGCGATCGGTCGCGGCATGGTGAGGCCGCGATTGGACAGATTGATGGAAAGCGGCAACGCATAGCCCTGGCGCGGGCCGGGGAGCACCGAGAGCACCGCCTTGTACCAGAACAGGAGCTGGAGCAGCAGCGGGATGTTGCGCAGCGTCTCGACGTAGACGGTCGCCGCCCTTGCCAGCAGCCAGTTGTTGGACAGACGCGAAATGCCGACGACAAACCCGATGATCGTCGCCAGGATGATGCCGAGCACCGAGACGATGATGGTATTGAGAAGACCGACCTTGAAGGCCTGGGCGTGCGAGGAATCCAGCGTGTAGTCGATGGGCTTCTGCGAAATGTCGAAGCCGGCCCTCATGTTGAGGAAGTCGAAGCCGAAGGGAATGTTGGCGGCGCGCAAGTTGGCGGCCGTGTTGTGGATCACCCAGACGGCGAACAGGATGAGGCCCAGCAGGACCAGTCCCTGAAAAACCCAGCCGCGGATCGTCGCATCATAGAGGACGGCGCGAACCCAGGATCGAGGTGTTTCGTCAACCGTCTTGTCTCGGAGCGTCATGTTTGGCCTCGAGAGAGGGCGCCAGGCAGGCGCCGAAAGCACGTTTCACTATGCAAAGGGAATGCCGCCACGGGCCGTACGCCCAGCAGGGGCGACAACCACCATTTGCACGTCACCACGCCCAGCCACGACCAAACGCGGTCGGAGGCGACGCGAACCGATGCATTCCATTGTTCCGAAAGGAGGGAAAGCGCCCTTCAAGGCGCTTTCCCCTGTCAGGTCACTCAGCGGATCGGCGGGGCGTACTGCAGACCGCCCTTCGTCCACAGAGCATTGAGGCCGCGAGCGATCTTGAGCGGCGACCCCTCGCCGACGTTGCGCTCGAAGGACTCGCCGTAGTTGCCGACGCCCTTGATGATGTTGTAGGCCCAGTCCTTGGTGAGGCCGATCGGGGTTCCGAAATCGACACCCTCGCCAACGCCGAGCAGGCGCTGAACCTCAGGATTCTCGGACTTCTTCATCTCATCGACGTTGGCTTGGGTGACGCCGAACTCCTCGGCGATCAGCATGGCGTAGTGGCTCCAGCGAACGATGGACTCCCACTGGTCGTCGCCCTGACGAACGGCCGGCCCGAGCGGCTCCTTGGAGATGATTTCCGGCAGAACGATGCTGTCGTCCGGATTGGTCATCTTGAGGCGGATCGAGTAGAGGCCGGAAGCGTCGGTGGTGTAGGCGTCGCAGCGGCCGGCATCATAGGCGGCGTCCGCCTCTTCCTGCTTCTCGAACACGACGGCGTTGAAGGTCATGCCGTTCGACTTGAAATAGTCGGCGAGATTGAGCTCGGTGGTGGTACCGGACTGCACGCAGACGGAAGCGCCGTTGAGATCCTTGGCGGAGGAGACGCCGAGCGCCTTCTTCACCATGAAGCCCTGACCATCGTAATAGTTGACGCCGGTGAAGGTGATGCCGAGCTGCGTGTCGCGGCTCATGGTGTTGGTCGAGTTACGGGCCAGCATGTCGATTTCCTTCGACTGCAGGGCCGTGAAGCGCTCCTTGGCGGAGAGGCCGGTATACTTCACCTTGGAGGGATCTCCAAACACTGCGGCAGCGACGGCACGGCAAGCGTCGACATCGAGACCCGTCCAGTTACCGGCATCGTCCGGCGCGCCGAAGCCGGCGAGACCGGCGCCATTGACGCCGCACTGCACAAAGCCCTTGGCCTTGACCTCATCGAGAGTGCCAGCCGAAGCGGCAACGGCGCCGGCTCCGATGAAAGCGGCGCCAAGCAGCAGAGTCTTGAATGTGTTGGAACGCATGAATGTCTCCCCTGATGACCAAGAGGCACGGCGTGTGGGTGCTTTTGTTCTTGTCGACACCCGCCTCGATCGTCGAGCGCCGAAGCGCACCCAATCCACCGAACCTCACTCAAAGCAACTCCCGCAGGACATCCCATCGCGAACCAAGCCGAGGGATAGAAACCAATGGAAGCCGCTCCACGCCCGCCAAACCGACAGGCTTCTCAACTACTAGATTACAAATTATGCCGATGGTCAATCGCAAAGCGCCTTAAATTGACCACAAACTACACATGCGCAAATGATAATCGAACCGTCGCCTACAAAATATGCAAACAGGTTATTTTTTGTCCAAACCCCAGGTTACTTAAGAAAATCTGGAGCACCTATTCAACACAGAGCGAAAACCGACCCGCGGAAATCTGCGAAAAGGCCGAGCCATTGCCACGTGTTTCCACGTAGACGCTCGTAATCTTGGATTTTTACGTGTTCCCGCGCACTACACGCGTCGACGTTGCGTCGATAACCGCCGCCGACAGAGCCTCAGCCGGTCGAAGCGACCGCGCTTGGAGCTTATCACTTGGTCCAATCAGGCTCAGGCCTTGGGCTGGAAGGTGTGCTCCAAATCGGGGAAGCTGCGCGCCTTGACCTCCTCGGCGTAGGCGGCAGCCGCCTTCGACACTTCGGCCCCCAGGTCGGCGAAGCGCTTCACGTGGCGGGGAATGAACTCGTTGTAGAGGCCGAGCATGTCCTCGCTGACCAGAATCTGACCGTCGCATTGGGGCGAGGCGCCGATGCCGATCACGGGAATCGGCGCTTCCGCCGTGATCTCGCGCGCCAGCGGCTCCATGGTTCCTTCAAGCACGAAGCCGAAAGCGCCGGCTTCGGCGACGGTCCGGGCATCGGCCTTGATCTTGGCAGCCTGGAACTGGTTGCGCCCCAGCGTCTTGTAGCCACCGTAGACGTTGACCATCTGCGGCGTCAGGCCGATGTGGCCGAGCACCGGCACGCCGCGCTCGGTCAGAAAACGGATGGTCTCGCCCATCTCTTCGCCACCTTCGAGCTTCACCGCCTGGGCGCCCGTCTCGGCGAGAACGCGCGATGCCGAGCGAAATGCCTGCTCGCGTCCTTCCTGGTAGGAGCCGAAGGGCATGTCGACGACCACAAGCGACGTCGTCGACCCACGAACGACTGCCGCGCCATGGGCGATCATCAGGTCAAGCGTCACCGGCAGTGTCGTCTCGAACCCATAAACCACCATGCCCAGCGAATCCCCGATCAGCAGGAAGTCGACGTGCGGATCCAGCAGCGCCGCCATCGGCGCCGTATAGGCCGTGAGGCTGACGATGGGACGCACGCCCTTCAGGGCCTTGATGTCGGCGACCGAGGTGCGGCGGGAGCGGACGGGTGCACTCATGTCAATACCTCCGGGACCGAGGTCCGGGCTGTGTCTCTTCAGGAAACGGCGACGACACGCTGATCGATGAGGCGCGTGCGACCGATGCGGACGGCGATCATCAGAGCAATTGCCGAAGGTGGCGCCTTGGGATCGATCGGCTCAAGCGTGTCCGCCGCCGCGACGGCGACGAGGTCCGGCTCGGCGAGCGGTTCCGTGGCAAGGACGCTCCGGATGACGGACTCGATCTTGGCAGGTTCCGAGATTCCGGCGCCGATCGCCTCGGCAGCGGCCGCGAGCGAACGACTGAGCACGGGCGCGGCGGCGCGTTCAGACCCTGACAGGTAGACATTGCGCGACGACAGGGCAACGCCGTCTACATCGCGCACCGTCGGCACACCAACGATGTCCAGCTGAAAGGAGAGATCGGCGACCATCCGCCGGATCACCTGAAGCTGCTGGTAGTCCTTTTCGCCAAAGTAGGCGCGATCCGGCTGGACGATGTTGAACAGCTTGCCGACAACCGTGGCGACGCCGCGGAAATGTCCGGGTCGACGCTCTCCCTCCATGCGGGCCGAAAGCCCTTCCACCTCGATGTGGGTGACGATGGGGCGCGCATACATTTCCTCGACCGAGGGAGCGAACACGAGATCTGCCCCGTGGGCGGCGAGCAGTTTGCGATCGGCATCGAGGTCGCGGGGATATCGAGCAAAATCCTCGTTGGGGCCGAACTGCAGCGGATTGACGAACACCGACGTCACGACAACATCGTTGTCCGCCCTCGCCCGGTCGACGAGCGTCGCATGGCCGCGATGAAGGTAGCCCATGGTCGGCACAAGGCCGATGCTCTTCCCAACCCGCCGCGCCGGTTCCAGTCGTTCACGGAGTTCGGCAATGGTGGTTACGGTCTCCAGCGGCAATCTTCCCTCCAGGGCCTTCGCTTGCTGCGCCCTTTTACTGCCGCCAAAATCGCTTTGTCACCCAAGAATTGGGCAGGCTGGCAAAAACCCGGTCACAAGGCTCCTTCTTGCCTGCGGCGCCGCGGAGCCAGCGCTTTTTTTGCGCGAGATTGCGAAAAGTCCTAGTTGTTCGCGGCCAGAGTTATTCATCTCGTAACGTTCAAGGTGGCACAAATGGCTTTTCCCGGCGACTTTGTGCGCCTGGTTGATAACGATATCCCCAGGTTGCAGGCCGTCGCCGTGGCAGCTGGGAAATGCATGAGGTAGCACGATGTCCGGTCTGCGCATTCCAGAAGGATCATCCGGTAGGTTTTCCGAAGTGCGAGCGCTGGCAAACGACACTCGCGGTTCGATCGCCATCATCATGGCGATCGCGCTGGTCGTTCTGATCGTGGCTGTCGGAGCAGCGGTCGACCTCGCCCAGGCCCTGCGCGCGCGAGAGATTCTGCAAGGCGCTCTCGACCAGGCAACCATTCGCGCGGCCTTGACCACCGGTTCGGGCTATGTCGAAGCCGGCCGAGCAACTCTGGCTGCAAACCTGACGAACACCGGCATCGCCGAGGAGAACCTGGGGTACAGCTTCGTCCGCAACGCCGACGGCAGCGTTTCCGGCACAGCGACCGTCACCGTGCCGCTGTCCTTCATGGGGATCATCGGCAAGAACGACACGTCGGTCGGCGTCAACGCCAAGGCAACGCCGAAGACGTCCACCACCAGCACGGCGGCCGGAACGGTCTGCATCCTGCTCACTTCGAAGAACTCGCAAGCACTGCTCGTCAACTCCGGCGCCACCGTCAACGCCACCGCCTGCGAGATTCACGTGCAGTCGAGCGCCGGCAGCGCGGCGATCTTCAACAATGGCACGACGATCAACTCGAAGAAGATCTGCATCAAGAGCGCCAGCATCATCGACAACGGCGGCACGCATCCCAATCTCGAAAAGAGCTGTTCGCCGGCGAGCGATCCTTATGCCGGCAAGCTGCCGGCCGTCACGGTGGGCGCATGCAACTACAACGGCCGCAACATCGACGCCGCCACCTATACCTTCCAGCCGGGCGTGCACTGCGGCGGCGTCAACTTCAACAACTCCAAGACCGTCTCGACATTCAGCCCCGGCCTCTACATCATCAAGGGTGGAGACTGGAATATCCAGGGAACGCTGAAGGGCACCGACGTCACGTTCTACTTCGCCGACACATCGAAGTTCCAGTTCAACTCGGGTGCCGGAACATATCTCAAGGCACCGACCACCGGCGATTACGCGAATGTGCTCATGTACGAGACGACGGCCAACGTCAATCCGACGCAATGGCCGTGGAACGACAGTCCCGGGCATGAGCTCTCGGGGCTCATTCACCTGCCCAGCCGGCAGCTCACCATGAATTCCGGCATGACGGCCTCGCTCGACAAGGTCACGATCGTCGCGGATTCGCTGATCCTCAATCAGACGACCTGGAATCTGGCGCCCGATGCGACGGCCATTCCCAACGGTTCGACGACGACAACGACCACCACAAGCGGCGTCTTCCTGTCGCATTGACGAAAAAGCCCGGAGCTGCGTGCTCCGGGCTTCTTCCATTCAAGGATCGCCGTCCTCAGGTGATGACGTCCGGGGCCTGCCGACCGGTGCGAGCCTTGATTTCGGCCAGCGTATCGGCTGCCTCGATCACCTTTGCCAGCGCGGCCTGCGCATCCTGGCCGTGCTTGGCAGCGTCCGGCTCGAAGCTTTCGAGATAGACGCGCAGGGTCGCCCCCTCGGTCCCGGTGCCCGACAGACGGAACACCACGCGTTCGCCACCCTTGAACAGAATGCGGACGCCCTGCTTCTTGGTCACCGAGCCGTCGACCGGATCGTTGTAGGCGAAATCGTCGGCGCTTGCGACTTCCAGGCCGGCCACCTTGGTGCCGGGCAGCGTCGGCATCATGTCGCGCAGCCTGTTCACCAGCCCTTCGGCAGCGGCCGTATCCACGGCCTCATAGTCGTGGCGGGTATAGAAGGTACGGCCATACTCGGCCCAGTGCTTCTCCTGGATGTCCTTCAGGCTCTCGCCGCGCACCGCGAGGATGTTGAGCCAGAGAAGAACCGCCCAGAGACCATCCTTCTCGCGCACGTGGTCGGAGCCCGTGCCGGCGCTTTCTTCGCCGCACAGCGTCACCTTGCCGGCGTCGAGCAGGTTGCCGAAGAACTTCCAGCCGGTCGGAGTCTCGTAGCAGTCGAGGCCCTTCTTCGCGGCAACGCGGTCGACGGCGCCGGATGTCGGCATGGACCGGGCGACACCGGCGAGGCCTTGGGCGTAGCCCTTGGCGAGATGCGCGTTGGCAGCCAGCAGCGCCAGGCTGTCGGACGGCGTCACGACGGCGCCTCGGCCGATGACGATATTGCGGTCACCATCGCCATCCGAAGCCGCACCGAAGTCGGTCGCCTCGGGCGACGCCATGAAGTCGTAGAGTTCCTTGGCGTAAATCGGGTTCGGATCGGGATGCCCGCCGCCGAAATCGGGCAGCGGCACCGCATTGACGACGCTGCCGGGCGCGGCACCCAGCTTGCCTTCGAGAGTCGCCTTGGCGTAGGGCCCGGTGGCCGCATGCATGGCGTCGAAACGCAGGGTGAAGCCGGACTTGATCATCGCGGCGATCTTGTCGAAATCGAACAGCTTTTCCATCAGCTCGACGTAGTCGGCGACCGGATCGACCACTTCGATCTCGGTCTCACCGGCCTTGGAGACACCAAGACGGTCGAGATCGATGTCAGGGATGTCGGCGACACGGTACTCGGTGATGGTCTTGGTCGCCGCGAAGATGGCGTCGGTGACGTTCTCAGGCGCCGGCCCACCGTTCGAGCCGTTGAACTTGATGCCGAAGTCTCCGTCTGCGCCGCCAGGGTTGTGGCTGGCCGACAGAACGATGCCGCCAAAGGCGCCGAGCTTGCGAATGACATTGGAGGCGGCCGGCGTCGAGAACAGGCCACCCTTGCCGATCACAAGCTTCCGGGCGCCGTGAGCGGCCGCCATCTTGATGATGGTCTGGATGGCCTTGTCGTTGAAGAACCGGCCGTCGCCACCGATCACCAGCACCTTGCCGGTAACGCCGCCGACCCCGGCGAAGATCGCTTCGACGTAGTTTTCGAGATAGCCCGGCTGCATGAAGACGCGGGTCTTCTTGCGGAGGCCGGAGGTGCCCGGCTTCTGGCCGTCGATCGGCTTGGTGGCGATTGTCTTGATCTGCATTCCCTGTCACTCCCCGAGAGGCAATGTCATCCTATATCAATTTCTCAGGCCTTTACCTCGACGAAAGCGAGGAAGGTGCGCCCGGGCACCTCGACCGCCTGCCAGGCGCGACGCGGCGTTGCGGCGGCGGGACGTCCGGTTGGCATGTCGGACGTCAGGATCGGCTTCCAGCTGTGCTCAGCGCGCGTCGGCGGCAGGTGGAACCGTCGGTTGGCGCGATGAGCGTTGAGCATGAGGTAGACGGCCTCGCCATCCGCCTCGACGTGTGGCAGCGCCGAGTCGCGCAACAATACGCCAAACGCCTTGCATTCGCGGCTGTTCCAATCACTGCCCGTCATGGGGCGGCCTGAAACAGCGATCCACTCAACGTCGGACAGCTTGTCTTGCGGCCGCGGCGTGCCGTGCAGGAAGCGCGTCTGCCGGAACACCGGGTGGGATTGCCGCAGGCGGACGACGTAAGCCACGAAGTTTGCCAGTTCCGCATCATCGGCCTGGTTCCATGTCACCCAGCCGACCGGATTGTCCTGACAATAGGCATTGTTGTTGCCGAACTGGCTGTTGGCCAGCTCGTCACCGGCCAGCAGCATCGGCGTCCCCTGCGACAGAAGCAGCGTGGCAAGCATGTTGCGCATCTGCCGCTTGCGCGTGGCGATGATGACCGGATCGGTCGAAGGGCCTTCGGTTCCGTAGTTGGCGGAATGATTGTCGGAATGGCCGTCCCTGTTGTCCTCGAGGTTGGCCTCGTTATGCTTGGCCGCATAAGAAACCAGGTCTCTCAGCGTGAAACCGTCATGCGCGGTGATGAAGTTGACGGAGGCCGACGGACGACGATTGGAACGATCGAAGCGATCGGGCGATCCCAGCAACCGCGCCGCCAGCTCCGGGGCCACCAGTTCGTCGCCGCGCCAAAAGGCGCGCACCGTATCGCGAAAGCGGTCGTTCCACTCGGAGAAGCCCGGCGGGAAATTACCGAGCTGGTAGCCGCCCGGCCCTATGTCCCAAGGCTCGGCGATCAGCTTCACGGTCGACAACAGCGGGTCCTGTCGCAGGGCCGTCAGGAAGCGCCCCTCGGGGTCGAAGCCTTGCGGTTCGCGCCCCACCGAGGTGGCGAGATCGAAACGGAAACCGTCGACGCCGATCGCCTCGACCCAGTAGCGAAGCGAGTCGAGAATCATCTGGGTTACGCGCGGATGCCCGGCGTTCAGAGTGTTGCCGGTGCCGGTGTCATTGATGTACCAGCGCGGACGATCGGGGTTGAGCCGATAGTAACTGGCGTTGTCGATGCCGCGAAAGCTCAAGGTCGGTCCGAACTGATCGACTTCGCCGGTGTGATTGTAGACGACGTCGAGAAGCACCTCGATGCCCGCCTCGTGCAACGCGCGCACCATGTCGCGCACGCGATCGATGACCGAGACGTCCCGAGCGCCATGATCGTAACGCGGTTCCGGCGCGAAGTAGCAGAGCGGCGAGTAGCCCCAGTAGTTGACCAGCCCCTTGCGGGTCAGAAAACCGTCGTCGACGAAGGCCTGGATGGGCATCAGCTCGATCGCGGTTATGCCGAGCCTGGTGAGGTGCTCGATGGTCTCCGGCGCGCCAAGTCCTTCGTAGGTACCGGCCTTGGCGCGAGGCAGCCGCGGCATCTGCATGGTGAGGCCGCGAACGTGGGCCTCATAGATGACCGTGTCGCGCCAGGGACGTTCCGGCCGGAAGCTGACGCAGGGCGGCACCTTGGAGTCCGTGACCAGCGCCTTCGGCACGACACGGGCGCTGTCGCGGGTGTCGAAGCTGGCATCGTCCAGCGTCACCGGCTGATAGCCGGCCATGAGATCGTTCGAGCGCAACCGTCCGGTCAGGACCTTGGCATAGGGATCGATCACCAGCTTGTGCGGATTGAACCGATGCCCGCGCTCCGGGTCATAGGGGCCATGAACGCGGAAGCCATAGGCGGTGCCGATGCCGATGCCGGAAACATAGCCGTGAAAGACCTCATCGGTACACTCGGGCAGCGTCAGGCGCGCATGCTCGAAACCGGTGAGCGGCTCGAACAGGCAGACGTCGACGCGCGTCGCATTGGCCGAGAAGATGGCGAAATTGACGCCATCCCCGTCGAACTGCGCACCAAGGGGATACGGCCGCCCGGACCGGATCGTGACCGTCATGGGACCTCAGACACCCTCGGTCGTCAGCTCGCGGTAGAGCGCGACATAGTCGGGCGCCGAGTCTTCCCAGCCAACGGGATGGGCCATTGCCCGCGACTGCAGCGCTCGCCAGACCTTCTTGTTGTGGAAGAGATCGAACAGGCGCTCGATGGCGAACCCAAGACCACCGGCAGAAACCGGGGCAAACTGGATGCCGGTTGCCGTTCCCGCCCGCACCGAAGCGTCGTTGGCGTCGATGACCGTATCGGCGAGGCCGCCCGTCCGCGCCACCACAGGAATGGTGCCATAGCGAAGGCCATAAAGCTGCGTGAGACCGCAGGGCTCGAAGCGTGACGGGACGAGGATCGCGTCGGCGCCGGCCTGCATGGCGTGACTGAGCGGTTCGCTGTAGCCGATATGAACGGCGACGGCGCCCGGATTAGCGGCGGCCGCGTCGACGAAGGCGCGCTCCATGCTCTGATCGCCGGCTCCGAGGATGGCCAGCTGCCCGCCACGGCGCAGGATGCCATCCAGGTTGGGCAGCAGCATGTCCAAGCCCTTCTGGCCGGTGAGGCGGCTCACCACGATCATCAGCGGCGCATCCGGATCGACGCGCAATCCCATGCGGGTTTGCAGCTCCGTCTTGCACACTGCCTTGCCGGCCATTTTGCGCGCGCTGTAGTTGGAAGCGATCAGCGGATCGGTCGCCGGATCCCAACTCTTCGTGTCGATCCCGTTGACGATGCCGCTCAGCACGTTGGCGCGCTCGTTGAGCACGCCTTCCATGCCGAAGCCGAACTCCTGCGTACGCAGCTCGCGCGCATAGGTGGGGCTGACGGTCGTCAGCCGGTCAGAAAATACCAGCCCGCCTTTCAGGAACGAGCAGTAGCCATAATACTCGAGGCCGGCCGGCGTGTAGAAGCTCGACGGCAATCCGAAGGTGTCGAAATCGGCGCGACCGCAAATGCCCTGGAAGGCAACGTTGTGAATGGTGAACACGGTCTTCGGCCGTCCCTCGGCCGGGCCAGCCAGAAGATAGGGGGCCACGAGACCGGCCTGCCAGTCATGGCAATGAACGACGGCCGGCTTCCAGTCGCCAACACCCGAACGGCCGACCGCGGCGCCAATCGCCGACAGCGCGGCGAAGCGGCGGGTGTTGTCCCACCAGTCGTTGCCATCCGGCCCCAGATAGGGATTGCCGGGGCGGTCATAGAGATGGCCGGCATCAAGCGCCAGCACTTTGAGACCGTCCGCCGTCTCGCCCGCCAGCAGGCGGCCTGGGCCGCCGAAAACATCCGGATAGACGGCAACTTCCTCAACGCCTTGAAGGTGGCCGACCACTCCGGGATAGGCGGGCATCAGCACTCGGACGTCACACCCCAGGCCGGCGAGTGCCAGCGGCAGCGCGCCGGCGACATCGGCGAGGCCGCCCGTCTTGATCAGCGGATAGCATTCGGAGGCAACGAATAGGACGCGCACTTGATCACCCCGACAGGTTATGCCAACTCGCCAAGATGCTGACGCATCCGCTCGTTGAAGTCATCACGATTTTCTCATGCCCTTGGCTGGGATGAGAAATCCGGGACAGGAACACCGAGCGCCAGCCCGAGCGATGCCCGATCATGTCCGCGCAAGGCGGAGTGGATTTCGGCCGATCCTTTTCGCAAGGAGGCGCCGCCTTCGGCTATGTGCCGGCGGCGACGCCATCCCCGAGATCGGATCGGGTGCGGGTTTTGCCACGCCCCCGAGTTGTTTTCAACGCCGCGATCAGAGCTTCAGTCGATCGATCATGTCCTGGGTGATCAGGCAGACGCCACCTTCGCTGCGACGGAAGCGGCTGGCATCCAGCTCCGGATCCTCGCCCACGACGAGACCGTTCGGAATGATCACCCCCTTGTCGACGACGCACTTGGTCAGGCGGGCACCCCGGCAGACAGAAACGTAAGGAAGGACGACGCAATGCTCCACTTCCGAGTAGGAATGGGCATGCACGCCAGTGAACAACAAGGACTTGTCGACGCGGGCGCCGGATATGATGCAGCCACCCGATACCAGCGAACTGGTCGCCGCGCCGCGCCGGCCATCTTCGTCGTGGATGAACTTGGCAGGCGGCGTCAGTTCCGTATAGGTCCAGATCGGCCACTTCTTGTCGTAGAGATCGAGAGCCGGCACGAAGTCGGTCAGGTCGATGTTGGCTTCCCAGAAGGCGTCGATGGTTCCGACGTCGCGCCAGTAGGGTTCGGCTTCCGATGACGATCGGACGCAGCTGTCCGAGAACTTGTGGGCGATCGCCTTTCCACCCTTCACGATGGCCGGGATGATATCCTTGCCGAAGTCGTGACTTGAGTTCGGGTCGTCCTGATCCTGACGGAGGAGGTCGATCAGGAAGCTGGTTTTGAAGACATAAATGCCCATGGAGGCGAGCGCGAGGTCCGGGCGACCGGGCATGGCCGGCGGATCGGCCGGCTTTTCGACGAAGTCGATGATGCGCGCGTTCTCGTCGATCGCCATCACGCCGAAGCCCGTGGCCTCCATGCGCGGGACTTCGATGCAGCCGACTGTCACGTCGGCGCCAGACGAGACATGCTGATCGAGCATGATCTCGTAGTCCTGCTTGTAGACGTGGTCGCCAGCCAGAATGATGATGTATTCGATATTGTGCGCTTCGATGATGTCGATGTTCTGCGTCACCGCATCGGCGGTTCCGACATACCACTTGTCCTCGGCGACGCGCTGCGAGGCGGGAAGGATGTCGAAGCTTTCGTTGCGTTCCTGACGGAAGAAGTTCCAGCCGTACTGCAGGTGCCGGATGAGACTGTGCGCCTTGTACTGGGTCGCCACCGAGATGCGGCGAATGCCCGAGGTGAGCGCGTTGGACAGCGCGAAATCGATGATGCGGCTCTTGCCGCCGAAGTAGACCGCGGGCTTGGCCCTGCGGTCGGTCAGTTCCTTGAGACGGCTGCCCCGCCCACCGGCCAGCACGAACGCCATCGCTTCGCGCGCCAACCGTCGATTATTGTGAGAATTGTCAATCATGCTGTCCTCCCGACTTCTCCGCCGTCGGCCCGGTTCCGTCGATGGCGCAGCCGGCGTTGCCAGCCCGGAACGGAACCAGAGACGAACCGGTCGGCGCTTCTTCCCCGCCCGCCCGTTCGCCATGATGGCTCGACGCAAGGGTACTATGGCGCGGCAAGGTTAATTTGTCTTCCCCCTATTTCGGCTGCGAAGGAATTCAAACCCTTGATGAAACAGCACTACGACGATTTGCGGACGGCCGCCCCGCATTCGGTGCGAGGCGGCGCATGAGTCAGACCGCGGGCGCCGCCGGACGTTCCAAGACCTTGACGACGGTGCCGACCGGCACGCGTTCGAACAGGTCCATGACATCCTGATTGATGAGGCGAATGCAGCCGGAGGAAACGTTGCTACCGATCGTCCAGGGCTCCACCGTGCCATGAATGCGGTAGAGGGTGTCGACATTGCCCTTGTAAAGATAGTGAGCGCGGGCGCCGAGCGGGTTGTCAGGACCGCCGGGCATGCCACCGGCCCACTTCCGCGCCTTGGGATCGCGCGCCTGCATTTCCACCGGCGGATGCCAGGACGGCCACTTTGCCTTGCGGCGAATGACCGCACTGCCGGACCAGGCAAACCCCTCGCGTCCGACACCGATGCCATAGCGCATGGCCCTGCCGTTGCCGAGAACGAGATAGAGATAGCGAGCCGGCGTATCGACGATGATGGTTCCGGCCGGTTCGTCTGTGGTGTAGCTGACCTCCCGGCGGAGGAAGGCCGGGTTGACCTGCGTCAGGTCGACAGCCGGAACGGTGAACCTGCCGTCCTGAACCTCGCTGTACATTGCCACGTATTCGGCGGAGGGCCGAGGATAACGCTTCGGCTTGGTCGGGTCGATCAGCGGCGGCATCGCCGGTGTTCCAGGGGCGGAAACGCAAGCGGCGAGAGCAAGGGGAAGCGCGGCGAGAAAGGCTCGCCTGGACGGTAGGTTCATAATCTCCACTTTCTGTCGATTCGGCGGTGACACCTCAGGCAACCCGATGAACGCGCACTATTCCATCCGGGTTGATAAACTTATCCAGTAAATATCAGTTTTCGGGGACCGGGTGCAGGATCCGCTCGCCATATCGTCTGTGAAAGGCCGTCATCGACTTGTCGGCAACCCGGACCGTGAGGCGCAGCGTGCCGTCCTCGTCATCGTGACGCTCCAGCACCTCACCATGATCATAGAGCCATGCAAGCCCTGCCCCATCCGATGAATCGAGAGTCAGCTCGTGCACGGGACGGCCGCCGAGGAGCCGCGCCTCGATGACGGCGAGCAACTCGGGAAGACCTTCGCCGGTGACCGCCGAGACCACGCGTCGTTCCTGCCCTCCCGGCGTCTCGGTGTTGGCCTGGGCGAGCAGAGCATCTCTCCGCCCCTCGTCGACGAGGTCGATCTTGTTCCAGACCTCGATGATCCGGTCGCGATCCGACGGATCGAGGCCGAGTTGCTTCAGCACCTCGGCAACGTCGCTGGCCTGAGCCTCGGTGTCCTTGTGCGAGATGTCGCGCACATGCAGGATGATCGCAGCTTCGATGACCTCTTCGAGAGTCGCCCGGAACGCCGCGACGAGATGGGTCGGCAGGTTTGAAATGAAGCCCACGGTATCGGACAATATGGCGTCGGTGCCGTGCGGCAGCTTGATGCGACGCAGTGTCGGATCGAGCGTCGCGAACAACAGATCCTTGGCGAACACGTCCGCTTCGGTCAGCCGGTTGAACAGTGTCGACTTGCCGGCGTTGGTGTAGCCGACCAGCGCCACGACCGGATGAGGGACCTTGCGGCGCTGGCGTCGATGCAGGTCGCGCGTGCGCTTCACCTGTTCGAGATCCGCCTCGATGCGGGTGATCTTTTCCTGGAGCTGCCGGCGGTCCGCCTCGATCTGCGTTTCACCGGGGCCGCCGAGAAAGCCGAAGCCACCGCGCTGCCGCTCAAGGTGAGTCCATGAGCGGACGAGGCGCGACTTCTGGTACTTGAGGTGGGCAAGCTCCACCTGGAGCCGGCCTTCGCGCGTACGAGCGCGTTCGCCAAAGATCTCCAGAATGAGACCCGTTCGGTCTATGACCTTGGTCTTCCAGGCCTTCTCCAGGTTGCGCTGCTGGATGGGCGTCAGGGCGTGATCGACGATGGCAAGGTCGATCTCCTCTTCCCTCACCGTCTCGCCGATTTCCTCGACCTTGCCAGCTCCGAACAAGGTTGCCGGCTTGGGTTGGCTGACCGGTACGGGGATGGTTGCATGAACGTCGAGATCGATGGCCTGCGCGAGGCCCGAAGCCTCATCGAGACGCGCTTCAAGATCGCGCTGAGTCGTTGCGGCAGCCTCTTCCCTGGCGCCCCGCTGACGCAAATCCGGGACAAGGACCAATGCCCTTGCCGGCTCTTCGATGCGATCGACACCCTTCTTGCGAGGACGGCCACCCTCTTCAAGATCCTGCTCGTCGTTCACTGCGCCTCCCTAAACCGCGCCGCTGGCGGCCAAAATACGATGGTTTCCGTGGACAGCCCGCCCGAGAGGCGAACCTCCACAGGCGGACACCTACGGAACAAACCGAACTCAGTTCGGTTCCTCGCTACCCTCGAAAAGGGCCAGAGGCTGAGCCGGCATGATGGTGGAGATGGCGTGCTTGTAGACGAGCTGGGAATGCCCATCGCGCCGCAAGAGGACGCAGAAGTTATCAAACCAGGTGACCACGCCCTGCAGCTTGACGCCGTTAATCAGAAAAATCGTCAGCGAAATCTTGTTCTTACGGACGTGATTGAGGAAGGTATCCTGAAGGTTCTGGGCTTTGTCCGCCATTTTTCTCGGCCTTTTCGACTTCGTTTTTTTGTGAGGGGCAAACGCCACACCGACGCCACGCGTCGCCCGAACTAATGGTTACGCCGGGCGCGTCCGAAATTACCAGTCCATTTCGGGCCCGCGTCGCCATCGACGGGCTGGTGCTATCCGTGTTTCGACTGGGATGTGACAATTTTGCCAAGCGAGATGCCGACCGTCAAATCGGCGTGCGTTCCGCGAGGTCATGAAAGCGCTGCCGCAGACGGGCTGCAACGCTTCCGGGAACGCCGTTGGCCACCGCCTCGCCGTCCACGCTGACGACCGGACAGAGAGTCGCACCCGCCGACGTCAGGAACACCTCGCGCGCCGCCTTCATCTCGGCGACTGTGAAACGCCGCTCCACCACCGCCACGCCTTCGGCAGCCGCCACGTCCATCAGTACCGAGCGGGTGATGCCCCGGAGAATGCCGCGATCGGCCGGACGGGTGACGAGCCGCCCTTCCCCGTCGAGCAGCCAGACGTTGGCGGACGAGCCTTCGGTCACAAAGCCTTCCGTGTCAACGAAGATCGCCTCGAAGGCGCCCGCTTCGCGCGCCGCCTGCTTGGCAAGCGCGTTGGGCAGAAGGCCGACGGTCTTGATGTCCACCCGCTCCCAGCGGTTGTCGGGCAGCGTGATGACCGGCACACCCTTCTCATAGCGAAGCGCCGCGGCGGCAACGTCGAGCGGCTTCGCCGTCGCCGTGAAGGTCGGGTTCACGCCAACGGGGAAGGCATGGTCGCGCGACGCGGCCCCTCGGGAGATCTGCCAGTAGACATAGCCGTTCTCCACCCGGTTGCGTCGGGCGACTTCGCGCAGAACGTGGGTCATGGCCGCCCGGCTCATGGGCGAGGCGATCCTGAGCTCGGCCAGCGATCGGTCGAGCCGGTCGAGATGACGACGAAGGTCGATGATGGCTCCGTCCTTGATCTGGCAAGCCTCATAGACCGCGTCGGCGAACTGGTTGCCGCGATCCTCGACGCTGACGACGGCTTCCCTGGACGGAACATAGCGTCCGTTGACGTAAGTGATGCGGGACGTCATGGCCGGATCTCCAGGAACAATGCGACGGGCGATCGCGAACTACTCCAGTTCGACGATCCGCCCTTCATCGAGGGTAATGCGCCGGTCCATGCGCTCGGCCAGCGCCATGTTGTGCGTGGCTATGATCGCTGCGAGGCCGGTAGCCCTGACCAGGGCGGCCAGAGCGTCGAAAACGTAGTGCGAGGTCTTGGGATCGAGATTGCCGGTCGGCTCGTCGGCCAGCAGTACCTTCGGTGCGTTGGCAACGGCGCGAGCGATGGCAACGCGTTGCCGCTCACCGCCCGAAAGCTGCGACGGCAGATGAGTTCCGCGTTTCTCGAGGCGCATATAAGCCAAGAGGTCGTTGCCCCGCTTGGCGGCTTCCTTCTTGTCGAGGCCGGCGATCATCTGCGGAATCATCAGGTTCTCAAGGGCGGAGAACTCCGGCAGAAGATGGTGAAACTGGTAGACGAAGCCGATTTCGGTACGGCGGAGCCGCGTGCGGACCGTATCGTCGAGCTTGCCGCAGGCCCTGCCTCCGATGACGACGTCGCCGGCGTCGGGCTTCTCCAGAAGACCGGTGATATGCAACAGCGTCGATTTGCCGGCACCGGAGGGAGCGACCAGTGCCGTCAGTTCGCCGGCGAACAGGTTGAAGTCGCAGCCGCGCAGGATGGGCAGCGTGCCCGAGCCTTCCTTGTAGGACTTCTCGATGCCGACCAGCTTCAGGACCGGATCTTCGACGCCGGTGATGAGGGTTTCGATAGCCGGCATCACTCGTACCTCAGCGCGTCGACGGGATCGAGACGGGCCGCCTTCCAGGCAGGATAGACGGTAGCGGCGAACGACAGCACCAGCGCCATGATGAGCACGGTGACCGTCTCGTGCATCTGCATGTCGGCAGGCAGCTGGCTGAGATAGTAGAGTTCCGGCGAGAACAGCTCGGTCGAGGTCAGCCAGGAGACAAACTGCCGGATCTTTTCGACGTTGAGGCAGACCACGAGGCCGAGGACGAAGCCGGCCATGGTTCCGGCGACACCGATCGCCGAACCGGTGATCAGAAAGACGCGCAGAATGGCGCCCCGACTGGCGCCCATCGTCCTGAGGATGGCGATGTCGTGGCTCTTGTCCTTGACCAGCATGGTCATGCCGGAAACGATATTGAGCGCCGCCACCAGCACGATCAGCGTCAGGATCATGAACATGACATTGCGCTCGACCTCAAGGGCCGAGAAGAATGTGACGTTGCGCTGCCGCCAATCGGTGATCAGAACCGGCCGCCCCGCGTCGATCGTCAGCTTCTCCTTGATGGATCCGATGTCGTCGGGATTGTCGACGAAGACGTCGATCGCAGTGACCTTGTCTTCCATCATGAAATACTTCTGCGCCTCGGCGATCGGCATGAATACGAAGGTGCCGTCGTACTCGCTCATGCCGATCTTGAAGATGGCGGCAACCGGATAGGCCTTGACGCGCGGCGTCGTTCCGAGAGCGGTAACGTTACCCTTGGGGCTGACAAGCGTGACCTTGTCGCCGACCGTGACACCGAGACTCTCGGCGAGCCGCTGACCGATGGCGATGCCAACGCCGTCGTCGAACTTGTCGAAGGAGCCGACCTGGACGGTATCGTAGACGAGAGGCAACTTCTGGAGGTCGGCGCTGCGCACGCCGCGCACCAGAACGCCAAATGCACCGGACGGGCCGGAGGCCAGGACCTGCCCCTCAACGAAGGGCATGGCGAGCCTGACGCCATCGACGCCGGCAAGGCGATCGGCGACGGAGGCATAATCGGTGAGCGGGCTGTCGATGGGCTGGACCACGGCGTGGCCGTTGATGCCGAGGATCTTGTCCATCAACTGGCCGCGAAAACCGTTCATCACCGCCATGACGATGATCAGCGTGGCGACGCCCAGCATGATGCCGACGAAGGAGAAGCCGGCAATCACCGAAATGAAGGCTTCCTTGCGACGGGACCTCAGATAACGGCCGGCCAGTTTCCACTCGAAGGGGGCGAAGGGCCGCCCCGCTTTCGCCTCGCTCATCCAAAGACCTCCAAACGCCGGCCAAACCTAGGAACGCCACACCACCGCCGCGAAGACCGGTGGCCGACTCGGACGCCACCGGACGGCGACGCGTGAGACTAGCAAATTCCGTCCGCCGACAAGCTGTCCTTTCCGTTTTTTCCAAACGGAATCGGGCAGCCGCGGGGGCGGCATGCGACCGCCCCTCTTCAGCGACAATCAGGCCTTTTCTGTGACGCGGGCGATCGCCGACTCCAGCGACACCAGTTCCTTGTCACCTGTGGCGCGGCGCTTCAACTCCACGACGCCATCGGCAAGCCCCTTCGGACCGATGATGATCTGCCAAGGCAGGCCGATCAGATCCATGGAGGCGAACTTGGCGCCCGGCCGGGCGGCGGTGTCATCGTAAAGCGGGTCCTTGCCGGCAGCGGCGAGCTTCGCGTAGGCGTCTTCACAGGCGGCGGTCACGGCCGCATCGTCGGGACGCAGACTGATCACGCCGGCACCGAAGGGCGCGACGCTCTCCGGCCAGATGATGCCGGCGTCGTCGTGGCTCGCCTCGATGATGGCGCCGATGAGACGCGACACGCCGATGCCGTAAGAGCCCATGATTACCGGCTGCTCGCTGCCGTCCGCCATGGCCACCTTGGCGCCCATCGGCTCGGAATACTTGGTGCCGAAGGAGAAGATGTGCCCCACCTCGATGCCGCGCGCCGACACGCGTCGGTCTTCGGGCAGCGCCGCGAAGGCAGCTTCGTCGTGCATCTCGTCCGTGGCGGCGTAGCGGCTGGTGAACATGTCGACGACCGGCGAGAGATCGCCGTCGAAATCGACATCCTCTCCGGGGACCGGCAAATCCAGGAGGTCCTTGTCGCAGAACACCGCACTCTCGCCGGTCGAGGCGAGAATGATGAACTCATGGCTGAGCTTGCCGCCGATCGGGCCGGTGTCGGCGCGCATCGGAATGGCGGTGAGGCCGAGCCGCTTGTAGGTCCGGAGGTAGGCGACGAACATCTTGTGATAGGCGCGCAGCGCACCCGCCTGATCGACATCGAAGGAATAGGCATCCTTCATCAGGAACTCACGACCGCGCATCACGCCAAAGCGGGGGCGCACCTCGTCGCGGAACTTCCACTGAATATTGTAGAGATTGAGCGGCAGGTCGCGATAGGAGCGGACGTAGGTCCGGAAGATGTCGGTGACGACCTCCTCGGCAGTCGGGCCATAGAGCATCTCGCGCTCGTGGCGATCGACGATGCGCAGCATCTCCTTGCCATAGGCGTCGTAGCGGCCGCTCTCGCGCCAGAGATCGGCGGGCTGGATCGACGGCATCAGGATTTCGACGGCGCCGGAGCGGTCCTGTTCCTCGCGGACGATGGCCTCGATCTTCTTCAGGACCTTTAGTCCCAGCGGCAGCCAGGAGTAGATGCCGGCGTTTTGCTGGCGCATCATGCCGGCACGCAGCATCAGGCGATGCGAGACGATCTCCGCCTCCTTGGGCGCCTCTTTGAGAATGGGCAGGAAATACCGGCTGAGACGCATGGAATCCTCTCGCGCGTTGGGATGAGCGCGCTACTCAAAGCGCATCGACCCTGAAAAAACAAGACCGATCGGTCACCGATCACCCGAAAGCAACGCGGCGGCGCCCCATTCGCTATGACTTTAGTCTATGGGGCAAATCACGGATGAAGCTCCAACTCGGAACCGCTCCAGAACCCTCCGACAACCCATTGATATGGCAATATTTCCCGATCCAGATCGTAAGGACGACGAACGAAACACCCTATGCCGAACAAGCATGCAGCCTATGCACAAATGGATGACAAACCAAAAATCGCAGTGTATGGTACCCGCCATAAATAAGGATGGCACGGCCAAAAGACGAAATGCTTCAGTAAATGAAGCCGTCAAAATAGGCAAAAGTAGAATGCCCTCCAGTTATCGCGGTCTGAGTCTTGGGAGGGAAAACCCATATAGGCGCGGAAAACGCTGCCGCTGGCGGATGGATTGGGAGGTCTTTCTATCTGTAGGCTTTATGGGCTGACACGCGGAACTAGAAAGCAGGGCTTCGGCCCTGCTTTTTTATTTCCTCTTTCAGGTGATCATGCCTGATCTTGCAGGCCTCAGTGCCTTCAAGATGAAAACACCGTTCAACAAACGGCTGCTACCGCTCGTCCGCAGAAGCCCTTATCCTGCCCGTCAGCAAGAAAGGACGGATCATGAGCATTCCCGGCAAGGGCGGCAACGACCGCATCGAGGAGATCATTCTTCCGAACGTCCGCGACCTCGGCGGCTTCAAGGTGCGCCGCGCCCTGCCATCGGCGCAGCGCCGCATGGTCGGGCCGTTCATCTTCTTCGACCAGATGGGGCCGGTCATGTTTGGCGCCGGAGAGGCCGAGGACGTGCGGCCACATCCGCACATCGGGCTCTCCACCCTCACCTATCTGTTCGACGGCGAGATGGTCCATCGTGACAGCGCCGGCCATAAGGAAACGATCCGGGCCGGCGAGGTGAACTGGATGACGGCCGGAAACGGCATCGTCCATTCGGAGCGCTTTCCCGCTGCGGTGCATGCCGCCGGAGGCAACCTGTTCGGAACCCAGATCTGGGTGGCGCTCCCCAAGGTGAACGAGGAGATCGCGCCGCTGTTCAGCCACCACGACAAGGCAGTGCTTCCCATCTTCTCCGACACCGGCATGCGGATGACCCTGGTGGCCGGCGAGGGCTTTGGCGTTCGTTCTCCGGTGCCGGTCTACTCCGACCTGATGTATGCCGACGTCCATCTCGAAACCGGCGCACGCTTCCAGGTCCCGCCCGATCACGTCGAGCGAGCCGCCTACGTCATCAGCGGCGGCGTTGGCATCGAGGGGCAGGAGGGCGTCTTCCCGCCCAATCAGCTCGTGATCTTCCGCCCCGGCGCCGAGGTGATCCTGGCCGCGACGGAGCCGACGCGTCTGGTGCTCATCGGCGGTGAGCCCTTCCCCGAGAAGCGCCACATCTACTGGAACTTCGTGTCGTCATCCAAGGAGCGAATCGAGGCGGCCAAGGCCGACTGGCGTGCCCGGCGCTTTCCGGAGATCGCCGGCGAGACGGAGTTCATCCCGCTGCCGCCCGATCCGGTGGGGCTGCGGATCAAGGACTGACGGCAGCAGCCTTCCAAGCTGAATACCCAAAAGGAAAAGGGCGGCGCCAATGGCACCGCCCTTTCCATATTCCAAATCCGAAACCGGATCAGCGCTTCGAGAACTGGAAGCTCCGGCGCGCCTTGCGCTTGCCGTACTTCTTGCGCTCGACGACGCGGCTGTCGCGGGTCAGGAAGCCGAGCTTCTTGAGCACGCCGCGCAGGCCCGGCTCGTAGTAGGTCAGCGCCTTGGAGATACCGTGACGCAGCGCACCGGCCTGGCCGGAGAGACCGCCGCCGGCAACCGTGGCGATGATGTCGAACTGGCCGTCGCGGGCAGCGGCGTAGATCGGCTGCTGCACGATCATCTGGAGCACCGGCCGACCGAAGTAGGCGGTGAACTCCTTGCCGTTCACGACGATCTTGCCGGAACCCGGCTTGACCCAGACGCGAGCGATGGCGTTCTTGCGCTTGCCGGTGGCATAGGCGCGGCCGAACTTGTCGAGCTTCTGAACGTGCACCGGGGCCTCGGCCACCGGAGCGACGTCGGCAGCGCCGAGTTCAGCGAGGGAGGAGAGCTCAGCCATGGATCAAGGCCTCGTGTTCATCTTGTTCATCGACTTGACGTCGAGGACTTCCGGCTGCTGGGCGGCATGGGGATGCTCGGCACCGGCGTAGACGCGGAGGTTGGAAAGCTGGCGACGGCCGAGCGGGCCTTCGGGGATCATGCGCTCGACGGCCTTCTCGAGCACGCGCTCGGGGAAGCGACCTTCGAGGATCTGGCGCGCCTTGCGCTCCTTGATGCCGCCGATATAGCCGGTGTGCCAGTAGTAGGTCTTGTCGGTGTACTTGCGGCCCGTCAGAACCACCTTGTCCGCGTTGATGACGATGACATTGTCGCCATCATCCATGTGCGGGGTGTAGGTGGCCTTGTGCTTGCCGCGGAGGCGCATCGCGATCACAGTCGCGAGGCGGCCGACCACGAGGCCTTCGGCGTCGATCAAGACCCACTTCTTCTCGATGTTCGCCGGCTTCGCCGTATAGGTCGTCATGGGCGTTACCGTCTTCCGTTTGGGCCACCCGAAAGGCGGCCGGTTCGTCTTCTCTTCCGCACCGTCGCCGATACGACAGGGCGGCTCCCGTCGCCGGGTGCCGCCGTCGCGCTCTCAATATGGAAATGCCGCCCGAATGTCAAGCAGACCGGGCGGCATCCAGTTCTTTTAAAACAACGGGTTACATCGTGTGGTACTATCATACCACATGAATTTTGCCCATCAGGCCAGGCCGAGCAGCGCCTTGACGTCGGTGATGTCGGAGGGCTTGCCGAAGTCGATCACGCCCTCGCCCGGCGCAATGCGCTTGATGAGTCCGGACAGCACCTTACCCGCACCGACTTCCACAAACTTGTCGACGCCGGCGCCGGCCATGGCCGACACGCTTTCGCGCCAGCGTACGGTGCCGGTTACCTGGGCGACCAGCTGCTTTCGGATCGCCTCGGGATCGGACGTCGGCGCCGCCGTGACATTGGCGAAGATCGGCACGATCGGCGCGTTGATGGTCGCCGCGGCCAGGGCCTCGGCCATGGCGTCGGCGGCCGGCTGCATCAGTCGGCAATGGAAAGGGGCAGAGACGTTGAGCAGCATGGCGCGCTTGGCGCCCTTGGCCTTGGCAATATCGACGGCACGAATGACGGCGAGCTTGGCGCCGGACACGACGACCTGGCCGGGAGCATTGTCATTGGCCGCCTCGCAAACGTCGCCCTGCGCGGCTTCCTTGGCAACGGCGGTCGCCGTTTCGAAATCGAGACCGAGCAGAGCGGCCATGGCGCCCTCGCCCACCGGCACGGCTTTTTGCATTGCGTTGCCACGCGCGCGCAGCAGGCGGGCGGCGTCGGTCACCGACAGCGCACCGGCGGCGGCCAGGGCCGAGTACTCGCCAAGCGAATGACCGGCAACGAAGGCGGCATGCTGCTTGATGGTGATGCCTTCCGCTTCCAGGGCGCTCAGCGCGGCAAGGCTGACGGCCATCAGCGCCGGCTGCGTGTTGGCGGTAAGGGTCAAATGGTCTTCGGGACCGTTGAAGATGACGTCGGACAGCTTCTCGCCGAGAGCCTCGTCCACCTCCTCGAACACCGCCCGCGAGGCGGCGTAATGATCGGCTAGAGCCTTGCCCATGCCGATGGCCTGACTGCCCTGACCGGGGAACACGAAGGCGTTGGTCATTTGTTGGCTTTCCTCAATGGTTTTCGGGCGGACACGACCATCTGGCCGCGCAAGAGTCAAGGCCGCACCACAGGAATCCGGGGAAGACGGCGCTAGGGTCGACGAGGCATGAGCGAGCCGATGGCAACCACCAGCCAGCCCAGGATCAGCGCTATACCACCCGAGGGCGCCGCCATGGGAAACAGGCTTCTCGCCATCGCCGCCTTGAAGACCAGATCGCCCGAGAACAGAAGGCAACCAGCCACGAACAACAGGGCCGACAGCCCTCTCATACGCTGATCGCCGGCATTGGCGAGGGCCAGCAGCGCCGCCGCATGAAACAGAAGAATGCTGCCGGCAACGTCAAGGTTGGCGCCGGTAACGGCATGGGCGCCAACGGCCAGCGTCGCCACGCCGACGGCGCCGAGAACGCCCGCGGACAATCCGATCAGTCGTTGATGAGACATATCGCAATCCTTTGGATGTGCCCCTCTGGAATCCGGGCCTCTCAGCTAATAACGGTGTCCGATGTTCCCCCGTCAAGAAGCGGAAGACAAAGCCATGATCATTCCGGTCACCGACCCCGCCGATCCGCGCCTCGCACCGTTCATGAACGTCCGCGATCGCGACCTTCGGCAGGCCCACGGAGACGCCTTCATTGCCGAAGGGGAAAGCGTGCTCGCCGTCTTCCTGTCGAAGGGCTCGCGCTTTCGGCCGGAAGCCCTTCTGATCGCCCACAACCGCATCGAGACCGCCCTGGCATGGTCGCCGGCCGACGACTTGCCGATCTTCGTCGCCGACCAAGGGTTGATGGATACGGTCGTCGGCTTTCCCATCCATCGTGGACTGCTCGGCCTCGGCCGGCGCGTGCCCTCCCCTCCGCTTGCCGAACTGCTGGCGGAGCGTCCGCGCGTCGTGGTCGGACTTGTGGGTATCGCCAACCACGACAACATGGGCGGCATTTTCCGCAACGCCGCCGCCTTTGGCGCCGGAGCGGTCGTGCTCGACGCGACGTCATGCGACCCGCTCTATCGGAAGGCGATCCGCGTGTCTGTCGGCGGCGTTCTGAACGTGCCGTTCACACGGCTCGGCGCGGACTCTGGCGTCGCCACCGCTCTTGCCGGCTTGGGTTACCGCGTACTGGCATTGTCGCCACGTGGGGCCATGCAGCTCCACGAGGTCCCGACCGATCGG